>JADLEU010000104.1 GCA_020845955.1 Anaerolineales bacterium
TCCCGCCCCAGAGGGTGCCTGTCCCAGATCCAAAATCCCCGATCCAGGACTAAAACGAAAACGGCGCCTCAGCTCTCGCCTCGGCGCCGTCGAAAACCTGCCGGCGCGCTTACGCCGCCGCCACCGGCTCGCCCAGCGACGCCGGCCGGCAGCACAGCACTAATTGCTTGGCCGCCGCCACCTCGTCCAGCCGCGCCACCGGCGCCGTGTGCGGCGCCTCGCGCAGCACCTCCGGCTGGCTGTGCGCCTCGGCCGCGATCGAGGCCAGCGCCTCGGCAAAGGCGTCCAGCGTCTCACGGCTCTCGGTCTCGGTCGGCTCGATCATCAGCGCCTCGTGCACGATCAGCGGGAAGTAGTTCGTCGGCGGGTGGAAGCCATAGTCGATCAGCCGCTTCGACACGTCCAGCGCGTGCACGCCGGGCGCGTCTGGCCACACCCCCTCCACCACGAACTCGTGCATGCACACCCGGTCGTAGGGCAGGTGATAGTGCTCGCGCACCTTGGCCAGCAGATAGTTGGCGTTGATCACGGCGTTCTCCGAGTTGGCCCGCAGCCCGCTGGCGCCGTGCACGCGGATGTAGGTGTAGGCCCGCACCAGCATCCCGAAGTTGCCGTGGAAGGCCTTCAGCCGCCCGATGCTTTTGGCCGGCTGCGCCCAGCCATACAGCGGCGGCTCGTCGTCGCCGCCATCGTCCACGATGCTCACCACCGGGCCGGGCAGGAAGTCAGCCAGCTTGGCCGACACGCCCACCGGGCCCGAGCCCGGCCCGCCGCCGCCGTGCGGGGTCGAGAAGGTCTTGTGCAGGTTGTAGTGCAGCACGTCGAAGCCCAGGTCGCCCGGCCGCGCCACGCCCACCATGGCGTTCATATTGGCGCCGTCGCCATACACCAGCCCGCCGCAGCCGTGCACCGCCTCCACCACCGCCTCGATGCGCTCCTCGAACAGCCCCAGCGTGTTGGGGTTGGTGATCATCAGCCCGGCGATCTGCGCGCCCTGCTCGGCGATCACCTTGCGCAGCGCTGCCAGGTCCACGTTGCCGCGTGCGTCCGACGGCAGCTCGATCACCTGCAGCCCCGCCATGCTGGTGGTGGCCGGGTTGGTGCCGTGGGCCGAGTTGGGGATCAGCATCTTGGTGCGCTGCGCCTCGCCCCGCGCCTGGTGATAGGCGCGGATCATCAGCACCCCCGTGAACTCGCCCTGCGCCCCGGCCGCCGGCTGCAGGCTGACCCCCGCGAAGCCGCCGATCTCCTTCAGCCACTCCTGCAGCTGGAACATCAGCGCCAGGCTGCCCTGGGCCGTCTCCGGGTCCTGCAGCGGGTGGCTGGCGGCGAAGCCCGGCAGCCGCGCCGTGTCCTCGTTCAGGCGCGGGTTGTACTTCATGGTGCACGACCCCAGCGGGTACATGCCCTGGTCGATCGAATAGTTCAGCTTCGACAGCCGGGTGAAGTGGCGCACCACCGTCAGCTGGTCCACTTCGGGCAAGTCCAGCTCCGCGCGCTGCAGCCCGGCGGGGATGGCGGTCAGCGGCACGTCGGGCTCGGGCAGCTGCACGCCCGTGCGCCCCGGCCGGCCAAGATCGTAGATGATGGGTTCGGTCATGTCTGGTCCTCCATCTCCGCCAATGTTTCCACCAGCAGATCGATGTCGTCGCGGCTGTTCATCTCGGTCACGCACACCAGCATGTGCTGGGCCAGGTGCGCGTAGTCCTGGCCCAGGTCGTAGCCGCCGATGATGCCGGCCTCGTCGAACAGGTAGCGGTTGATCTCGGTCACCGGGCGCGGGCAGCGGACGACGAACTCCTTGATGAATGGCCGGCTGGTGTCCACGCGGAACCCTGGCAGCCGGGCGATCTCGGCCGCGGCGTAATGGCTCTTGTGCCAGCACAGCTCGGCCACCCGCCGCAGGCCGTGCTTGCCCAGCGTCGACAGGTACACCGTGGCCGCCAGCGCCATCAGCCCCTGGTTGGTGCAGATGTTGGAGGTGGCCTTCTCGCGCTTGATGTGCTGCTCGCGCGTCGACAGCGTCAGCACGTAGCCGCGCTGGCCGTTGCGGTCGCGGGTCTCGCCCACCAGGCGCCCGGCCATCTTGCGCACGTATTCCTTGCGCGTGGCGAAGTAGCCCAGGTACGGCCCGCCGTACGACAGCGGCAGCCCCAGCGGCTGGCCCTCGCCCACCACGATGTCGGCGCCCTGGTGGCCGGGCGGCGCCAGCAGCCCCAGCGCCACCGGGTCGGCCGCCACGCACAGCAGCGCGCCGGCCGCGTGCGCCTGGCCGGCCAGCCCGGCCAGGTCCTCCACCTGCCCGAAGAAGTTGGGCGATTGGACGATCAGCAGCGCTGTGTCCCCGTCGAGCCGCGCCGCCAGACCGGAGAGCGTGGCCTTGGGGTCCTCGTCGCCGGTGATGGTCAGCCCCATGCCCTGGGTGTAGGTGCGCACCACCTGCCGGTACTGCGGGTGGACCGCCGGCGAGATCAGCACCTTGCGGCGCTTCTCGCGCCCGTGGCTGAAGGCCATGATCACCGCCTCGGCCATCGAGGTCGCGCCATCGTAGTGGCTGGCGTTGGCCGCGTCCAGCCCGGTCAGCGCCGCGACCATGCTCTGGTATTCGAAGACGGCTTGCAGCGTGCCCTGCGATACCTCCGGTTGGTAGGGGGTGTAGGCGGTCAGGAACTCGCCGCGTTGGATGATGTAGTTGACGACCGACGGGCTGAAGTGGTTATAGGCCCCGGCGCCCAGGAAGAGCAGGCTGCTCTGGGCGTGGGCGTTGGCGTCGGCCAGCGCCATCAGCTCGCGCAGCGTGTCCATCTCGGCCTGTGGCCCCGGTAGGTCCAAGGCCGGAAAGCGCACCGCCGCCGGCACGTCGTCGAACAGGGCTTCCACGCGGTCGACGCCGATCGCCGCCAGCATCGCGGCCCGGTCTTGTTCCGTGTGCGGAGAATACGTCGGTGCACTCACTGCTTCCGCTCCTCACAGTACTTCTCATACGCGGCCGCGTCCATCAGCCCGGCCAGCTCGCCCGCGTCGGCCACCGTGAACTTGGCGATCCAGCCGGCGCCGTGCGGGTCGCTGTTGATGGTTTCGGGGGCGCCGCTGAGCGCCTCGTTCACCTCGGTGATGGTGCCGCCGATGGGCAAGTAAATCTCAGCCGCGGCCTTGACCGACTCGACCGACGCATACGCTTCGCCCTGCTTGTGGCTGTCGCCCACCTGCGGCAGCTCCACGTAGACGATGTCGGACAGGGCTTCCTGCGCGTAGTGGGTGATGCCCGCCGTGGCGTGGTCGCCCTCGACGCGCACCCACTCGTCGTTGCGGGTGTACTTCAGATCGGTGGGGTAACTCATGGTTGGGGCCTCCCGGGCTCAGGAATCGGACGCATGGCTTCAGCAGCGCAGTGCGGCCTCTGTTCTGAACCTGAGAGATTCAGCGCGCCCGCGAGCGGGTGGCGCCTTGCCCCGTCGGTGGGGGCGACACGGCCGTTGGCGGCCAGCATCGCACCCGCTTTTCAGAGGATCACACCGTTGGGGTCCCTGGTACCTGAGAGTTTCACGCCCCGGGTCGCTTGCCCGCGGCGCTTGCCCCTTCGGTGTCGGCCCGGCGGCCGTGCGGCCGCCGGGCGCGAGCTCTTCCCCAATAGTGGACGTGATATGGCAGATTCAAGTCGAGTCTAGCCGCGCGCCCGAACTAAGTCAAGTGCGCTTTGTCCGCGCTCGGGGTGACGATCGGGAAAGCGGCCAAAAGCCTTCGCCAGCGGCCGGCCTCGCTGCGCCCCAGCCACGGCCGGATGGCCGTGCCGAAGCTGCCGGCGACCCCCGTGGCCGCGGCTACCGCCAGCACTTCCGCGTTGAGGGCGAACAATACGACCTCGCCCGCGCTCCAGGGCGGTCCCCCGCGTTTGGCCGCCGCGAACAGCCCGCACAAGGCCGGCGCCAGAACCAAGCCCAACGGGAACTTGGCCAAGGCCAGCAGCGCCAGGTCCAGCGCGCGCGCTGTATTCCGCCACGTGTGCCGCGGCCGCGGGTGTGCTCGGACCTTCGTCAGGCGCTCGGCCGGGGCAGCCGACCTTCGCGGTGGCTCGGCTGGCGCCCGCGGGCGCGCAAGATGGGACAATTCGGAGCGGAGAACGAGTACTACGCGGCCTGTGAACAGCGTGGGCCGCGCGCCGTCTTCCGCGCTACAATCTAGACGCGCGCCCCGCTGCAGGGACGCTTCGCGCCTGGCCGAAAGGAGATCGACATGGCAAAGACGGGGACCACCACCGGCAATCTCAAAATGCGTTCCGGACCGGGCATGGAGTTCGAGCCGCCCATTGCCTTCCTCGAACCGAACACGGCGCTCGAGATCCTGGGCGAAGACGGCGATTGGCTGAAGGTGCGCGCTGCCGCCAAGGAAGGCTACGTCAGCCGCAAGTACGTGAACGTGGTCGAGGCCCCGGCGCCCGCCGCGCCCAGCGGTATGGCCAAGCGCCCGGCAGCACCAGCGCAAAAGGGCGGCGCCAGCAAAGACAAGGCCAGGGGTTCGGGCGGCATCGACGAAGAATAGCCCGGTTAGCCGCCTGGGGGCGGCGCGGCCGAGGCAGGCTGCCGCAGGCGGCGCTCGGTGCTCGCCAAGGGCAAACCCTAGAAGCCCGCGCCGGGGTAGGGGGTCCTACACATACACCCGCGCCACCCGCGCCATGATGCCGCTGGTCACGTCGTAGTTGATCGTCCCCCAGCGCCGGGCGACGTCCTCGGCGCTGATGCGCTCGCCGCCCTGGCGGCCGATCAGCACCACCTCGTCGCCGGCGCGCACGCCGGGCACGTGGCTGACCCCGATCACGCATTGGTCCATGCACACCCGCCCGCGCACCGGCGAGCGCTGCCCGCCCACAAGCACGCCGTTGACGTTCTTGGGCACGCGCCGGTAGCCGTCGGCGTAGCCCACCGGCAGCACCGCCACGGTCTCGGCGCTGGTGGTGGTGTACTCAGGCCCATAGCTCACGCCGTGCCCGGCCGGCAGGGTCTTTACCTGCGCCACCACCGTCTTCCAGGCCAGCGCCGGCCGGAAGCCGGGCGGGCACGGCACGTCGTCCGACGGGTCTAGCCCGTAGAGCAGGATGCCGCTGCGGACCAGGTTGCAGCGCGCCGATGGTTGCCGCGCCAGCGCGGCCGAGTTGGCGGCGTGCACGCGCGCCGGCCGCAGCCCGGCCGCGTCCAGCGCAGCCAGCACGCCATCCAGCACGGCCAACTGCGCCAGGGTCGCGGCCTGGTCGGCCAGGTCCGAGGCGGCCAGGTGCGTGAACAGCCCCTCCACCGCCAGCCCCTCCAGCCCGTGGAGCGCGCGCACGAACGCGAGCGCGTCCGGGGGCAGCAGGCCCAGCCGGCCCATGCCGCTGTCGAGCTTGACGTGTACGCGCGCCGTTCGGCCCAGCGCCCGCCCGGCCGCGGCGCAGGCCGCCGCGCTTTCAGGCTCGTAAACCGCCAGCGCCAGGTCGTGGCCGATGGCCTCGGCCGCCAGCGCTGGCGGCGTATACCCCAGCACCAGGATCGGCGCGCTCAGACCGGCCGCGCGCAGCGCCAGGCCCTCACCCGCCCGCGCCACGCCCAGCCAGGCGGCCCCGGCCTCCACCGACGCGCGCGCCACGCCCTCGGCCCCATGCCCATAGGCATTGGCCTTGACAACCGCCATCACCTCCGCGCCGCCAGCCAGTTCGATCAGCCGGCGCGTGTTGTGCCGAATGGCGCTCACATCGGTCTCAACCCACGTCAGGTAGTCCTGCATATCCCGGCGCTCATCTTCCAGGCGTCATCATGCTGGGGCCTGCCTCCAGCTATTCTGTCCAGCGTCCAGCTTTCGCCTCACCAGCGCGGCCACTCCACGTGTTTCCGTCTGGGCACGCCACGCCGCGCTGCTCGGGCGTGCCAGCGCTCCATGTCGGCCGTGCGCCAGGCCGCCGCGCCCAGCTCGGTGTATAGCTGATCGTAGCGCGCCAGGGTTGTCTCGATACCGTGGCTGGGCGCCAGCCGGGCGCGGCCCGCCAGCCCCATGGCCCGGGCGCGCACCGGATCGCGCACCAATTCTAGCAGGCAGCGGCCCATCGCGGCCGCGTCGCGCGGCGCCACCAGGTAGCCGGTGCGGCCGTCGTCCACCAGGTCGGGCAGCGACGTGGCCCGCACCGCGACCACCGGCACGCCCGAGATGGCAGCCTCCACGACCACCAGACCCTCGGTTTCGTTTTCAGCCGCGATGGCAAATACCTGCCCCAGCCGGTAGAGGCCAGGCAGGTCGCCCTCGGGCGGCACGAAGCCCGCGAAGCGAGTGCGGTCGGCGATGCCCAGCCGGCGGGCCAACGCCTCCAAGGCCGCGCGCTGGGTGCCGTCGCCAACGACCAGCAGTTGGGCCGGCGCGGCGCGCAGCGCGGCGGCCGCGGCGCTCACCACCACCGGCACTCGCTTCTCAATGTCCAGCCGTCCCACGGTCAGGATCACGGGCAGGCCAGGATCGAGGTGATACTTCTCGCGCAGTGCCCGGTTCTCGCCGTCATAGCTCGGTTCTGGGGTGAAGAAATCCAGGTCAACCCCGTTGGCGATCACGCCGGCGCGGCCGCCGCGCGCGTGGACCGCGGCCGCGGCGGCCGCGCTGGGCAGCACCACCGCCGCGCAGCGCGCGCCAAAGGCCCGGCAGAAGCGCCAGGTGACGGCTTCTACCAACCGGCCCAGCCCGGGTAATGGGGGCGCATAGAGGGCCGCCAGGCTGGGCAGCGCGTGCAGAGTCAGCACCACCGGGCAGCCCAGGCGCCGCGCCACGCTCAGGCCGGGCAGGCCCATCCCGAGCGGGTCGTGCAGGTGTACGATGTCGGGGGCAAACCGCCTCAGCGCCGCGAGCAGGGCCGGGCCGGGCCAGGCGACGAAGCGCTGCTGCCGGCGGAACGGGTTCGGATGGCTGGGCAAGCGCACCAGCTCCACGCCGCCCAGGTTCGCGCGGTAGGCCTGGCCGCGGTCGCTGGCCGCCGCGACGAAGACGGCATGGCCGTGGGCGGCCTGGCCCCGGGCCAGGCGCTCGACCATCAGCGCGGCGCCGCTGATCATGGGAGGATAGGATTGGCAGACGTGAGCAATGCGCATATTCCACCTTGCTATTGGCCCCGCGCGCCGGCACGGCCGGCCGCGGCGCCCGAGGGGCAGGCCCTCACTCCTGCCCTGAGAGGCCATGCCTGCCCTGGTCCCGCCGCCCAGAGCATACCAAAGTTTCGCGCGCCGCACGATGGCCGATTTGTGCCACCCCTGGGTGGCAGACTGCTATAATTCCCCCCCGCATGACGCTGCCCATCGCCTTCCTGATTGTGCTCGTGGCGGGCGCCACCCTGCTGCTCGTCACCGAAAGACTGCGGCCTGACCTGGTGGCCTTGGTGCTGCTCGTCATCTTGGGCCTGACCGGCCTGGTGGCGCCCGCCGAGCTGTTTTCGGGCTTCAGCCGCCCGGCCGTGATCACCATTATCGCGCTCTTCATCATTACCGCCGCGCTCGAGCACACCGGCGCCACGCGCGTGCTTAGCCAGACACTCTCACGCGCCGCGCGCGGCAGCGAGGCGCGCGCCGTGTTCGTCGTCATGCTGGCCACGGCGCTGCTCTCGCTGGTGATGAACACCATCGCGGCCGCCGCCGTGCTGCTGCCGGCCGTCATCGGGTTGGCGCGCCAGGCCGATCTGCGCGCCTCGCGCCTGCTGCTGCCCCTGTCTTATGGGTCGCTGCTGGGCGGGATGGCCACGTTGTTCACCACGGCCAACATCCTGGTCAGCGCGGCGCTGGTCGACAACGGCTTGCGGGGTTACGGCGTGCTGGATTTTGTGCCCGTGGGCCTGCCCATGGCGGCAGCCGGGATCGTGTTCATGGCGTTGTACGGGCGCCGCCTGCTGCCCAGCCGCGGGCTGGGCGGGCGCGAAGGCCCCGAACGGCCCATGGGCACGCTGACCGAGGCCTATGGCCTGCAGCAGGCCGTGGCCGCCGCCTACGTCAAGCCCGGCTCGGCGATGGCTGGCCTGAGCCTGGCCGAAGGGCGGTGGGGCGAGCAGTTGGGTCTTAACGTGGTAGGCATATCTCGCGGCGGCAGCGTGAACCTGGCGCCGGCCCCGCGCGACCAGGTGCTGGAAGGCGACCTGGTGCTCTTCACCGGCGCCACCGACGACGAGGGCCTCGGCCGCTTCGGGCTGAAGCTCACGGCCGACCCAAGCTGGACCGGACACCTGGCGTCCGACCAGATCAGCCTGGTGGAGGTGATCCTGGCGCCGCGCTCGACCTTCGCCGGCCGCAGTCTGCGCGAGATGCACTTCCGCGAGAAGTACGATCTGCGCGTGTTAGCCATCTGGCGCGAAGGCAAAACCCTGCGCGAAGCCCTGGCCGAGATCCCGCTGCGCTTTGGCGACGCGCTGCTGCTGCAGGGGCGCCGCTCGAAGATCAACCTGCTGCGCGACGAGCCCGGGCTGCTGGTGCTGGAAGAAGTTACCGGCCCGCTGCGCGTGCCGGGCCGGGCGGTGCTGGCGGTGGGGTTGACGGCCGCGGCGGTGGGGCTGGCGGCCGCCAACGTGCTGCCCATCGCCGAGGCGACCTTCGCGGCCGCGGTGCTGATGCTGCTGGCCGGCTGCCTGGACATGAACGACGCCTACCGGTCGATCGAATGGAAGTCAGTCTTTCTCATCGCCGGCATGCTGCCGCTGGGCCTGGCGCTGTCGAGCACCGGCACGGCAGCCCTGCTGGGCAGCGCGCTGGTCAGCGGGCTCGGCGGCCTGGGGCCGCTGGCCGTGGCCGGCGGGCTGTATTGGGCGGCCACATTGCTCACCCAGGTGATCAGCGGGCAGGTGACGCCGCTGGTGCTGGCGCCGATCGCCATCGCCGCCGCCGAGCGCATCGGCGCCGACCCGCGCGGGCTGGGCATGGCCGTGGCCCTGGGCTGCTCGACCGCCTTTCTCACGCCTATCGCCCACTCCGCCAACCTGCTGGTCATGGGCCCCGGCGGCTACACCTTCAAGGATTACGCCCGCGCCGGCCTGCCGCTGTCGCTGTTGTTGTTCGTCGTTATGCTGGCCGGGCTGGCCCTGTTCTGGGGGATCCGGTGAGCGCTGCGCATGTTTGAATTCGACCTTGTCGCTACGGCCGGCGCCGCCCGCGCCGGCCGCTTCCACACCCCGCACGGCGTGCTCGAGACGCCGGTGTTTGCTCCGGTGGGCACGGCCGCCACGGTCAAGGCGCTGACCCCGGCGCAGCTGCGCGAGCTGGGCGCCAGCCTGGTGCTGAGCAACACCTACCATCTCTACCTGCGGCCGGGCGACGAGGTAGTGCGCGGCCTGGGGGGGCTGCACCGCTTCATGCAGTGGGACCGGCCGCTGCTGACCGACTCGGGTGGGTTCCAGGTCTTTTCGCTGGCCGATACGCGCCAGATCGACGGCGACGGCGTCACCTTCAAGAGCCATATCGACGGCTCGCGCCACCGCTTTACGCCCGAGAAGTCGATCGCCATCCAGGAGAACCTGGGGGCCGACATCATCATGGCCTTCGACGAGTGCCCGCCGCCGCTGGACCGCGCCTACAACCAGCAGGCCCTGGCGCGCACCCACGCCTGGGCGGCGCGCTGCCTGGCCGCCAAGACGCGGGCCGACCAGGCCCTGTTCGGCATCGTGCAGGGCGGCATCTTCCCCGACTTGCGGGCCGAGTCGGCGCGCTACCTGGTGGGTCTCGACTTCCCCGGCTATGCCATCGGCGGCCTGGCGGTGGGCGAGAGCAAGGCGCAGATGCACGCCATGCTGGAAGTGGTCGACGCCGAGTTGCCAGCCGGCCGGCCGCGCTACCTGATGGGCGTCGGCTCGCCCGAAGACCTGGTCAACGGCGTGGCGCGCGGCGTCGACATCTTTGACTGCGTGCTGCCGACGCGCATGGCCCGCAACCACGCCGCGCTGACGCGCACCGGGCGCCTGAACCTGAAGAACGCGCCCTTCGCCCGCGACCCGGGGCCAATTGAGCCAGGGTGCGCCTGCTACTGCTGCGCCAACTTCAGCCGCGCCTACGTGCGCCACCTGGTGAATGCCAACGAGATCTTGGCCGCGGTGCTGCTGACGATGCACAACGTCCACCTGCTGCTGACGCTGGCGCGCGAAATGCGCGCGGCCATCCTGGCCGGCGCCTTCGCCGCCTACGCCGCCGAGTTCCTGGGGCGCTATCGCAGGTCTGGCGGATCTGAAGGGCCTGCCGGGCCGCAGGAGGCTCAAGGGACGCGGGAGACCCATCAGACCAGCGGCCAGCCTGCCAACTGAGGCCCTTTGTCCCTGGGATCCCTTGAGACCCTTTATTCACCGCATAGCCCTCATATCCCGGATTGCCCATGTCCATTCTCCAAGCGTTCGTCCTCGGCATCGTGCAGGGCTTGACCGAGTTTATCCCCGTCTCGTCGTCGGCCCATCTGGTGCTGGTGCCGTGGCTCGTGGGCTGGGCCTTCCCGCACGAGGTGGCCTTCGTGTTCGACGTGCTGGTGCAGCTCGGCACGCTCGTGGCCGTGGTCGTCTACTTCTGGCACGACCTGGTAGCGATTGCGCGCGGCCTGCTGGCTGGGCTGGCGCAGCGCCGCCCGCTCGGCTCGCCCGAGGCGCGGCTGGGCTGGCTGGTGGCACTGGCGACCCTGCCGGCGGTGGCGCTGGGCTACCTGTTCAAGGATTTCTTCGCCGGCCTTTTCTCTGATCCGGTGAGCACGGCGGCGCTGCTGCTGCTGACCGCGGCGCTGCTGGTGTTCAGCGAGCGCTACAGCCAGCGCCTGCGCGGGTTGGAGACGCTCAACGCTTTGGACGCGACCGTCGTCGGGCTGATGCAGGCGCTGGCCATCCTGCCGGGCGTCTCGCGCTCGGGCGCGACCATCGCGGGCGGTCTGGCGCGCGGGCTCGACCGTCCGGCGGCGGCGCGCTTCAGCTTCCTCATGTCGGTGCCAGTCATGGTGGGCGCGGGCGTCATCGCCGCGAACGACCTGCTGGATGTTCACAATTTCGGCGCGTATGTCCTGCCGATCGCGGCCGGGTTCGCCGCCGCTATGGCCGTGGGCTACCTGTGCATCCGCTGGCTGCTGCGCTACCTCACCCGGGGCTCGCTGTATGGGTTTGCCGTTTACTGCGTCGTGGCCAGCGCGCTGTGCCTGGTGGTGGCAGCGCTGCGGTAATGGCCGTCGTGGTCACAGGCCTGCCCTGACCGCGACGCGCGCGGAGCCGGCATGACAATCCCCGCTGTTCAACTCGGGCCGCGCGCGCCCCGGCTGTCCGGCGCTCGCCCGCCTCTCAGCGCTGCGGCCGGACTACTCTTGACCGGGCTCTTCTGCGCGGCCTGCGCGGCGCCCCGGCCCTCCCCGCCGCCAACGCCGGCGCTGGTGCGCCTGCTGGTCACCGACCTGACGGAGCCGCTGGGCTGGGATCTGGCGCTGGCCTATGCCGAGGCCAACCCGGCGGTGGTGGTGGCGCCGCTGCTGGCCCCGGCCGGCAGCTTGGCCGCCGAACTGGCAGCCGGCCGCGCTGATCTGGCGCTGACCGCCGATCCCGATCCGGCTCTGTTTGCCACGCCTGTGGCATACTTGCCCTGGACCGTAGTGGTTCACCCCGGCAACCCGCTGGCGGCCCTTGACCTCGACACGGCGCGGGCGCTGTTTGCCGGCCAGCTCACCGAGTGGACCGCCCTGGGCGCGGGGCCCGGCCAGGTTCAGGTGGTGGCGCGCGCGGCGGACTCGACCGCCGGCCAGGCCTTTGCCGCGTTGCTGTGGGGCGCCGCGCCGGCCGCCGAGGCGGCCGTGACGCGCGCGGCGCGCCTGGCCCCCACCTGGGACGCCCTGCGCGCGATGGTGGCGGAGAACCCTAGCGCGGTGGGCTACCTGATCGGGCCGGCGCTGGACGGAAGCGTCCGGCCGCTGCCGCTGCGCGCCGAAGGCCGGCCGGCGCTGGCGCTGCGCCAATTGCTCGCGGCGGCCTCGGCCGGTGAGCCGACCGGCGCCGCCCGCGATTTCGTGGCCTGGGCGCAAGGCTCCGCGGGCCAGGCCGTGGCCGCCGAGCGCCACGCCGCGCTTGAGCCACGATGAGGGAGGGCACCCATGCTGGACATCATCGCCTTCGACGCCGACGACACCCTCTGGCACACGGAATACTTGTACTCCGGCGCCCAGGAAGAGTTCAGGACGCTGCTGGCGCCCTACGCCGACACGGCCGAGCTGGACGCGCAGCTCTACGCCACCGAGATGCGCAACCTGGGCGTTTTCGGCTACGGCGTCAAGGGCTTTACGCTTTCGATGATCGAGACCGCTATCCAGCTCACCGACGGCCGCATCGACGGGCGCGCCATCCAGCGCATCGTCGAGCTGGCCAAGGATATGCTGCGGGCCGACGTGCGCCTGCTCGATCACGCCGCGGACACCATCCAACGGTTGGCGCAGGACCACGCGCTGATGATCATTACCAAGGGCGACCTGTTCGACCAGGAGACCAAGGTGGCGCGCTCGGGACTGGGTGCGCACTTCCAGCATGTGGAGGTCGTCAGCGACAAGACTCGTGAGAGCTACACGGGGTTGCTGGCGCGGCACGGGTTGGCGCCTGAGCGCTTCCTGATGGTGGGAAACTCGCTTCGCTCAGACGTGCTGCCAGTGCTGGCGCTGGGCGCGCACGCGGTCTATGTGCCCTATCACATCACCTGGGCGCACGAGTTGGTGGCCGAGGCCGAGCAGCCCCGGGGAGGCTTTGAGCAGATCGAGCACCTGGGCCAACTGCCGGATGTCGTGGCGCGGCTGGAGGCGCGCGGCGGACAGCCATAGGCGGTCAATCCGCCAAGAACGGGTTGTCCCGCCGCTCGCTCCCGATGGTCGTCACCGACCCGTGACCGGGACAGACGGTCGTTTCGGGCGGCAGCGCCAGCAATACCTCGCGGATGCTGCCCATCAAGGTGGCATAGTCCCCGCCGGGCAGATCGGTGCGGCCGATGCCCTGCTGAAAGAGCACGTCGCCGCTGAAGACGACCTGGGCCGCCGCGTGGTAGAAAGCGACGTGACCAGGCGTGTGCCCCGGAACGAAGAGCACGTCGAAGCGCACGCTCCCGGCGATCACGGGCTGGCCCGGCTCAAGCAGCCAATCGGGTTCGGGACAATCGGGCACGTTCAGGCCAAACAAGGCCGCCCCGCCGCCGTTGCGCAGCATCGGCAGCTCAAGCGGATGCGCCCCGAACGGGGCGCCGGTAGCGGCCACTACCTCGGCTGCCGCGCCCAGGTGGTCGAAGTGGGCGTGCGTCAGCAGCACGGCGCGCGTCTGCCACTCGTGCTCGGCCAGCACGCCCAACAGCCGCGGTGCGTCCCAGGCGGGGTCGATGATCACGGCCTCGCGCGTGGCCGGGTCGGCGGCGATGTAGCAATTGGTCTGCACCGGTCCAAGGGGCAGCTGCACGATCTGCAGGGGTTGGGTCATCTTGAGCGTTTGCCTCCCGCTAGAGATTGGCGATCTGCTCGGCAGAATCCCGCACGCTGAGCCGCAACGCCAGCACTTCCCGGGCCCGGCTCAGCACCACCGCGCGCGCCGCTTCGAGGGAAGGGGAAGTTGAGCCTCCCGGCGATCCGGCCGCCAGCGCCGGGCCCGCCGGCGACCGCCTGGCTTCGGGCGCCCGCGCCAGCCCCGGCGCTAACGCAGCCGCACGCGCCGATCGGAGCGCCAGGCGGACACCCACCTCGGGCAGCGGTGCAGGCGTACTGAGCATGAAGATGGCGCACGCTTCGTCGGGCGTGAGGGCCGTCAGGTTGGCGCCGCAGTCGTCGCGCCGGCCGCGCCCACGGCCTGGGCCTGGCTCGGCATCCACCGTCGTGCCGGCCGCGCTCATGCTACCACGAAATGCTGACGCAAGGTGTTAGCAGGGCCAGTAAGGATTAAAGATGTGGGGCGCCGAGCGGGGGCGCGCCTGATGAATGTTGACGGCCAAACCCCGCAAGCGGAAAACCGCGGTAGCGGACCTGCCCTGGCCAACGCTGGGGCTCGCAGCCGCGATTGGCCCTCAAGGTCGTTGCCGAGTTTGAGCGTCGCAGCCCGCTAGGGCTTCTCGCCTTGGCCAGCCGGGCAGTGTAGCGCCTGGCGGCGCTCATGCCCACCTGCCGGAGCGCGCGTGCAGCGCGCTCCGGCCGAACGCGCGGCCGCGCCAATTGCAGGAACCGCTTGGAAGATTGCCTGGGCGCCCGCGCGGACGGCATCGACGAGGCGGCAGTGTTCGATCTCTATCTGCCGGTGGTTGGCTGATCGGCCTCCTCGGCCAGCTTGACCGCCGCGCGCAGCAAGACGTTGGCGCCGTTCACGCAGTCGTCCCAGCCGGTGTACTCCCGCGGCGAGTGGCTGACACCGTCGCGTGATGGCACGAAGATCATCCCGGAGGGCGTCACCGGCGCCAGCGACTGGGCGTCGTGACCGGCGCCGGAGACCAGCGGGGCGTGGGTCAGGGCCAGCGAGGCGGCCGCGGCGCTAATGGCGGCCTCGACGCGCGGGCTCATCGGCGCCGGCGCGCACGTGCCTACCGGCTCCAGCTGAAGCTGCAGACCATGCTGGCGCGCCACCAGCCCGGCCAGACCGAGCAGCGCGTCCTCCAGCTCGTCCAGGCCGCGCGCGTCGGCCGCCCGAAACTCGAGCGCCAGCTCGGCTTGCCCGGGGATGATGTTGAAGGCGCCGGGCTGGAAGTTCATTTGCCCCACGTTGACCACGGCCCCAGTATCGGCATAGTCCCGGGTCACCAGGGCATGCGCGGCCAGCCGGAAGGCGCTGGCGCCCAAACCGGCGTCCTCGCGGGCGTCGAGCGGCGTGGTGCCGGCGTGGTTGGCGCGACCGATGAAGGTGACGCGGTAAGACGTGATGCCGACGATGCCTGTGACGACACCAATAGCCAGCGCGCCGCGCGCTAGCCGCGGGCCCTGCTCGATGTGCAGCTCGAGATAGCCGGCCAGGCTGGCCGGGTCGCGGCGGGCGGTCAGCAGCCTGGCCTCGTCCAGGCCGGCGCGCGCCAGCCCCGCCTCCAGCACGGCGCGGCCGCCGCGCGGCTGGTGCAGCGCGCCAGGGGCCAGCGAGCCTGCCAGAGCGCTGCTGCCCAGCAGCCCGACCAAAGTCCCCTCTTCATCCGTAAAGTCGATGGCCTCCAGGTCCACGGGCAGATCCAGTCCGGCTGCCTGGATCACGCGCAGAGCCTCCAGCGCTGCCACCACGCCCAGCGCGCCATCGAAGCGCCCGCCGTTGGGAACCGAGTCGAGGTGTGAGCCCAAGAGAAGGGTAGGCGCGGGTTGCCGGCGGGCGCGCAGGATGACCGAGTGGTTCCCGGCGGCGTCGACGCGCGTCTCCAGGGCGGCATCGGCCGCGCGCGCCAGGAACCAACGCCGCGCCTCGAGATGCGCTGGGCTGAGCGAGGGGCGGTGGACGCCGCGCGCGCCAGTTTCGTCGGCGATGGCGCCGATGGCGGAAAGGGCGTCAAAGTCGGTTTGCAGCCGGTCGGGGTCGACAAGCAGGCTCATGGGTCAGGTGTCGGAAAGCGGGGCGTGTCGATGCTGCCGGCGCTCGCTGGCGCGCAATCGGCGGAGTGGGTCTTGGGCAAGCATACGCGGTCAGATACCAGGCTGCTCGATCCCCGCCGCGCGTTGCGGTGCGCGCCGGGGAGGGTCGCCGGGAGCGGGCTAAGCCGGCGGCGCGTAGCGGAGCAGCCGCAGCGCGTTCAGGGCCACCAACAGGGTGCTGCCCTCGTGCAGGCTGATGGCCAGGCCGATGCCAGCCCAGCCGCTCAGCGCGGCCGCGATCAGGACAACGATTACCCCCAGCGCGAGCCACAAGTTCTGTAGGATGATGCGGCGCGTAGCGCGGCCCAGGCCGATGGCAAAGGGCAGCTTCGACAGGTCGTCGCCCATCAGCGCCACGTCGGCCGTTTCGAGCGCCGCGTCGGTGGCGGCGCCGCCCATGGCGATGCCCACGGTCGCGTTCGCCAGCGCCGGCGCGTCGTTGACCCCGTCGCCCACCATGGCCGTGACGCCGTGCTGGTGGTTTAGGGCGCGGATGGCGGCGACCTTGTCCTCCGGCAGCAACTCGGCGCGATAGCCGGAGACACCGGCCTGCCGCGCGATCGCGGCCGCCACGCGCGCGTTGTCGCCGGTGAGCATCACCGTCTCGCGCACGCCATTCTGCCTCAGCGCTCGGATCGCCGGCGCGGCCTCGGGCCGCAGGGTGTCGGCCAGCGCGAGAACGCCCAGGAGCTCGGCGCCGATCGCCGCCAGCATGATCGTCCGGCCGGCGGCCTGAAGTTCCTCGATTTGCCGCAGCGCCTCGGGTGCGAAGGCGATCCCCGCCTCCCGCATCAGGGCCGGACTGCCCAGGTGGACGGTTTGGCCCTGGCAGCGGCCCTTCAGGCCCCGCCCGTTGACCGCTTCGACGTCGCCGATCTCGGGCAGCGCCAGCCCGCGGGCGCGCGCGGCGCGCACCACCGCTTGCGCCAGCGGATGGCCCGACCGGTTCTCGACGGCCGCGGCCAGCGCCAGCACCTCAGACTCGCTCCGCGCGCCCAAGGCAATTACGTCGGTGACCTCCGGCTCACCGCGCGTGATGGTGCCCGTCTTGTCGAAGGCGATCGCGTTGAGCCGGCCCAGGTTCTCCAGATGAACGCCACCCTTGACCAGCACGCCGCCGCGCGCGGCGCGCGCCACGCCGGCCAGAATCGCGGCCGGGGCGCCCAGCGCCAGGGCGCAGGGCGAGGCGGCCACGAGCAACGTCATGGCGCGCAGGAAAGACACATCGAACGGCGCGCCGAACAGGGGCGGGAGGGCGATCACCAGCCCGGTGGCGACCAAGACGCCCGGCACGAACACCCGCGAGAATTTCTCAATGGTCTGCTGGGTAGGGGATTTCTGGGTCTGGGCTTCTTCCACCATCCGCATCACGCGCGCGAGGGTGCTGTCGCGCGCCAGGCGTGTGACGCGCACTTCCAGCGCACCCTCGCCGTTGACGGAGCCGGCGAAGACCTGGTCGCCGGGGACCTTGTCGACCGGGATGGATTCGCCCGTCACCGGAGACTGGTCCACGCCCGACCGGCCTGCGACGACCTCGCCGTCGGCGGGCACGCGCACGCCTGGCCGGACGACGACGACGGCCTGGAGTTGGAGCTGCTCGACCGGCACCTCGACTGCGAGCCCGCCGGGCGGCAGCAGCCAGGCGGTCTTGGGCGCCAGATCGCCCAGGGCGCGCACGGCGGCGCGGGCCCGATCGAGCGCGCGCTCTTCCAGCGCGTGTCCCAGGCTGAAGAGGAAGAGCAGCAGTGCGCCTTCGGCGAATTCGCCCAGCGCCGCGGCGCCCAGGGCGGCCGCCACCATGAGCAGATCGGTGTCAAAGCGCCGCTCGATGAGCGCGTGCCAGGCATGCCGGGCGATGTCCCAGCCGCCAAACGCGTACGCCGCCAGGTAGAAGCTCACGGCAGCGGGGGCGGGCAGGCCCAGGAAGCGCACGCCCACCCAGCCGGTGGCCAGCAGCATCCCGGCCATCAGGCTGAAGACGAACTCGCGATTGGCCTCGAACCAGCTTGGCAGACCCGCCGCTGGCACGCGGTAGCCCAGGCCCACGACCCGCCTTTCAATGGCGCGGCGGCTTGTCTTCTGAGCGTCGTACTCCACTCGCATCGTCTGGGCCGCGTAGTTGACGCTGGCGGCCAGCACGCCCTCCAGCCTCCCGACGCCGTGCTCGATGACGTTGACACAGTCCGAGCAGTCCATCCCCTCGATCGGGAGCAGCGTATGGTGATAGCGATTAACGATCTCGGCTCCCGCGCGCTCGGCCATGCGTTTCACCTCGGCCAGCGATACCCGCTCCGGATCATAGTGCAGGCAGAGCGCGGCTGGCTGCCGGCCGCGCTCCAGGTGGGCGCGCTGCAGGCCGGCGCGGTCCCGCAGGGCAGCCGCCAGCCGGTCGAGACAGGCATCGTCTTCGGCCTCGACGCCGGGCAGCAGCAGCGGCACTTCCAATTCGATCGTCTGTTCAGCCATTCAACACCGTCCTAGCCGTGCCGCACGTGATCGAGGCCCTGCTGGAACAAAGCCGCCACGTGATCGTCGTCCAGGCTGTAATACACCTGGCGGCCTTCCTTGCGGGCCCGCACGAGGCGCATCTGCCGCAGCCCGCGCAGGTGGTGCGAGACGGCCGATTCGCTGATGCCCGCCGCCTCGGCCAGGGCGCCCACGTTCATTTCTCGGCCGACCAGGGCCGCGATGAGGCGCACCCGGCTGGTGTCGCTGAAGGCCGCGAACAACTCGGCCACTTGGGCGGCCGTGCGTTCGTCCAGTGCCGCATCCGCGCGCGGGCTGACCTTCATCACCAAAAACCCGCGCGTATATATGAATAGTTGTTCATATGTTCATAATTATAGCGAGAGTGTGGTCCTTGTCAAGCGGCGGCTTCCACTTGGCCGGCGGTCGGACCGTCGCTGCCGCCCAGCAGGTCGAGCAAGGAGCGCTTGCCCGAGCCTGACGGTCCTGCCCCGGCCAAACAGGTTCCGGGCTGGATCGGCCAACCGCGGGAGATTCGTTGCCTGGCGCCGTTGGGCCGGGCGAGCCCGCCCGCTAGGGGTGCAGTTGCCGCCGGTTGTCTGTCGTCCTCCACCGGCGGCCGGCGTATAATCAGCCCCACAACAGGAAGGACGACTGATGACCGATATCCCTCTGCGCCTGTTCGACACTTACGAGCGCCGCGTGCGCGAGTTCACGCCGCTTGACCCGGCCGAAGTTCGGCTGTATGCCTGCGGGCTGACCGTGTACGACTACGCCCACATTGGCAACCTGCGCACTTACATCTTCGAGGACGTGCTGCGGCGGGTGCTGGAATACAATGGCTACCGCGTGCTGCACGTGCAGAACGTCACCGACGTGGGCCATCTGGTCTCGGACGCCGATACGGGCGAGGACAAGATGGAGAAGGGCTCGCGCCGCACCGGCAAGAGCGCCTGGGAGATCGCCGAGTTCTACTTCCAGGCCTTCCAGGCTGACCTGGCGCGGCTGAACGTGCTGCCGCCGCACATCTGGCCGCGGGCCACCGACCACATCGCCGAGCAAATCGACCTCATCCGCTGCATCGAAGCCAAGGGCTACACCTACCTGGCCAGAGATGGGGTGTACTTCGACACCTCACGGCTGCCCGACTACGGCTACCTGGCGCGGTTGGACCTGGAGGGGCAGCAGGCCGGGGCGCGGGTGGAGGTGGGCGAGAAGCGTTCGCCAACCGACTTCGCGCTGTGGAAGTTCAGCGCGCCCGGCGAGCAGCGCCAGATGGAGTGGCCCAGCCCCTGGGGCGCCGGCTTCCCCGGCTGGCACATCGAGTGCTCGGCCATGGCGGCCAAGTACCTGGGCCCGTTCTTCGACATCCACTGCGGCGGCGAGGACCACATCATGGTCCATCACCCCAACGAGATTGCGCAGACGCAGGTGTGCTACGGCACGCGGCTGGCCAACTTCTGGATGCACGGCTACTTCCTGCAGGTTGACGAGGCCAAGATGTCGAAGTCGGCTGGCGAGTTCCTGCGACTGCAGACGCTGATCGACCGCGGCTACGACCCGCTGGCCTGGCGCTTCTTCTGCCTGGGCGCGCACTACCGCGCCAAGCTCAACTTCACCTGGGAGGCGCTAGAAGGCGCTGCCACGGCCTTCAACCGCTTGCGCATCGCGGCGCACGAATGGTCGGCGGCTGGACCAGGCACGCCCGATGCCGAGTTCCTGCAGCGCTTCCAGGCCGACATCAACGACGACCTGAATATGCCGCGCGTGCTGGCGTTGGCCTGGGAGCTGGCGCGCGGTCCTCTGCCGCCAGCGGATAAGCGCGCCACGCTGCTCGAGTTCGACCGGGTGATGGGCCTGGGCCTGGCCGAGTGGCAGCCCAGCGCGGACGAGGTGCCGGCGGAGATCGCGGCGCTGCTGGAGCGGCGGCAGCAGGCTCGCCGGGAGAAGCGCTGGCAAGACGCCGACGCGCTGCGGGCCGAGGTCCGCTCGGCGGGCTTCGAGGTGGAGGACACGCCGCAAGGGCCAGTGGCGCGGCGGGCGCGGTAGGGCGTCAACGGATGCCTGCGGCACAACGGATCAACGGATGGCGCCGCGGAGTACTGCTGGCCGGCAGACGCGAAGGCGCCGGGTTCGGGATGACCTGTGCAACGTGTGCTGTGCGTCGGGCCACTCGCAGCGGGCGGGTATATGCGAGCGCATTGGCCGCCCTTACGGACGACCGGCGACGGAAGATTTCGAAAACGGAGGCGAAGGATGGACCTGCTCGACCGGCTGCTGGCCCACGATGCCTGGACGACGCGGCAACTGCTGCTGGCCTGCCAGGCGCTGAACGACGAGGCGCTCGACCGCGAGTTCGACATCGACCAGCCGCACGCTGCGCCGGACGTTCCGGCACATGATCGTGAGCCTGGAGGCCTGGACCGACCTGATCTGCGAGCGGCCGGTGCAGGATTATCACGGGACGACGATCGCTGACCTGCTGGAGCGCCTGGGCAGCGCCAGTCGCGACCTGGCCGAGGCCGCCCGGCGGGTGGCGCGCGAGGGGCGCTATGACGACTGTTTCACCGATACGCTGGACGACCCGCCCCGGCGCAAGACCTTTGGCGGCGCCATCGGGCACGTCATCACCCACACTATGCACCACCGCGCGCAGGTGATGTATCTGATGGAGCGGGTGGGGCTGACCGACCACATCGAGGGCGATTTGCTGGGCTGGGAGAACCAGGCCTTCGGGTGGGGGTAGGGCCTTCCCGTCGCGGCTGCAAGCAGCTCTCACACATTGCGGGGCGCCCCAGCGGGGTGGGAGCGCACCTGCCCCCGCCAGGGGAGTGCAGGCGCGCTCGGCAGCGCGGCTGGGTGTCGTCACCGCCCTGGACCGGAAGCGCTTCGCGGCTTCAAGCCGCTCCCACAAGTCGGTGGTCGGGCATCGCGGCTGAAGGTCGCGCCTGCGCGGGCGGCTCCGACGACCTGGAGAGGGCCTTGGCTGCCTATCACGGAGGGGGCTCGGCCGGCGATGGAGATTTGGTATAATGTTAGATTGCTAGAACAGTTGATCCATCGTAAGTCCGAGGTCCCTCGCATGCCGCAAGACAAGATCGTGGTGGTTGGCGCCCGCGAGCACAACCTGAAGAACATCACCGTCGAGATCCCGCGCGACAAGCTGGTGGTCATCACCGGGCTGTCGGGCTCGGGCAAGTCGTCGTTGGCTTTCGACACCATCTTCGCCGAGGGGCAGCGCCGCTACGTCGAGTCGCTTTCGGCCTACGCGCGCCAGTTCCTGGGCCAGATGGAGAAACCCGACGTCGATCACATCGACGGGCTGAGCCCGGCAGTGAGCATCGACCAGAAGGGGGTGAGCCGCAACCCGCGCTCGACGGTGGGCACCGTCACCGAGGTGTACGACTACCTGCGCTTGCTGTTCGCGCGGGTGGGGGTGCCGCACTGCCCGATCTGTGGGCGCGAGGTGCGCTCGCAGTCGGCCGAGGAGATCGTGGACGCGGTGCTGGGCTATGCGGCGGGCACCAAGGTGCTGATCTTAGCGCCGGTGATCCGCGAGCGCAAGGGCCACCATCAGCCGGTATTCGAGGACCTGCGCAAGAGCGGTTTCACCCGCGCGCGCGTCAACGGGCGCGTGCTGGACCTGTCGGAAGAGATCGAGCTGGACCGCTACAAGCAGCACTCGATCGAGGCTGTCGTGGACCGGCTGGTGATCCCGGGCAGGCCGGAGGCGGGAGGTAAGAGGCCGGAGGCTCGAGAAGTGGCGGAAGCGTACCAGGAGTTCCAGACGCGGTTGACCGACTCGGTGGAGACGGCGCTGAAGCTGGGCAACGGCACACTGATCGTCGCCGATGTGAGCAAGCCCGACGCCCCGCTGGACCGGCTGTACTCGGAACACTTTGCCTGCCCCTTCGACGGCATCAGCCTGCCCGACATCGAGCCGCGCACATTTTCCTTTAACACGCCGCACGGCGCCTGCCCGAGCTGCCAGGGGTTGGGGCTGAAGCTGGAGATTGACCCAGACCTGGTCATCCCCAACCGCGACCTGAGCGTCAACGACGGTGGTATCGCCGCGATGGAGTGGCGCCAGCAGGCCGAGGGTGGCGGCTACTACTGGCAGGCGCTGGAAGCGGCGGCACACCAGTATCACATCCCGCTCGATCAGCCCATCAAGCGCATCCCGGACGAAAAGCTCAACGTGCTGCTGTTCGGCACGAACGGCGACAAGGTGCGCATCCACTACAAGTCGCGCGACGGGCGCCAGGCGACCTGGGAGACGCCCTTCGAGGGCATCATCCCCAACCTGCGCCGCCGCTACGACGAGTCAACTTCCGACTACGTGCGCGACAAGATCAGCGAGTTCATGGCCGAGCGGCCGTGCGAGGCCTGCGGCGGCAAGCGGCTGCGGGCCGAGGCGCTAGCGGTGACGGTGGCGGGCGTAAGTATCATCACCGTGACGGGCTGGCCGGTGTTGCGCACGCTGGAGTGGGCCCAGAAGCTCAAGAGCAGCTTCACCCCGCGCCAGCAGAAGATCGCGCAGCAAATCATCAAGGAGATCACGGCCCGGCTGAAGTTCCTGGTGGACGTGGGGCTGGACTACCTGACCCTGGGGCGCACGGCGGCCACGCTGTCGGGCGGCGAGGCGCAGCGCATCCGGCTGGCGACGCAGATCGGCAGCCAACTGATGGGGGTGCTGTACGTGCTGGACGAGCCAAGCATCGGGCTGCACCAGCGCGACAACGCCCGGCTGATCCGCACCCTGCAGAACATGCGCGACCTGGGCAATACCCTGCTGGTGGTGGAGCACGACGACGAGACGATCCTGTCGGCCGACTGGGTGGTGGACTTGGGGCCGGGGGCGGGCGAGCACGGCGGCAAGTTGATCTTCGAGGGAACGGTGGCGCAGCTGCTGAAAGACAAGCAGTCGATCACCGGGGCGTACCTGTCGGGGCGCAAGAAGATCGAGCTGCCGGAGAGGCGCCGGCCGGGCAACGGGCACGTGCTGGTGATCCGCGGGGCGAAGGAAAACAACCTGAAGGACATCGACGTCGAGATCCCGCTGGGCAAGTTCGTGTGCCTGACGGGGGTGTCGGGCTCGGGTAAGTCGAGCCTGCTGGTGGAGGTGCTATACAAGCGGCTGGCGCAGGTGCTGCATGGGGCGCACGTGCGCTCGGGGGCGCACGCCGGACTGGCGGGCGTGGAGCAGATCGACAAGATCATCAACATCGACCAGAGCCCGATCGGGCGGACGCCGCGCAGCAACCCAGGCACCTACGTGGGCGTGTTTGACGAGATCCGCGCGCTGTTCGCGGGGCTGCCCGAATCGAAGGTGCGCGGCTACAAGTCAGGGCGCTTCAGCTTCAATGTGAAGGGCGGGCGCTGCGAGGCTTGCCAAGGGCAGGGGCAAGTGCAGATCGAGATGCAGTTTCTGCCGGACATCTTCGTGCCGTGCGACGTGTGCCACGGGGCGCGCTTCAACCGCGAGACGCTGCAGGTGCGGTTCAAGGGCAAGAACATCGCCGACCTGCTGGACACCAGCATCGGCGAGGCGGTGGAGTTCTTCGACGCGCACCCGGCCATCCAGCGCAAACTGAAGACGCTGCAGGAAGTGGGGCTAGGCTACATCCGGCTGGGGCAGCCGGCCACGACGCTGTCGGGCGGTGAGGCGCAGCGCACCAAGCTGGCTAAGGAGCTGTCGAAGCGCTCGACCGGCCGGACGCTGTACGTGCTGGATGAGCCGTCCGTAGGGCTGCACGCGGCCGATGTGCACAAACTGGTGGAGGTGCTGCAGCGTTTTGTGGACGAGGGCAACACGGTGCTGATCATCGAGCACCACCCGGACATCATCAAGGTGGCCGATTGGCTGATCGACCTGGGGCCGGAGGGCGGCGACCGCGGCGGCTACGTCGTGGCCACCGGCACGCCCGAGGACGTGGCGAAGGTCAAGGAGAGCTACACCGGGCAGTTCCTGAAGAAGTATCTCAACCCGGACTATTCGCCGGTGCGGGCGCTGGCTAACGGCAAGAACGGCAAACGGAAGTAGGCACGCGGTCCAGCTTGATTTGGGTGGCGCGCACGGGCGGGCGATCATGCCGCCGCTAGACCGGATCATCGCCGACCCGAACATCCTGGTGGGTAAACCAGTGGTGAAGGACACGCGCCTGACCTTGGAGTTCATCATCGGTTTGTTGGCCCAAGGCTGGAGTATGGGGGTGTGGGAGTGAGCGGCTGGGTGCAGCCGTAGGGCGGCTGAGTACAGCCATGAGGCGGTCCTGCGAGAGCGGGGCCGCTTTCTTTTTGCCAGGTGGGATTTCATGAGCGTCAATGGGGTGGAAAATTGGCTTGTTTTTCCGCGTAATCGCGCGGTGACTAGCCTGGTGGGCCGCTCGTCAGGGATCGCCCGGGTCGTCATGGGTAGAGGTGGGAGGCGAGAGGTCGGAGGAGAAATGCGGCGCGGGCGTCAACGGACGCCTTCGGCACAACGGATCAACGGGTCAATGAAGAGCGCCCTGTCGGCCGATCAGGTGGGTCTGACCAGAAGTGGTGATCCCCTTCGGTACCTCGCTTGGGCGCAAGCCTCTGGAGGTAGGGTGCTTGACGCTAGCAGGCGGCCGCGCCAGCCGCTGGCAAGCGGGCTTCCGCGAAGGTGCCCAAGGGCTGAACTGCAAGTCAAGATCGGTGCTGTGAAGTGTGGCTTGCTGAAATCAGGGAATTGTGTTGACTCGGCCGAAAAAAAAGCGTAATGTGTTAATGCACAATTAACGGAAGTTGACAGAAGGGAAATCTTAGTCTCACACTAGGCGCCATGGCCAGTTCACCCGACGCTGAGGTTGGCTTGCGGATCAAAATGAGACGGCAGGAAGCCGGACTGAGCCTGCGCGAGCTCGCCGGGCGGACCGACCTGACGGCCTCCTTCCTAAGTCAGCTTGAGCGCGGGCGGGTAAGCGTCTCGCTGGGTTCGCTTCGGCGTATTGCGGAGGGCCTCGGCGTACAACTGCTGTACTTCCTCCAAGATGAAAACGGCGCAGCTCAGCACGATAATGGCGCCCCCGAATATTCGCCTGTCGTTCGAGCCTTCCAACGACGCAAGCTGACCCTGCCGAACTCGCAAGTCACCTACGAGATGTTGGTGCCTGATTTTAGCGGCAAAATGGAAGCTTTCTACGGGCGTCTTGCTCCGGGCACGGGCAACGTGGCGCGGCGCCTGCGTGAGCCTACCGAGGAATTCATCCACATCTTGTCAGGTGTGCTCAAAGTTGGTCTCGTCAGCGGCGAATACGTTCTGCACCCCGGCGACAGCATTTACTTCGACGGGGCTGCAATTGTCGAACTCTCCTGTGCCTCGGATGACGAGGTCCTCTGGTTATCCGTGATCACGCCACCGCTGTTCTGATGAGCCGACACGTGACCATCCGCTGGGCCAACTGCGGCGTCGTTCCGGGCAGGCGCCCTTTGCCCCAATCCGGCGTCTGGTTGCGCGACGCGGCGATTGTCGTGGCCCGGAACCACGGCTGCTACAAGAAGCGCGGATGCACATCTCCAGATCAGCCAGCGCGCCGCAGCCGCGATCCGCCAGTGGGGCGCACAGCGAGTGGGCCGGGATAAATAGGAGGCATTGCGCTATAGGAGATGAGACCATGACCACATCAACCAAGCCCGTAGAAAGCAGTCCGTTTGCGTTCCGCTATACGACCATGGACCTGGTTATCATGGCCGTCCTGGCCGCTGCCGGCGCCATCATCAGCGCCTGGGTGATTAACCCCCTGGTGCGGGCGCTCAACCTGGGCAGCCCCTTCCTGGCCACCTGGCCGGGAGCCTTGCACCTGCTCGTCGTTGTTCTGGCCGGGCAGATCGTGAAGAAACCCGGCGCGGCGCTGACCACCGGCCTGATCAACGGCCTGGCGCAGCTGTTATTCGGAAGCTCGGCTGGAGCGCTGGCGCTGCTCTACGGGCTGGCGAATGGCCTAGGGGCAGAGATTGGGATCGCCATCGCTGGCTGGCGGTCAAACCTGGTCAGCGCCATGCTTTCGGGCGCCTTTGGTGTTGCGTGCGGCTTCGCGGTCGATCTCTTTTATTGGTTTCCGAATTTTACCCTGTTCCTGCAGATCGCCTACGTGGTCAACGCTTGGTTTGCCGGCCTGATCGTGACCGGACTGGCCACCTTCGGCATTCGGAGGGCGCTCACACGGGCGGGGATATAGCCCGTGGTAATCCCAGATCGGCTGCATTCTGAACCCGGCCTGGATTGTCCAGGCCGGGACAGCCTCTCCTAAGGATAGCGGCATGCTTTCTCCGCAAAGTCGCAGACACTTCCTGCCGTATCAGACGAGTCCTCAGATTGCCGACCTGCCTGACAAGGACAAAGCGGTGGTGATTCTGCCCATCGCGTCGGTTGAACAGCACGGCCCGCACTTGCCAGTCTATACAGACAGTCTGATCGTGCAGGAGGTGCTGGATCGCGCCCTGGCGCGCTTGCCTGAAGAATTCCCAGTTTGGGTGCTGCCGCTGTTGGCCTACGGCAAGAGTAACGAGCACAGCGCGTTTGCGGGCACGATCACTCTTACTTCCGAAACTCTCATCCGCGTGCTCAAAGAAATCGGCGGCAGCGTGGCCCGCAGCGGGTTCAAGCGCCTGGTGATCTTGAACGGACACGGCGGCAATACCGAGATCGCCGACTTCGTCATTCGGGACATACGCGAGCAGACCGGCCTCCTGGTCTTCGCCCTGCACGTGTATCTGCGGGTGGCCCCGCCCTCCGCCGGCCTGACTGAGGACGAACAGGTCTATGGCATCCATGCCGGCGATGTCGAGACTTCGATTCTGCTCTGCTGCCACCCTGAGCTGGTCAGGCGGGAGCTGGCGCCAGCCAGCATTCCGGCCCACCTCAAGACCTTCAAACATCCACCTTTCATGGGGCCACTGACTTTCGCCTGGTTGACGCCCGACATTACCGCCAACGGCGTGCTGGGCGACGCTACGGTAGCCAATGCGGAAAAAGGAGAACGCTACCTGTCGGATGCCGCCACCCAGATTGCCGAGCTGCTGCGCGACATCGCCGACTTCAGTTTTGCCTGAGCAGCAGCTTTGAACTGATATGGCATACATCGAACTCAACCGCTTCTCCTATTGGGCGCCAGAAACCGAAACTCAGCTGCTGTACGACCTGGATTTTGAGATTGAGGCCGGTGAGTTCGTCATCGTCCTTGGCCCCTCGGGCGCCGGTAAATCGACACTGGCCTTGTGCTTGACTGGCATCTATCCCACGGTGCTTGGCGGGCGCACCGCCGGCCATGGGCGCGTGGTTGGGCTGGATGTGAGCCAAACGACAGTGCCGCAGCTGTCCACCCACATCGGTCTGATCTTCCAGGATCCCGACAGCCAATTCTGCAATCTGTTTGTCGACGAAGAAGTGGCCTTTGGACCAGAGAACCTGCGGCTGCCACGCGAGGAGGTTGGGGCTCGCGCCTCCGCCGCGCTGCGCCAGGTGGGCCTGGAGGGCTTCCAGCGCCGGATGATCAACACCCTGTCTGGTGGCCAGAAACAGCGCGTGGCAATCGCCTCTGTGCTGGCCATGGGACCTGAGGTCCTGGTTCTCGACCAGCCGACGGCCAACCTTGATCCGGTCGGCAAGAATGAGATCTATGACTTGCTCTACCGCCTCAACCGCGAGCAAGGCAAGACCATCGTATTGATCGAACACCAGGTCGACGAACTGATTCAATTTGCCAGCCGCCTACTCCTGATGGGGGGCGGGCGGCTCCTGGCGAACGGCGCGCCCCGAGAGGTCCTGGCCGCCTGGGGGCGCCGGATGGAGAAGGAAATGGGCCTGTGGCTGCCGGAAGTCGCCCGGCTGGCGTTCCTGGCCCAGGACGCCGGCTTCCCAATGGCGGCCTTTCCCCTCAGCGCCGATGAAGTGGCGTTGGCCTGGCCCACTTTGCCCGCACCAATGAGCGCTGCCCTCGCGACAGCCCGGCCGCCAAAACGGGGGCACGCGGGGCCCTTCCTGCTGCAGGGCGACCACGTGACTTACTGCTACGCGGACGGTTTCGAGGCTGTCAGAGATGTCAGCTTCAACGTGAACACGGGCGATCTAGTGGGCTTAATGGGTGAAAACGGCTCTGGTAAAACGACCCTTTCGCTCCATTTCGTTGGTTTGCTTCGCCCGAAAGGCGGCCGCCTTCTGCTAGGCGGCGAGAGCATCGCCAGCCGCGGCGTCAAGTCACTAGCGGCCGACGTCGGATATGTCTTTCAATATCCAGAGCATCAATTCGTGGCCGACACGGTGGCAGACGAGGTCGCCTATACGCCGCGCCTGGAAGGCAAGCAGGGCGAAGCACTCAGCCGCCTGGTACAGAGCACGCTGGCCGAGGTCGGATTGCAGGGGCTCGAAAACCGGCATCCGTACACCCTCAGCATGGGAGAAAAGCGCCGGCTCAGTATCGCAACGATGTTAGTGCGGCGGCCAAAGCTGCTGATCCTGGATGAACCGTCGGCTGGGCTGGACTTTCGCAATACCGAGCGCATAATGACCCTGTTGCTGGCTTTGCGCGAACAGGGCACGACGATCATGCTCGTTACGCACACGACGTATCTCGTGGCGCGCTATGCCAGCCAGGTGCTCGTGATGGACCATAGCGAACTGGTCTTCGATGGCCTACCGCAGGACCTCTTTATAAACCTGGGGCGCATCCGCACGAAGGCAATCGATCGGCCTGAGATGCTCAAGGTGGTCGAAGCGCTGCGCGCGCGCCAAGGTGTCGTCCTGCCCCCCTACTTGACCGTAGACGAGTTGGCTCTCAGCCTGAATTCTCAGGAGAGGTCCTGATGCAGCGATTCTCGTTTCGGCCGGGCGACTCTTTCCTGCATCGCACCGATCCCGTCAGCAAGTTTGCTTGGCTGATGGCGATTGCCTTCCTTGGATACGTGATCACCGACCCGGTGCATCAACTGGCGCTCACGCTTGTCATCGTCGCGTGCGCCTTGTGGCTGGCGCGCTTGTCGTCGAGGTACTTCTTCGCGGGCTTCAGCATCTTCCTCTACTTCTCGCTGCTGCTGTTTACCCTGCAACTCCTGTTTGCGCCAGCGGAAGGAACCCAAGTTTACTTTCACTGGGGCATCTTCACGATCAGCGAGGCGAGCGTGCGCTTCGCGTTCAATCTGGGCTTGCGCGTCATCACGGTCGGCTCCAGCGCCTTAGTGTTTCTGACAACGACTGAGCCGGCCCGCCTGCTGACCAGCCTGATGACCACCTTGCGCGTGCCATACCGGTTTGCCTACGCCTTCTACGCCTCACTGCGCTATATCCCGGTGTTTGAAAACGAGGCGCGAAACATCCTCAATGCGCATGCCGTTCGAGGCGCTGGATTGGACGAGGGGCTATTTGCCCGTTTTCGCCTGATACGGCGTCTGACAGTGCCATTGCTGGTGAGCGGGCTGCGCCGCGCTAAGGGAGCCGCGATTGCGATGGAGGGGCGGGCATTTGGCGCGTACCCGACGAAGACAATCTCGGTCGACTACCCGGCTTTCCCAGCCGGCGTCATCTTCGCCCTGCTTTGGTGGCTGGCTTTCGTGGTTTATTTCTTCTGGGTGTTGAGGACGACTGGCTTTATCCGCACGTGATATTCATCCCAGAGCGCCAGAAAATCTCTATTCTGGTGAACGATATACCGCGCTAGAGTTAGGCGGCGGCGGTCAGGAGGCGCTCAATAGCGGGCTGCGGAGGCACCGTGAAGCTGGCGAACCGGCGTCTTGCCGATCGCGGATGAATGCTTGGCTTCTGCCAGCCTGGGGGGTCGTAGGCGCCGTGAACCGGGGGACGCGCAACTCGGTGACGATCAAGCTCAGCCGAGGCGATCCCCAATGCCCCGTCCGCGTATGCCGGCCATCCCTGGCATGGCAGAGCGTCGCGAGCGGGCGCTCGCGGCTGAAAGCCTCTCCTGAGTGTTTCCATCGGGATCGAAAGGCGCTCATACGAAGCCGGCTGAGCGCTTGGGAGAGCGGCGTATTGGGCTATGCTTGGCTGCGAGCCGAAGGCCGGGCGCGCCCGTTCGTGAGCGGCGGTTTGCCGTGTCGGCTCTGCGGGGCGAGAATAGCGCGCGGCGCGGCCCGTCCCGGCTAGGCGTGAGGCGCGGGCGCCGGCCGCTGCGCCCCAACTTCCAAGCGCCGCGCGGGTCGGGGTTTTTGCCGGCGAGCTTACGGCCGAGCATCGCGCCGCCCTGCTGGAGCGCCGGCGAGGGCCATCACCGTTGCTCACCGGGGGACGGCCGGTTGGGCAGTGACTGGCCCAAAGTACAACACCGGCACGGCACGACGCTCAACGAGGCACTCATGGAAGAGCTGACTCTGGCTGAATTGCAGAAGAGGATGGCGTCGGGCGAGTTGACGGCGCGCGTCCTGGCCGAGTGGTATCTCGAGCGCATCGCGCGCCTCGACGTCTCGGGGCCGCGGCTGAACTCGGTGATCGAGGTCAACCCGAGGGCGCTGGACCTGGCCGACGCACTGGACACCGAGCGGCGCGGCGGGCGCGTGCGCGGGCCACTGCACGGTCTGCCGCTGCTGGTCAAGGACAACCTGGACACGGCCGACGAGATGCAGACCACAGCCGGATCGCTGGCGCTAGAGGGCTGGCGCGCCAGGTCCGACGCCGGCGTGGTGCAGCGGCTGCGGGCCGCCGGCGCCTTGATCTTGGGCAAGACCAACCTGAGCGAGTGGGCCAACTTCCGCGGCCGGAACTCCAGCAGCGGCTGGAGTAGCCGCGGCGGGCAAACGCGCAATCCCTACGCGCTTGACCGCAACCCATCAGGCTCCAGCTCGGGCTCCGGGGTGGCGGCCGCCGCCAACCTGTGCGCGGCCGCTATCGGCACCGAGACCGACGGCTCGATCCTCAGCCCGTGCAACGTGAATGGGTTGGTAGGGCTAAAGCCCACGGTGGGACTGGTCAGCCGGGCCGGCATCATCCCCATCTCGGCCAGCCAGGACACGGCCGGCCCAATGGCGCGCAGCGTGGCCGACGCGGCGCTGCTGCTGGGCGCGATGGCGGGCGAAGACCCGCGTGACCCGGCCACCGCCCTCAGCCGTGGCCGGGCCGAGGCCGACTACACGCGCTACCTGGATCCGAACGGCCTGCGCGGGGCGCGGCTAGGCGTGGTACGCAGCCTGTTCGGCGCCCATCGTGGGTTGTGCGCGGTGATGGAAACCTGCCTGGAGACGCTGCGCCGTCTGGGCGCGGAAGTGCTCGACCCAGTGGATTGGACGCTCGGGCCGGAGGTGGACGCCAACGAGCTGCTGGTGCTGCACTACGAGTTCAAGGACGGCCTGAACCGCTACCTGGACGGGTTGGGACCGGATACGCCAGTGCACTCGCTGGCCGACGTCATCACTTTCAACGAGTGCCATGTCGGGCGCGTGATGCCGTTCTTCGGCCAGGAGCACATGCTGGAGGCCGAGGCCAAGGGTGGGCTCGACAGCGCTGAGTATCAGCAGGCCCTGGCCGACAACCGCCGCCAGACGCGCGAGGAGGGCATCGACCGGCTGCTGCAGGCGCACCGGCTCGACGCCCTGGTCGCGCCGGCCGGCGGCCCGGCCTGGCTAACCGATCACGTGAATGGCGACCACTACGGCGGAAGCTGTTCGCAACCGCCGGCCATCGCCGGCTATCCCAGCCTGACCGTGCCAGCCGGGCAGGTCTTTGGGCTGCCGGTGGGGTTGGGGTTCTTCGCCAGCGCGTTCCAGGAGGGGACGCTGCTGCGGCTGGGGTTTGCCTTCGAGCAGGCCACGCA
>JADLEU010000105.1 GCA_020845955.1 Anaerolineales bacterium
CGCCAGCCGCCAGCCAGCCGCGCGGTGCTACCCCCCTTCCGGACCGATCCGCGCGCCGTTGGCTGGTGCCGGCCACTCTGGGCGGCCTGGGCTTGATCGCCGTAGGCGGCATCGCCGTCGTCGCGATAATAGCCACCGCGCTGCTCAGCCCCAGGACCACGCCGGCCTCGAACACGTCCGCGGCCGCTGCGGCCACCGCGACCCTGCCCCTGGCCGCCGTCACCGCCGCGAGCCCCGAGGTCACGGCAGCAGCCGCGACACTGCCCGCGGCGACCGGGCCGGCGCCACCGGCGGCCACGGAGACCCTGCCGACCAGCCAGGAGCCATCGGCCACACTGGCGCCGGGCGCCGCCACGATCGCCAGCACAGACGGAATGACTCAACTCTATGTGCCGGCCGGCGAGTTCGGGATGGGCAGCGGTTTGGGCCCGCCCGACCAGCGCCCGCTGCACACGATATACCTGGACGCCTTGTGGATCGACCGCACCGAGGTCACGAATGCCATGTACGCGCTGTGCGTGAGCGCCAGCGCCTGTTCCCCGCCGCTAGAGACACGGTCCATCACGCGTGCCAGCTACTACGGCGACCCCGGGTTTGCCGATTACCCGGTCCTGTTCGTCAACTGGCATCAGGCCAAGGCCTACTGCGAATGGGCTGGGCAGCGGCTGCCCACCGAGGCCGAGTGGGAGAAGGCCGCGCGCGGGGTCGATGAACGGCCGTACCCGTGGGGCAGCGACCTCCCCACGATTTTTCGCTTGAACTATGCGCCTTCCGGCAAGGGCGACACGGTCGCGATCGGCTTGTACCCGAGCAACGCCAGCCCATATGGGGCGCTGGACATGGCCGGCAACGCCTCCGAATGGGTAGCCGACTACTACGACCCCAATTACTACGCCGTCTCGCCGGCCGAAAACCCCACCGGGCCGGCCCAGACCGGCTGCCCGGAGGGCGAGTGCCGCGTGCTGCGCGGCGGCTCGTGGAACAGCCAGGACCACGAGGTGACGACGACGGCGCGGCTGTTCTACGGGCCAAACGACTCGCGTGACGCCTTCAGTGTTCGCTGCGCGCAGACGCCGTAGTCGCGCGGAGAGAGCGCACCCCGTGCGCCAAGCAGACGGCCAGTGAGACAAACCAGAAGGGCCAGGCGCGTGCCTGGCCCTTCTGGTTCTGAGTTACCGATGGGGACTACGGGATTAGCCTGGTAACCTCGCAGTTCTCCGCGCTGTCGGTTCCCGCCCCGCCGTTACAGGTGTCGCGTCCAGCGTTGCCGTCGAGCTGATCGTTGCCGAGCCCACCCAGGATGGTGTCGTCGTCGTCGCCGCCCCTGAGGACATCGGTGCCTGCCCCGCCCTCCATCAGGTCCTTGTTGGCCCCGCCGTCGAGCTCGTCATTGCCCTCGCCGGCAAACAGCACGTCCTTGCCGGCGCCGCCGTGGAGGACGTCGGCGCCGCCATCGCCGAAGACGGTGTCGTTACCGTCGCCGGCATCGATGGTGTCGTTGCCTGCCAGGCCCACCAGCGCATCGTTGCCCTCGCCGCCCAGCAGGGTATCGTTGCCCGGGCCGCCCGTGACGGCATCAGCGCCGTCGAGCGCGCAGACCACATCATCGCCGGCAAGGGCGAAGATCAGTTCGCCGCCGGCAGTGCCAACGATGACGTCGTCGCCTTCCGTGCCGGTGAGCGTGCCGTTGAAGATCCGGCCAGCGAGCAAGCCGCCGACGATCCTGCCATCCGGCCCAACATAGACGGTCGCGTTCCGACCCTGGCACTGCGGCACCAGGCTGAGGCCCACGACCACGGGATCGTGGTCCGAGGAGCGGTAGCCGTTGAGCTCGTAGATAGCTTCTTGCTCAGGCGGCTTGAAGGTAGTGTCGTAGTCCAGTAGATCGGGCTCGTCGGCGTTGATGTGCCAGTCGGCCGCGCCCGTCACCTGGCCGGCCATGGTTGGGTTGGCCAGCGCGTGATCGAGGTATCCGAACTGGCCATCGAACACGTAGGAGTAGGCATAGGTGCCCTGATAGGCGGCAATCAGGTTCGTGTAGTCGTCGCCGGTGCCGAGCACGTCGTCGGGGCCGGCCTGAACGGCGCCGATCGGGCCTTCCTTGGCATAGGAGTTCAGGTCGCCCATGATCAGGAAGTCCGGATCGCCGCTGCCGGTCGGGTCAGTGGCCAGCCAGTCCACCAGGGCCTGGGCCGCCAGGGTGCGCGTCGCGTTGCAGTTGCCCTGGCCATCGCCGAGATCGGGATCGCCCACGTCGCTGCAGGCGGAGCCCTTCGACTTAAGGTGGTTGACCACCACCGTGAAGCGCTGGCCGGTAGACAGGTCCTCAAAGGTCTGCGCCAGCGTGGGGCGGTTCTTGGTGTCGAGGAAGCGCGGGTCGACCGCCGTGGTCAGGACCTGGAAGGCGCCCACGGGCTGCACCTTAGCCGGCCGATAGATCAGGCCGACACGGATGGCGTCGGTGCCGATCACGCCAGTGTCTATGTAGCCATAGGTGCCCGGCCCAAACAGGTCGTTCAGGCCGGCGACGATGCCGTTCGCGGGATCGCCCAGCGGGTCGACGCCGATCGTGTTCTCGAGCTCGTTCAGGCCGATGATGTCGGCGTCCAGGCCGGCCAGCGCGGCCAGCAGCTTGACGCGCTGCCGCTCGAACTCCAGCGGCTGGTCGCCGTCAAACCCGCGGCACTCCAGGCTCGGCACCGGGCCGCAGAGGTTGTCGGCCGGGTCGTCCGGGTCATTGGAGCCCTCCTGGATGTTGTCGGGCGTCAGGAAGAAGTTGAGCGTGTTCATCGCCGCCACGCGCAGGCTACCGCCCACCGGTTCCGGCGCAGGCGGGCGCGGGTTGACGGCCGTATAGTCCGCCGGCCCGACCGGCTGGATGCGGTAGAGGCTGAAGTCGAAGCCCACCACACCGGTGACATTCTGCACGGTATCGCCGCCGCGGAAGCGGTTATCCAGCGAGAAGAAGCCGCCGTTCGGGTGGCGAACCTGCGGCGGGTTCTGGACGCCCAGCCCGTCGTCGAGCGTGACGCGCCGCAGGCTGTTGGCCAGGGTGCGGTCGTTAGCCGGCGCCCCGGGCTCGTCGATGGCCGTGCCGGTAAAGGGCCGGGACTCGCCGTCGAGCGGCAGGGCCAGCACCATCTCGCCAAAGCGCTCGTAGTTGAAGTACTCGGAGATGACCAGCGCCTGCGGGAAGCGGACCAGCATGCCCTCGAAGCGCTCGAGCTCGGTCAGGCTGGCCAACGGCATCATCACGTCGGTGGGCGCCACGCTGCTGACGCCGCAGTTGACGATGTTGCCTTCCGGCACGACGGCCGAATTGCTGTTGGAGCCGTTGAGGGCCGTCTGATCGAAGCGCTCGCGGGCGTACCCGGTGACGCGCACCAGTTGGCCGGCACTGACGAAGTTGTTGCTGCCGGTAAAGACGAAGATGCCGTCAGAGGTAGCTCCATCACCGTCGCCGGCGAGATCCTGCAGGTAAAACCCTTGGAGGCCGACGTCGTTGGCGCCCTCGAAGTCGCCGACCACGACGCCCTGAGTCGTGACGTTGCCGGTGATCGCCGCGCTTGACCCGCTGCCCTGGATGGCATAGATGGGCGTGTAGGCTGCTTCGCAGACGTTGCCCGCGGCGATCGTGAAGTTAGCCACGTAGTCGGCCGCCATGATGTCGGGCGGATCGTCGCTGTCCACGTCGGACACTTGCGCGGCAACGATCGTCAGCACGCAGCTTTCGCCGCCGGCGAAGTTCACGGCAGGATCGAGGCCGAACGAGGTCGGGCCGCCGCTGACCACGGCCGAATGCGCACCGCTGGTGGCGCAGATCAGGCTGAACCAACTGCCAGATACGGTCACCGGCTCGCTGAAGGCAATGTCGACGTTGGCGTCAACCAGAGCGCTGGTCGACCCGTCGGCCGGGTTGGTGCTCATCACGGCCGGCGCAGTTTCCACCTGGCAGTCGATGGCCTGGTCGCTGTTGGCCCGGCCGGGCGTGACGCACACCAAGCTGAAGTCGACGTTGTTGACGTTGGTGTCGGTGCCGTCGGGCAGGCGCAAGAGGCCCTGGTTGGCAGCGGCGGCGGTGTCGTCCAAGCCGGCGCCAGAACCTTCTGTGTAACCTCCGGCGGTGTCGCCTTCGTAGCTCACGGCTTCGAAGACCGTGCCGTTGAAGAGCAGCGCCACGGCATCGGGCGCGCCATTCTGGATCAAGTTCGTATCGGGACTTACGTCAAGGTCGCAGTTCGCGACGGTGGCGGCATTCGCGCAGACGACGAAGTAGTCGCCGGGAGCCAGGCTGATGGCTGGCAGCGCGAAGAGCTGATATGACGCCGCGCCACCGCCCGAGCCGTTGATCATCTCGAGGCTGTAGGCGCTCAGGTCAACGGCGGTCGCGTCATTATTGCGGATTTCGACAAACTCGGCGGCGTCCGTGCCGGGTTGGTCGTAGTCGATCTCGTTGATTACAAGGGCCGCCGGCAGAGCCGCACTGACCGTGGAAAAGTTGAAGACGTGGTCGGCGGCCATGGTGTCCGGCGGGTCGTTAGTGTCCAGGTCGGTCACCTGGCCGGCCAGCACCGTTACGGCACAGGTCTCCGCGTAGGCGAAATCGGCATCCGGATCGAGCGTGAAGGCCACCGGGCCGCCGCTGACGACCGCGGTGTGCGCGCCGCTGGCTGAGCAACTGATGACGAACGAGGCCGTGCTGGCGTTGACGTCTTCACTGAAGGTTACGCTAAGGTTGGCGTCGACGGCCACATTGGCAGCGCCGTCGAGTGGATCAGTCGTTACCACCTGGGGCGCGATGTCGCCGCCGCCGCAGTTGGCGGTATGCGCGCCGAGGCCGTCAAACGTGTCGGCGGCGAAGCCGTCCCATTCGTCGGCGGGGTCGAAGAGATTGCTACCGTCGACATCGCCCTGACACACAGCCGCCTGGCGGCGGAGGGTGTTGTCGGCCGTGCTGGTGAGACCGGCACCCCACTCGCTGCCGGGGTCGAAACCGATTTGGCCGAGGACGTCGACGATCACGCCGTTGCGGCGCAGTGCAACGGCGTCATCGCCGTTGAAGTTGATGACCGTGCTGCTTGTGCCATCGGCCACCGCCAGAATGGCAGCATTGGCGCTCGGATGAGCCAAGACTAGCACGTCACCATTCGCCAGGCTCGCCACGATGGTACCCAGGTTGAGGGATTGGGAGGCAGTGGCGGACCCGTTGGTGTAAAGCTCCAGCACATACTCGGACAGCACGGCGTCTGCACCCGTGCCGTTGTAGATCTCCACTGCTTTGTTGAAACTGGACCCCTCGATGTACTCGGACAGCAGCAGATCGACCGTCTCGGCCTCAGCCGGAGCCGGGCGCACCAGCGACACCAGGCCCACGACCAAAGCAAGTGTGAGCGTCAGGTTGAGAGAGAGGTGCCTGTAGTTCCGCATGGCTTTTCCTTTTCTAAGGCGAACTGATTGGAAAGTACGGGGAACGGCATGGGTCAGGTGGTATTGACACTGGACGCCTGCTTGAGCGTGGGCAGACCCCATTGATGCGGACGGCAAACGAGCATGCGCGCCCTTCCGGTGCGATTGGCGCGCCATTATCATACGCGGGCCAGCTGGCCACGGGCAAATTAAGATAGGTTTAAGTACCGTTAGAAGGCTCAAGACCGAGCCCTGTCCGCGGCCCTGCCCGCGGCACGGGCGTATAATCGCGGCCCGATGGCCCCTGTTGCTGCCACCACCGCCCAGCCTGCGCCAACCCGCGCAAGTCTTCCGCCGCTGGCGCTGTTCGGCGCCGGCTGGCTGGTGGGGATCGTGGCGGGCCAGGCACTGGCCCTTGCCACCTGGGTGGCGCTGCTGGCAGCCGGGTTGGCGCTGGCGGGCCTCATCCTGCTGAGCCGCGAGCGGCGCTGGCAGCTGCCGTTGGCGTGCACCCTGGCGGCAGCGCTGGGCGCTGCCCGCATCGCCGCCGCGCAGCCGCCGCTCGAGGACCCTGGCCACGTCGCCGGCTACCTCGGGCCGGGAGAAGTCACACTCGAAGGCGTAGTCGCCGGGGAGGTTTGGCCGGGTGCGGAGGACGTATCCCTGCGCGTGCGCGCCGAGCGGCTGACGCCGGCCGGCGGGATGGCGCCGGTCGACGTGCGCGGCCTAGTGCTGGCCGGGGCGCCGCGCTACGCCTTGGATCGGCTGGCGCTGGCGGGCACGGCCGACTACGCCTATGGGGATCGGCTAAGGTTAACGGGCAGACTGGAGGCGCCGCCGGTCTTCGACGGATTCTCGTATCGCGGCTATTTGGCCGGCCAGGGCGTGCACGCGCTGCTGCGGACGGAGCGGGTGGTATTCGTGGAGGCGGGGGCGGGCAACCCGGCCTGGCAGGCGCTGTACGCCTTCAAGGCACGCGCCCTGGCCCTGCTCAACGCCACGTTCCCAGAGCCGCACGCCGCGCTGCTGGCCGGCATCCTGCTGGGCGTTGAGGCCGGCATACCGCCGGCGCTGGACGAGGCCTTTCGCACCACCGGCACGGCGCACATCGTGGCCATCTCCGGGTTCAACCTCGCCGTCCTCGTCGGGCTGGTAGGGGCGCTCACCCGGCGGCTGTTCGGCCCTGGGCGCGGCCTCTGGCTGGCACTGGGCGCTATTGCACTCTACACCGTGCTGGTAGGCGCCGGCGCCTCGGTCGTGCGCGCGGCCATCATGGGCAGCCTGGCGCTGGTCGGCCACCGGCTCGGACGCCGTTCGTTTGCCCTCAGCAGCCTGGCTGCGGCTGCCGCTGCCATGACGCTCGCCAACCCCTACACCTTGTGGGACACGGGCTTTCAGCTCAGCGCTATGGCCACGCTAGGATTGGTGCTGTATGGCGACCGTCTCCAGGCCGCCTTCGAGCGCCTGAGCGCGCGCCTGCTGCGGGCCACGCCGCAGCAGGCGCGGCGGCTGGCGGCTCTGGCAGGCGAGCCGCTTCTGCTGACGCTGGCCGCGCAGATCACCACCCTGCCCTTACTGGTGCTGCACTATCGGTCGCTCTCGCTCGTCTCCCTACTGGCCAACGTGCTAATTGTTCCAGCCCAGCCAGCCGTTATGGTAGCGGGGGGCACGGCGCTGCTGCTCGGCCTGGCCTGGCCGCCGCTGGGCCAGGTAGCAGCCTGGCTGGCGTGGCCCTTTACAGCGTACACCATCAGCCTGGTGCAGGCCCTGGCTAGTATGCCCCTGGCGGCGCTGCCGCTTAGCGAGGTAGCGCCTGCGCCGGTCTTGCTCGGCTATGCGCTACTGTTCGGCCTGACCTGGCTGTTGGCCCGCCCGGCAGCACAGCGCCCGGTCTGGTGGAATCGCTTCGCGGCGCAGCGGCTGCCCGCGGCTGGGCTCGCCCTAATGGCCGCGGCCACGCTGACGGCCGGGAGTTGGTACTTCAGCCTACCACCCGCCGACGGCCGGCTGCGCATCACGGTGCTGGACCTGCGCGCTCCCGATGAGACGCGTGCTGGCAGCGGTGAAGCGGTGCTGATCCAGGCGCCCGGCGGCGCCACGGCCCTGATTGGCGGGGGACCGGGTGGGCTGACGCTCAGTCGCGCGCTGGACCGGGTACTGCCGCTGTTCACCCGCCGACTGGATCTGTTGGTGGTAGCCGCGCCCGAGACAAGCCACTTGGGCGGGCTGCCCGAGGCGCTGCAGCGCTTCGCGGTGACGCGCGTGGTGCTGACCCACGCGCCGGGTCAGTCGGCGGCTTATCGCGTGCTGCGCGCTGAACTCACCGAACGCGGCTATCAAGTGCTCGACGCGTCGCAGCGGCCGATGCTGGACCTGGGCGACGGGATTATTCTTCGGGTGGTGGCGGACAGCGAGCAGGGCAGCGTCGTGCGGCTGGAGTGGGAGGCGTTTGCGATGCTGCTATCGCCCGGCCTGGATCTGGCGGGCGAGGCGGCGCTGCTCGAACAGCACGCGGTCGAGCCGGCGACGGTGGTGCTCCTGGCCGGGGGCGGAAACGACGGCACGACGAGCGACGCCTGGGTGGAGGCCATCAACCCACAAGTGGTGGTGATCTCAGTGCAGGCCGGTAACCTTCGGGGCGCGCCCGCGCCTCAGGTGCTGGCGCGACTGACGGGGCGCAATGTGCTGCGGACCGACCTGAATGGGGATGTGCGGATCGAGACCGATGGGAGGCAAATGTGGGCGGTTGTAGAGCGGTGATCGGCCTCCTGCCAGCGGGGCGATCTGCGGCGGTCGGGCCGCCGTGCCGCCGGCTGGCCGCTCGCCGGAGCTCAGACCGCCAGCGCAGCCCTTTCCCGAATCCTGTAGTCGTACCGCTCGTCCAGCCCCAGCTCCTGAATAATACGCAGCCCCTTGGCGAGCGCGTCGGCCTCCAGGCCGCGCAGCGGCTTGCGCAGCGCGCCGACCGGCAGGCCCACCGCCCGCATCAGCGACTTCACGGCCACCGGGTTGATCTCCGAGTAGTTGAAGTGCAGCAGCGGCAGCATCCGCAGGTAGGTCTGGCGGAAATCTTTGGCGTCCTGGAAGGACTTCCAGGGCGTGGAGATCAAGGCCATCTCGGCGGGGATGAGGTTGCCGCTCATGTTGGCGGTGCCGTGCCCGCCCAGGCTCATGGTCGGCACTACCAGCCCCAGGTTGGGCGAGTCGCAGCACATGACGGTCACGTCCGGCTTGGCGGCCAGCACCTGCGCCACCTGCCCGACGCGCTTGGTCGATTCCTTGTGGATGACGTAGTTGGGATGCTGGAAGATGCGCAACAGGTTATCCCAGTGCAGGTCGGTCTTCACCCGCGGCGGGTTATTGTAGATCCCCAGCGGCAGGTCGGTGGCATCGGCAACCTCGAGGTAGAAGGCCTCGATGTCGCGCTCCGGGGCGCACAGGTAGGGCGGCGCGGCAATGATGGCACCGTCGGCGCCGTTGGCCTGGGCGAAGCGAATGTTGTCGATCACGAGGTCGATAGTGTTACCGGTGCAACCGTAGAAAAACTTCATCCGGCCTGTCTTCATCTTGGCGGTTTCCACCACCACCTGCTTTTTCTCTTCTGGGTTCAGCAGGGTCGGCTCGCCGGTGGAGCCCATGAACAGGATCGCCACGGTGCCGTGCTGTTCTTGAAACTCGAGCAGGGCGCGAAAGGCGCCAAAATCCACCTTCCCCGCCAGATCGAAGGGAGTGACCGTCGCGACAAACGAGCCCTCGATTCGCATCTTAGCCATACTACCTCCAAGAGCAAGAATGGTTGCCGACCCGATACCCCGGTAACGCTGCGGCGCATTTTACACGCCCGCTGGGAATGACGCCAACCGTCCTTGCTGAGCGGAACAGCGGTCCGGCCAGGACAAGAAACTCCGCGCCTGGAACGCGGCGCACACCTCCGCTGCCGTACAAGTGCATGTCGGATTCCACGGCCGCTGGGGCCGCGGCCAGCCACGACGCGTCCCAGACTGCCGCCGATATCCCTTGGACGCGGGCAAGAAGCGCTACTCCACCCATCCCACAGCGTATAAGGCTGAACGCCGATGCTGCCCGCCCACGGCCGGCTCAAAAGCGCGCTCTTCGCCCAGATGCAGGCGTTGCGCGCCCATGACGTGGCGTGGCCGCGGAACCGCGCCTTTCGCTATGGTGTTCGACGCGTGCGATGAGGTCCGCGACCTGCTGCGCGAGGCCTATAACCTGTTCTTCACCGAGAACGGCCTCAGCCCCACCGCCTTCGCCAGCCTGCGCCAGTTCGAGGCCGAGGTCGTGGCCATGACGGCCGGCCTGCTCGGCGGCGGGCCGAAGGCGGGCGGCAAAATGCCCTGGGGCGGGGCCGAGAGCCTGCTGCTGGCGGTTAAGACTGCGCGCGACTGGGCTCGAGCCGAGCGCGGCGTCGCCCGGCCCGAAATAATCCTGTTCGCTTTGCCACGCTGCTATACATGCTCAACGGGATCACGTTCGACCTGGTCGCGCTGATGCTGCCGTTCTTACTGATCTACTGGATCGCGGGGGCAATCTGCTGGCCAAGGCGAATGTGCTGGGGGTCTCACTGTCACACGAGTCGGCAGTGTTGGGCGTGCTGCTCGCCGTGACCGTGCTGGCCTTGCCCTTGTGGACCTGGCTGGCGCGACGGCGCGCGCTGAACAAGGGGTAGATCCACCTAGAGCGTCACCCATATCAGGCGGGCCCCAAGCATTAGGAGCAGCGCCAGGGCAAGCGTACGGAGGCCGGCGAGGCGGATGCGGCGCTCCAGGCTCAGGCCCAGCCAGAGTCCCAGCACGATCGCCGGCAGCGTGACGGCGTAGTGAGTCATGACCGCGCGCGTGAGGTTGCCGGCGAAGGCGTGGCCGAGGAGCACCAGCCCGTCGGAGACCATGAAAAAGGCCTGCAAGTTACTCTTGAACTCGGGCGGCGGCCAGCGGCGGCAGTCGCCATAGATGATGGCGGGGGGGCCGGCGGTGTTGTAGGCGCCGCCGAGCAGGCCGGCCAGCAGACCCGCGGCCAGGCCCCAGGCCGGGTGGCGCAACTCGGGCGGGCGGCGGCCCCACAGCGCATAGAGGGCATAGCCGGCGATGACGAGGCCTAGTAGCGGCAGCAGGGCCTGTTCGGGCACGCGCCGCAGGGCCAGCACGCCGAGGGGCACCCCCACGAGCGCACCAGCGATGACGCGCCGGATGGCGCCAAGGTTGAGGGCGGCCGAGCGGCGCGCCAGGATCCCGATCTCGGTCGTCAGCGTCATCAGCGCCACCAGTGGTGAGGCGACGGCCAGGCCCAGGCCGCCGCTGAGCACGACCATGGCGATCATGGCCGAGCCAAAGCCGACCAGGCTCTGGACGAAAACAGCTGCGAAGACGACGAGGAAGATGAAAAACCAGGACGCGGGCGGGAATATCGCCAGAGTATACCCCAGGTCGACCGTGGGCGGCCGGCGATGGCCAGGCCCGCTGTAAGCCGCGGAGCGAAATGGCTGTTGAGAGTGTTCCTACTGCCACGACCGGTTCGAGGCGTCTGACCATCGATTCGCTGTGGATGGAGCCGTGCGGAGCGCGATGCCTATCAAATACCTACTGCATCTGTGCCTGGTGGCCTGGCCGGCGTGCCTACCGGCTCTTTCCCCGCCGGCACCCCCCGCCACCGGCCGCGATCTACTTCCCCCAGACGGGGCGGGATTGTCGTGGAGTCGTTTCCAACCTACTTCCAGGTGACCGGTGGTCCGGCCGCTCACGGCTTACCGATCTCAAGCGCATTCGCCGCCCATGACAGCGGCGTCCTCACTCAGTACTTTGAAACGTCGCGCCTAGAGTAACATCCTGGCAGCCAGGCGTCCTATCCGATAGAGCTTGGGGGGCTGGGCGAGGAACTGGGCCAGGTCACGCCCCGGTCGGCGCCGAACCAGGAGCCAGCGGACGGGGTGGAGTGTCACTGTTTTCAGGAAACGGGGGGGCGATATTCGCCTACGCGCTGTCGTGGCGCGGCGACCTGGGGGCCACCCGCTCTAGGATTGGTCAGGGTCGCGCTACGCGCTCAGGCGGAGGCGCGCCCAGCCAGGGCCAGGAAGGCATCGACGACATCGGGGTCGAAATGGCGGCCGGCTTGCTCGCGGATGTGGGCCCGAACTTGGTCGGGCGGCAACGCACCGCGGTACGGGCGATTGGAGGTCAACGCGTCCCAGACGTCGGCCACGGCCAGGATGCGGGCGGCCAGCGGGATCTGCGCGCCCTTGAGGCCGCGCGGGTAGCCGGTGCCGTCCCATTTTTCATGGTGGCAGTACGGCAGTTCAGCCACCGGGCGCAGGTGAGGGATTGGCGCGAGCATTTCGTAAGCGTAGGTGGGGTGCTGGCGCACGCTGGCCCACTCGGTCTCGGTCAACGGGCCGGGCTTGAGCAGGATAGCTTCGGGCACGCCCAGCTTACCGATATCGTGCAGCAACGCCCCGCGCCGCAGGCGCGCCATTTCTCCCGGGGGCAAGCCCAGCGCTGCAGCCAACTGGACGGTGATGGCAGCCACGCGCCGGTTGTGGCCATCGGCGTCGCCGTCGCGTGGGCCCAGAACGCGCCGCAGCCCGCCTTCGACGAAACGCTTGCGCAGGCGGGCCACGCTCGCACGGCATACCCCGACGGCAGTGCTGATGGCGGCATCGCTTGCGCCCATGTGCGACTGAAGCAGCACACTCGCCCGCTGGCAGGTGCGTTCGGGCATCCCGCCGTGCCGCGCCAAGGCGCGCAGCTGGCTCTCTTCGTCCGGGGACAACTGCACCATGTAGCGTTTCTTGGCCATCGCCGCCTCCTTGTGGGATCGGACAGGTGCAAGTTTCATGCCGCCTTAAGGGTTAGGCCCAGCCGATTACGGCCGGATGGCAAACGGGGAGCCGCGAATCTGGCCCGCGCTGATCTACGGCGCACTGACCGGGGCGTTGGCGGTGGCTACTGTCGGCCCTCGCAATCACCGCCCTGTTTGGCCCACTGCGGGTCCAACTGCAAAGCGCCTTCGACCGCGGCTATTACCGGCAGTGCTACAACGCCGCTAAGACCCCGGCCGCGTTCGGAACCACGGCTACGGACCAGGCCGATGTCGACCCCTTGGCCAAACGCTTAATGAACGTAGTGGAAAGAAGCGGCGCGACCACGACACATCTCGTCGTGGCCGCGCTCGCCGCCGGCTATTGACGGCAGGCCGGGATGCATCCTCCCGAGCGAATACGCGGAGCAGCCCTGGGAGCTGTTGGCAGCCGGCCAGTATCCGCGGCGCGTATGACCCGCGGCGCCCACAGCGCGGTTAGGGCGCGCGGCGCACCACCGCCCAGACCTGGCGATGCGCATCGATGTCGCGCAGGTCAGGTCTCAGGCTGGCGCCAGCCCGGGCTCAGCGCCGGCCGGTAATGTAGTTCTCAAGCTGCTCAATCATGAACTGCTGCTCGGAGATGATAGCCTTAACGACATCTCCGATGGAGATCAGACCGATCAGCGCGTCATCCGTCAAGACCGGCAGGTGGCGAATGTGCTTGTTGGTCATCAGTGCCATGCACTCGGCCACCGTTTGCTCGGGGCGAATATAGACCACGCGTTCGGTCATGATGTCGCGCACCGGCGTCTCGCGCGAGGATTTTCCCCTTAGGATGATCTTGCGGGCGTAGTCGCGCTCAGAGAAGATGCCTACCAGGCGGCCGGTGTCGAGCACCAGCACGGCGCCAACGTCTTTCTCGGCCATCAGCTCCAGGGCAGCGTAGACCGAGGTGCCCGGCGCAACCGACCAGACGGTGGGGCCTTTGGTTTGCAACAGGTCGGCGACGGTCTTCATCCGGCTGCTCCTTTTCCAGGCAGCGAAACGGGCGCTGGCGCCAGCGGAATGCCCGCCGCGCGCGGGCGATGAGGTCCGCGGGGGCACGGGTTGTGGTTTCAGTCTAGCGGCGGCAGGGAGGTTGTCAATAGGCAGCGCCGGTCAGACTTGGAAAGCGAGCCCGCCCGTGATCCAGGCGCGGAGGTGGCCAAGGTCGGTCTCGCTCAAGTTCATCTGCGCCGCGTGGCACAATTTGAGCGGGTTGGCGACCAGCAGATCGCCCAACTGCTCGGCGGCCTGCTCTCTGCCTTCGAAGCGGTGACCGGCATAACTGAGTCCGATCAAGACGAAGTTGACATGTGAACGGGCGATCGGGGCGCCACGTTCGACGCAGCGGTCGCACACGGTCTTCGATGTGCGCGTCATTTGATACCCGTTTTCGTTAATCTCGCGGGCCAACTCGCGCAACAGCAACGCATAATGCTCGGGCAGCAAGAAGGGCGTGTCGGTCAGCCGGTGGACCCTTTGGGCCACCTTGGCTACGGCCGGGTCGCGCTGAGCAAACAGGTCGCCCTGGGCGCCGGGCTCGGACCCAAAAACGCAGCGCGGGCTCGGGCGGCTCGTGGACGGCGGGGTTGTAAACGCATCCTGGGTTTGCGAAGGAAGTTGCCAGGTCAGCCAGATCCAACTGCCCCAGCATTTTCTCAAAAGCCCCAGCGCCCAGCCAGCCGGTGTGCGCCAGCTGATTGCCAAACTCGCGTTTGACGGCCTGGGCCAAGGAGGCCATGGGCACTGCACTATTGACTCGCACGTCAAAACCAGCCTATACTGTCAGGCGAACGTTCGCGCGAACGTTCGCCTTTTCACACCTATGTTACTCAAGCGCCGCACTACACTCAAGGATGTCGCCGCCCGGGCTGGGGTGACTTATCAAACGGTCTCCAAGGTGATTAACGGCCGAGCTCAGGTCCTACCAGAGACGGAAGCCCGGATCTGGGAAGCGACGCGCGCACTGGGCTACAAACCCAGCCACACGGCCCGCAGCCTGCGCGTCCAGCGCAGCCTGATGATCGGCTATTCGTGGGTCCCCACCCGGCCCGACCAGGCCAACCACATTTTGGACATGTTCCTGGGAAGCATGATCGAGGAAGCCGAAGCGGTTGGCTATCACCTGCTGCCCTTCCCATACCGCGAGGGAGACGCCCAGGTCAACGGCTATCGAGAACTGATCGACTCTGGACGGGTGGATGGCTTCGTGCTCTCGAGCGTCAATTATGACGATCCGCGCATTCGGTTTCTGCAGGAGCGCCAATATCCATTCGTGGCCTTTGGCCGCAGCAATCCAGCGATATACTTTCCCTACGTCGACGTCGACGGAGCGGCCGGCTTACGTCTGGCGACCGAGCATCTGCTCAGCCTGGGGCACCGGCGCATCGCGGTTCTGGCCTGGCCGGCCGGCTCGCAAGTGGGCGACAACCGGTTAAGCGGTTTCTTGGCCGCTTTGGCCGCGGCGGGCGTGCCCAAACGGCCGGAGTGGATGGTGCGCGCGGAGGGCACATTTGAGGCCGGACGCGCCGCGGCGGCGCGCTGGCTGGCGGGCGACCCGAGCGAGCGGCCAACCGGCATCGTTGCCCTGAACGATACTCTCGCGCTGGGCGCGAGCCGCGCCGCCCAAGAGCGTGGCCTTCTGCCTGGGCGTGATCTGGCCATTGTGGGTTTTGATGACGCCCCCATGGCCCAGTATGTTTGGCCGCCTCTTTCGAGCGTCCGGCAGCCGATCCGGCTCGCTGGCCGCAAGTGTGTCGAGGTCCTGGTAGCGCTGCTGGAAGGGAGAACACCCGCGGCCACGCAAGTGCTGCTAACGCCCGAGTTGGTCGTGCGTGCCTCCTCCGGCCAGCAGCAGATCTGAGGCGGCCGAAAAAAAGCAGGGAACCGCTCACGCTCCTTGGCCGGATAGAGAGCAGTTCCCCACAGCCCATGGCACTGATGAGGCCACGGACCGGCGCGCAGTATAGCACAATGCGCCGCCTCCCTGTCTCGTCGGCGACCGGGCGTAGTCCCACAAGGAGGTGCATTTCCAGCCACAGCCTGCCCAGTTTGCCGACCATGTTGACAACGCGTAAACCCTAATTGGCTAAGAGGTTAGCAAGGAGGCGTATTCCCATGAAGAAGACAAAGTCCCTTTACGCGCTGGCGATGAGCGTGCTCACCGCCGCTGCGCTACTGCTGACGGCCTGCGGCGGAGGCGCCGCCACCGCGACGACCGCGCCCCAGCCCACCCAGGCCCCGGCGGCGACGACCGCGCCCCAACCCACCCAGGCCCCGGCGGCGACGACCGCGCCCCAGCCCACCCAGGCCCCGGCGGCGACGACCGCGCCGCAGGCAACCACCGCGCCCGCGGCGGAGGGCGTGATCGAGGTCGAGGCGGGCGCCACGATCGTATTCTCGGGCTGGGGTGACGAGACCGAACAGAAGATCTATCGCGACTCGATCACACGCTTTAACGCGCTCTACCCTGGCGTCACGGTCGACTACCAGCCGATCCCGGCCGACTTCCAAACCAAGCTCAAGGCGGCCATGGCCGGCGGCACCGCGGCTGACGTGTTCTACGTAGATGACCAACTGATGACGGCCTTCGCGCCCACTGGCCAACTGCTGCCGCTCGACGATTTCATGGCTGAGGCCGGAGTCTCGCGCGACGACTTCCTGCCGGCGCTGCTGTCCGTCTTTACGCTAGACAGCCAAACCTACGCGCTCCCCAAGGACTGGGGCACGCTGGGCCTGGTGTACTTACCGGAGGCGTTTGAGGCCGCCGGGATCGAGGCGCCGACGGCCGACTGGACCTGGGATGACCTGAAGGCTGCGGCGCAGGCGGTGGCCGACACGGGCCAATACGCTGGCTTCTGCCAGAATGCCGACTGGGCGCGCTTTGCGCCTTTTGCCTTCGGCAACGGCGGGGCCTATGCCACCGATGACTACACCACCGCCATGCTCGACACGCCTGAAATCAAGCAGGCCGCCACGTTTATCCTGGACATGAAAGAGAGCGGCGCGCTTTCGACCGCCGCCGACGTGGGCGCCGGCTGGTGCGGCGAGGCCATCGGCAAGAAGTTGGTCGGCATGACCTACGAAGGCGGCTGGATGGTCAACTTCATGCGCCAAGACTATGCCGATGTTGAATGGAAGGCGGTGTCGCTGCCGACCGGCCCCAAGGGCAAGGCCGACGTGATCTTCACCAATGGCATCGGCGTTAACGCCGCCACGAAGTATCCGCGCGCCTCGGCGGCGCTGGCAATGTTCATCACCGGGGCCGAAAACCAGCGCGAGATCGTCTCGACCGGGTTTGCCTACAGCACCCAAAAGGATCAGATCGACCTGGTGGTGGACCCGAACGATGCAGCCATCGCGCAGGGCGGCACCTTCCCGCTGACGCGCGTGGCGTACTGGGGTCCAAACACCGGCGCGGTGAACACCGCGGTCAGCCAGGCGCTGGAGCGCATCTATCTGGGTGACCAAACGGTGGACGAGTCATTTGCGCAGGCGCAGGAAGAAGCTCAAGCGGCGCTCGACTCTGCTCAGGCCCAATAGCGCGGCGCGGTCCGAACGGCCGCGTCGCACGCTTCGCACCTGCCCGGCCCCTGGCTGACCTGGGGGCCGGGCAGGCCCGATCGTGGAGGTGTGTTATGGCCAAGGCCGCGCCTGCCCGCCGGGGCATCTTTCACAGCGCTCGCGCCCGCCAGGAGGCGTTGACGGCATACTTGTTTATCGCGCCCTACCTCCTGGTCACGCTGGTGTTCACGGTGGGCGTGGTCATCTTTGCCTTCTATATTAGCTTCACATCCTTCGATCTATTCACGACCCCCAGGTGGGTGGCGCTCGATAATTACATCAAGGCCCTGTCGCTGCGCGGCGACTTCATCCGCTCGCTGGTCAACGTGCTCTGGTACGTCGTCATCGTCGTGCCAACCCAAACCGCGCTGGCGCTGGCCCTGGCAACGCTGATCAATGTCAAGGTACGCGGCGCGCAGTTCTTCCGCACGCTGTTCTATGCGCCCAGCGTGACCTCGTCAGTCGTGATCACCATGATCTTCTGGTGGTTATATTTGAAGACCGGCTACCTGAATTACTTCCTGACCCAACTGTGGGGCTTGTTCGGCGCCGAATGGACCCAGGTGGAGTGGCTCAACAACCCGCGCGGGCTGATCCAACTGGTCGCGCGGGCCATGGGTAGTGACATCCCCTCGAGCTTGTGGTACCTGCGCGGGCCGAGCGTCACCTGGATGGCGATCATGTTCCAGAACATCTTCACCACCGCGCCCACGTTTATGATCATGTTCTTGGCCGCGCTGCAGGAAATCCCCCCCACCCTGTACGAAGCGGCCTCGATTGACGGCGCCAGCAAGTGGCAGCAGTTCTGGAGGGTCACACTGCCGTTGCTGCGCCCGGTGCTGCTGCTGGTGATCGTGCTGGGGACAATCGGCACCTGGCAGGTCTTCGACCAGGTGAAGATCCTGACGGCCGGCGGGCCGCTCGACACAACGCTGGTGCCGGTGTACCTGATCTATGCTCGGGCGCTGGGCACCGATGGACCGCCGCAAATGGGCCTTGCCGCGGCGATGGCCTTCCTGCTGGCCATCATCATCTTCCTCTTCACCTTTCTGCAGCGCCGCTTTATCGAAAGCGGCACCGAGCAGTACTAGGCAGAGGCTGCCATGGCGACTCTTGCTCGACCTGTGAACCCGTCGCGCGTTATCCTGGCCCCCGCCGCGCCCCTCACCAAGGTGTTGGGACGCGTGCTCATCTACGGGGTGCTGCTGCTGGTAGGTCTGATCTTGTTTACGCCCTTTATCCTGGCATTCCTGGGCACCTTCAAGACCAACGCCGAGATCATCGCCTGGCCGCCGAGGTTATTCCCGGCGGAGTGGCGGGTGGCGAATTGGCCGGAACTGCTGAACACCGACGTGGGCGGCCTACCGCGCGCCGAAGGCGCCACTTCGCTCGGCCTGACAGCGGGCGTCTTTGCGTTCTTTTGGACCTTCCTGTTGGGCGGGCTATCCAGCGAGGCCAAGGGCCAGGGCCTGCCGCGCAGCATCGGCCTGCCGGCAGCCCTAGCGCTGGTGGTAGGGGTTGGCCTGGCCGGAGCCTGGTACGTGGGATTGCGGTTTGGCGCCAAACCGGTCCTGAGCTGGAGCACCGGGATCGCCACCGCCCTGTTCGCGCTGATCGGCCTCGGCGTTTTGGCCATGTCGCGGCCCGATTGGGGCCGCGTAGTGGCGGCCATGGCCGGAGCCATTCTGGTGGGCGCGTTAGTGGCTGTCTTGTTCGAGCAGTTAGCGCTGGCGGCCGGTGGCGGGCGCTTCGTGCGCTGGCTGTTCAACACGGCCTTGCTGTCGGTCGTGCGAGCCATCACGCAAGTGATCTTCTGCTCGATGGCGGCCTACGCTTTCGCGCGGCTGGCCTTCCCCGGCAAGAACCTGGTCTTCAACTTTATGCTGGCCTCTATGATGATCCCCGGCGCGGTGACGCTGGTGCCGACCTACGTCGTCATCGCCAAGATGGAGTGGATCAACCGCGCGCACGCGCTAATCTTCCCCAGCATCGTCAACGCGTTCGGCATCTTCATGCTGACGCAGTTCCTTAAAGCCGTGCCGCGCGAGCTAGAAGAGGCCGCCTTTATCGACGGCGCCTCCTATTTCCAGATCTACAAGGACGTCGTTCTGCCGCTGGCGCGGCCGGCGCTGCTGACTCTCTTCATCCTGCAATTCCAGGGCATGTGGAACGACTTCCTGGCGCCGCTGTTGTATACCCAGACGCCCGACATGTGGGTCTTGAACGTGGCCCTGAGCCTGTTCCAGCAAAACTACAAGGCCCAGTGGAATCTGACGCTGGTCGGGGCGATGATTAACGCCATCGTGCCGCTGACGATGTTCTTCTTCTTCAGCCGCTACTACATCGAGGGCGTCAGCTATGCCGGAGTGAAAGGCTGAGCGCGCACCCCACGACCACCGTGCCCGGCTTCCCGCCAGGCGGCATCACGCCTTCAGCCGACGGCGCCGCCAGCGGGCCAGCGCTGCTGGCGATCGCGACCGATGCCTACGCCAGCTGCCATGCGCCGATAAGCCAGCGCACCGCCAGCGCGCGAGCCAGTGTCCAGGGCCAGGAAGGCCGGGCGGTGTTCAACCCTGGCCCGGTACGTGTCCGCCTGGGCATAACCCCGATCAACCCTTTCATCGTAGCGGCCCGCCGCCCACTCGGCGGCGCGCTACTGCCGGACGGACACCCGTTTGGCCACAACTGGGCCAGCGCCGGCCTGCGCCACTTGCCCCTGACCCAAGCGCTGCCCGGCTACCAAAGGCACCTGTACCCGGCGCCGAGCCAGCCGGCAGGGGAAGAAGCCATCTTCGAGCGCCGCCTCCAGCCAGCGGCTGGCGCCTATGCCCTGATTGGGCGACCAGTCCCAGCGCCGGCGGCGCCGGCTTATGGCCCTTTGCCCGGCAATATGGCCATCTACAGCGGCTGTCCGGCGGCGAGTTCCGAGGGCAATCGCTTTACGCTTGCCAGTTTGGCCGGCGCACTTGCGCCGGTGCAGGTATTTGGCGCCGCCAGTGTGAGCCTAGTGAGCCGACCCCCGGTGACGGCGACATCCCACGGCACAGCGCTGCGCCGCAGCGGCGAAGGCGGCTCGGCACATCGGGTGGCATGATGATCAAGGCTGCCGCGGTGCTGGGCCGCGCCTTCCGGCTGTGGTGGGGCGAGTTGTTTCTGCTGACGCTCTTCAACCTGGCCTGGCTGGCGCTGCAAATCCCCATCGTCAGCGGGCCGCCGGCGACAGCGGCCATGTACGTGGCGGCACGGGCCGTGGCAGCTGGCAAGGTAGTCGGGCCGCGCGATGCCTGGCGGGCGCTGCGACAGCTTTGGTGGCCAGCCTGGCGCTGGGGCCTGGCCAACCTGATCCTTGCCGTCGTGCTGGCCGGAAACTTCTGGGCCTATCAGGACTTTACCGGCTGGGGCTGGACCGGGCTGCGTTTGGCTTGGGGCACGATTGGGGTGCTGTGGGTAGCGGCCAATCTATTCTACTGGCCGTTCTGGCTGGCGCAGCGCGATCGACGCATGATCTTCGCCCTGCGCAATAGTCTGCTCCTGTTCCTTAAAGCACCTGGGTTCGGCGTATCGCTGTTGATCGCGTGTCTACTGCTGAGTGTGGCCAGTGTGCTCATCACCCTGCCGCTGGCGGTGGCGCTGATGAGTTGGCTGGCACTGGTGGGAGTGCTGGCCGTCGATTCAGCCCTAGGGCGCGCGCCGCTGGCGCCGGCCGGCGCGGATCCAGACTGGAGATCGAATTGATATGATGTTGAGGCGGCATGCGGCCAACCCCATCCTGCTGCCCGACCCGGCCTCGACCTGGGAAACGTACAACGTCTTCAATCCAGCTGTCATCTACCACGGCGGGTTGTGGCACATGCATTACCGCGCCCAAGGGCTAGATTGGATCAGCCGCATCGGCTATGCCGTCAGCGCCGACGGCGTGCACTGGAACCGGCTGCGCGAGCCGGTGCTGGCGCCGGCCGGGGAACGCGAGGCGCGCGGGATCGAGGACCCGCGCGTGACCGAGATCAATGGTGAGTTCTACATGGCATACACCGCCTATGGACGCAGCGCGGCCGGCGCTTCCGAGATCACACCAATGTTCGCCCGCAGCCGCAACCTGATAACGTGGGAACGGCTGAGCCCCCTGGTGACCGGCGAGGACAACAAGGATCATGTGCTCTTCCCGCGCCGCCTCGGCCGACGCTACGTGGCACTGCACCGGCGCCCGCCGCAGATCTGGGTGGCGGAGAGCGACGACCTGCGCACCTGGCCTCTCGAGCACATGCGGCCGCTGCTTGGGCCGCGGCCAGACAATGGTTGGGACAGCAAGCGCGTGGGCGGCGCCGGCGTGCCGATCGAAACCAGTGCCGGCTGGCTGATGCTGTATCACGCCTACGACCACCAGCACGTCTACCGGCTGGGCGTGGCGCTGCTTGACCGCGACGGTCCTGGCCGCGTGCTGCGCCGGCCGCGAGCGCACATCTTTGAGCCGGAGGAGTTGTGGGAGGTGCGCGGCGACGTGCCCAACGTCGTCTTCTCGTGCGCTAACCCCGTCTGCCAGGGGCAGGTCCATGTCTATTACGGCGCGGCCGATCACGTAATTGGGCTGGCGACCTGCGGGCTGGACGAGCTGCTGGAATTCGCCCTCACGGCGGCGTAAGGCGATGACGGATAGACAGGCCAACAACGCGATGAACGAGTCGCTGTGGACGATCTCTGAGACCAGCCTTGACCCTCAGGGGCAGCACCACGCCGAGACCATCTTTACGATTGGCAACGGATACCTGTGCACGCGCGGAGCGTTGGAAGAAGGCTATGCCGGCGACCGGCGCGCGACCTTCATCCACGGCGTGTTCGACGCGGCGCCGATTGTGGTCACCGAACTGGCAAATGCTCCCGACTGGCTGCCGCTGAGCGTGCACGCGGCCGTCGCAGGCGCCGGCGGCGCGCTGGGGCCGTATGAGCGCTTCAGCCAAGACCGCGGCCAGATCGCCGGCTACCGGCGCACGCTGGACCTACGCCAGGGGGTGTTGACACGTAGGTTGGAGTGGACCGCGCCGACGGGCGGCCGGTTGGCGCTGACGTTTGAGCGCTTCGCAGCGCTCGACCAGCCGCACATGCTGCTGCTGCGCTGCCGGGTCGTGCCCGACCTCCTGGGCCGGCTGCAGTTCCGCGCCTCCTTGAACGGGTATGCGCACAACGATGGGCTGCTGCATTGGCGATACGTGGCACAGGGCTTGGACCCGGCGAGCGGCGCAGCCAGCCTGCACACCCGTACCCGGCACTCGGGCATCGATTTGGTGACCGCTATGCGGTTGGTGACGGCAGCCAGCGCCGAGCACAGCCGAGCCTATTGGGATACAGAGAATGCCCCCACCCTGGTGGTGGAGGTAGAGGCTGTGCCGGGGCAGGAGGTCGTGATCGAAAAGTATGTGGCGGTCTACACCTCCCGCGACGCGCCCGCCGGCCAGTTGTGCGCAGCGGCGCTCGGCGCGGTGAGCGCTGTTCCAGGCTGGGACGCGGCCGTGGCCGGCAACCGGGCCGCCTGGGAGACAGAGTGGGAGCGCACCGACGTGGAGGTCGAGGGCGACGACGAGGCGCAGATCGCGCTGCGCTTCAACCTGTTCCAAATGCTGATTGCCGCGCCCCGCCGCGACGACCGCGTGAATATCGGCGCCAAGACGCTGTCTGGGTTTGGCTATCGCGGGCACTCGTTCTGGGACACCGAGATCTTCATGCTGCCGTTGTTCACATACACGGCGCCGCACATCGCCCGCAACCTGCTCAACTACCGGCATCGCCACCTGGCTGGCGCGCGGGCCAAGGCCCAGGCCAACGGCTTTGAGGGGGCGCAGTTCCCCTGGGAAAGCGCCGACACGGGCGAAGAGGTGACCCCAACCTGGGTGCCGCACTCTGCCGACCGTGCGCGGCTAGTGCGTATTTGGACCGGCGATATCGAGATCCATATTTCAGCTGACATTGCCTACGCCGCGCACCAGTACTGGGCCGTAACGGGCGATGACGCCTGGATGGCCGCGAAGGGCGCTGAGCTGATCCTGGACACGGCCCGCTTTTGGGCGACACGGGCCGAATGGAACGCCGCGGCCGGGCGCTACGAATACCGCGACGTGATCGGGCCAGACGAATATCACGATCACGTCGACAATAACCTATACACCAATCGCCTGGCCCAGTGGAACCTGCAGACGGCGCTCGGGGTGCTCGACTGGCTGCGGGGCTATGCGCCGGAACGGGCTGCCGAGCTAAGCAGCCAGCTTGACTTGGGCCCGGAGCGTCTGGCGCATTGGCGGCATGTGATTGACAAGATCTACCTGCCGGCCGCGCCGGACGGACTGCTAGAGCAATTCGAAGGGTATTTCCAGCGCACCGACGTCGACCTGGCCAGCCTGGAGCCGCGCACCAAGTCGGCGCAGGAGCTCTTCGGCATCGAAGGCGTCGCCGACACCCAGATCATCAAGCAGCCAGACGTGCTAATGCTCTTGTATTTGCTTCGCGACCAGTTCGCGGCGGCCGTGGTGCGGCGCAACTATGAGTACTACACGCCGCGCACCGACCATACCTACGGTTCGTCGCTGGGGCCGGCCATCCAGGCCATCATGGCCTGCGCGGTAGGACGGCCAGACGAGGCTTACGGGCACTTCATCCGCGCTGCGCGGGCCGATCTGCGCGACGTGCGCGGCAACGCCGGCGACGGGATCCACGGCGCGTCGGCCGGCGGCACCTGGCAGGCCGCCGTGTTTGGATTCGGCGGGCTGCGGGTGACGCCCAAAGGCTGGCACACCGAGCCGTGCCTGCCGCAACACTGGCGGCGGCTGCGCTTCCGCTTCTGCCACCGCGGCCAGCCGGTGGTCATTGACCTGGAACACGCGCTTACGCCATGAGCCTCGAGCGGGAGCGCATGCCAGTGGGCGGCTTCATCTTCGATCTGGACGGCGTGCTGACCGATACGGCGGAGTTCCACTACCGCGCCTGGCAGCGACTGGCCGACGAAGAGGGGCTGCCGTTTGACCGCGCCGCCAACGAGCACCTGCGCGGGGTTTCGCGCCGCGCCTCGCTGGAGCTGATCCTGAAGGGACGTGTGTATCCCAACGAAAAAATCGAAGCCATGCTGGCGCGCAAGAACAGCTACTATCTGGAAGCCATCCGCGCGATCACCCCGGCCGATGTGCTACCCGGCGCGCGCGAACTGCTGGCCGAGATCCGGGCCGCCGGTCTGAAAACCGCGCTCGGTTCGGCCAGCCGCAACGCGGGCGAGGTGCTCGACCGGCTGGGCCTGCGCCCGCTGCTGGACGCCGTGGCAGACGGTAATAGCGTCGAACGCCCCAAACCCGCGCCCGATCTGTTTCTCTTTGCGGCCCGGCTGCTCGATCTGCCGCCCGCCGCCTGCGTGGTGGTAGAGGACGCGGCCGCCGGCATCGAGGCCGCCCAAGCGGGCGGGCTGCGGACAATTGGTATTGGTCCACCCGAACGCGTCGGGCGGGCCGAGGCCGTGCTCCCCAGCCTGGAGGGCGTGCACCTGGCGGCTCTGCTGAACGCGCTAGAGCACCGCGCCTAGTCGGCCAGCCGGGCCGGGGACGACGAGAAGACCGGGGTGATCTGCGCCGCCAGGCACGGGCCACCCCTGAACACTGGCCAGGCCTCCCAGACTGGGGAGCCGCAGCCACCGGCTCTTGGCGCGTTGCCCTACGCGTCTGCACCGTGACCAGCCGTTAGCGCGCCGCCTCAAAATGGGCGCCAAGATTCGTGCAAAGTGCCGAGGCCAAGTGGTTGACTTAGGCGCGCATCCTTGCTAGGCTCTTTGTGCGTTGTGTCACGCACGAACAAGCAGACATCGCTTGGGCCATGAAGCCCCCCAACGCTGATCGACACGGCGCTGAGGGGCTTCCGCGCATCTTCACCATGGTGACGACTTCTCCTGGCAATCCGGCGGTCCACGGCCTTGATTGGCCGACGGCCCTGGGCATCCTGCGCGACGCCGGATCGCGCATGAATCATCTAGGCCCCGACACGTCGCTGGCCGAGGCGCTCCAACTGATTGCTGGGACCGCCATCCGCCTGGTGGGCTCGAACGCGGCCGACCGAGCCAGCGCAGTGATTTACACCTACGACCCGGCGGGGGGCTGCTTCGACCCAAACTCACGTGTCGCGGCTGGCGAAGGCGAGACGCCCCTCACGGGCGATCTGCCGCGTGCCACCGGCATGGGCGCCACCTCTTTGGCCCGGCGAGCGCGCGTGCTGTCTTACGAGGAGCAAGGCCTGAGTTTTCACCCCCTCAAGTACCAGGCGGGCATCCGCACCTCAGCCTGTTACCCGCTCCTGGCGGGCGGACACCCGGTGGGGGCACTCTATATATCGCTGCACACCACGCGCTGCTTTGCGGCAGACGAATTGCTGCTGCTCGACACGTTCGTGCACCTGGCAGCCGTGGCCATCTACAACACGCGCCAGTTCGAGGGAATGAACCGGGCATTGCAGCGGAAGGTCGATGCGCTGGAGCGGCTGCAATGCGCCGACCAGTTGATCAGTTCGCGGCGCAACCTGGATGACACCTTGCGCGAGATCCTCAACACCGCCCTCAACCTGACCGGCGCGGAGCATGGCTCATTTCGCATCCTCGACAAACGCACCGGCCAGCTGCAGCTGGCGGCGCTGGTAGGCGCCGACCCCGACCGGCGGCGCGAGAGCCTGCCCCCGGTCGAGGCCAGCGGCGTGGTGGGCTGGGTGGCGCGCCACCGAGAGCCGGCCCGCATCGCCGATCTGCGCCAGCCGCCCTGGTCGCAGATCTACCGGCCCATGGGCGAACAGCGCGGAGAGCCTCGCTCGGAGTTGGCCGTGCCGCTACTGGGGTCGGGCCGCGGGCTGGAAGGGGTGCTCAACGTCGAGAGCCCGCACCTGGCCCACTTCGATGCGGAAGCGCAAACCGTGCTGGTAAGTCTGGCAACTCAGGCGACCATCGCCTTACAGGAAGCGCGGCTGCTCAACGTGATTGAAGAAGTCAGCGAGCACATGGCCAACCACACGCCTGACGAGGTGGTTGCGCTACTGCTGGAACGTGCCTGTCACCTGCTGAACGCCAGTCAGGCCGCCGCCTGGGAGCTTGAGCAGGGCGACCCGCCCGAGCTGTTCTTGCGAGCCCACTTCGGCGGCCTGCCCGCGGGCTATCGTGTTCCGGTGATCGGCAGCCTGCTGGGGCGCGCCGTTGAGACGCGCCAGCCTGTGATGAGCACCGACCTGGCTGGCGACCCGCGCCTGGGACGCCGCGACCTGGCGCAGCGCATGGGTTGGGACGTGGCGCTGATTGCGCCGCTGTTGATGCGCGACGGCACGCCCCGCGGCGCGCTGGCCGTCTACGCGCCAGGACCCCGGGCGTTCTCCGACTGGGACACGCGCCTGCTCACCAGCCTGGCCAACCACGCCGCGGTGGCGCTGCAGTTGGGCGAGGCGCTGGACCAGGCCAAGTTGGCCGAAGAGCGCCAGGCAGTCGCCGAGACGTTTGCCGTTCTTGGAGACATTTCTGCCAATCTGCTGCATCGCGTCAACAACCTGATCGGCACGATCCCGGTCAAGGTCCAGAGCTTGACCAGCAAGCGCCCGGCCCTGGCTGACGACCCGTACACGGCGGAGAAGTTGGCCGACATCGAAGCCGGCGCGCGCGGCGCGATGGAGGTGGCGCGCGAGACCGTAACGTATCTCCGCCCGGTCCGGCTGCAGGCGACGCGCCTGGCCGAGGCCTACGCGAGCGTGGCAGCGCGGCTGCACCTGCCACCTAACGTCCAACTGGCTGCCTCCGGGCTGGAGGACCTGCCGCCGGTTGTGGCGGGAGCCGAGGCGCTGCGGCTGATATTCGACAACTTGCTCGGGAACGCCTGCGACGCGCTGGGCGATCTGCGGGGCACGGTTGCGGTCAGCGGGCGTGTATTGGCTGACACGTTGGAGCCTGGACGCCAATGGGTGGAGGTCAGCGTGGCTGACGACGGCCCGGGCGTGCCGCTCGAACTGCGCGACCGGATCTTCGAGCCGAACTTCTCGACCAAGCATTCCGCCAAGAAGCTTGGTTTTGGCTTGTGGTGGGTAAAGACCTGGCTGCAGCGCTGCGGCGGCAGCATTGTCCTGGCCGCGCCGCCGGCGCCTGTGAACGGCGAGCGCGCCGGCCTGCCCGGGTGCACGTTTGTTTTCCGTCTGCCCCTGGCGGCCAAGGAGGACCAATGAAGACTGCCCTGGTGGTCGACGAGAGCCCTCGCTGGCGAGCCACGCTTTCCGACGCTCTGCGCCCGCAGGGTTGGAGCGTGACCGCGGCCGCCTCACTGGCCGAAGTGGACCGCGAGCTGAAGTTTCACCTGGCAGTTCTAGCCGTTTCACCGGAGAAGGCCGCCCAGCACGACGCGGCGGCCTGCCTGGCGCGGCTGGACGGCGCGCCCACGCGCTGTGTGTTGCTGGCGAGCCAGCCCGCCGCTCAATTCGATCCCGCCCTGGCGCAGCACCCGCGCGTGCTGGGCCTGATTGAGAAAGGCAGCTTCAGTCCAGCTGCCTTGTTGGACCTGGCGCAATCCGCGGCAGTGAGCGCAGACGCGCCAGAGCCGCCTGCCGGGGGTCCCAAGGTGCTGGTCGTCGAAGACGACGCCAACTGGCGCGCGATCTACACTGAACTGCTGGGCGACGCCGGCTACGTGCTGCACTTCGCCGTCAGCTATGGGGAAGCGCGCGGCTGGCTGCAGCACGTAAATTTCGAGCTGGCCGTGGTTGATCTCAACCTGGCTAGCTCGGCGGCCCCCGAGGGCAATCGCGACGGGTTCTTCCTTCTGCGCGCGGCGCGGCAGCGCGGCGTGCCGGCGGTCGTGGTCAGCGCCTTGGGCGACCCGGAGGACATCGACCGCGCCTACGACGAGTACGATATCTTCACCTTTGTCGAGAAGGAGGGGTTCGATGGCGCCAACTTTCTGCGTCTGCTGGACGCGGCCCGGCGGGCAGGCGAGCCCAGCGGCCTGCCCGCACCGGCGACGGGCTGCGAAACGTTGACGCCGCGCGAGCGCGAAGTGCTCGCGCTGCTGACACAGGGCCTGACCAACCGGCAGATCGCGGAGGCGCTGCTCATCTCGGCCAACACCACCAAGAAGCACGTCGATCACATCCTGCAAAAGCTGCGCGCCAGCACGCGCGCCGGCGCGGTTGCCGCGGCCATGCGGCTTGGAAATCAGTGAAAGCCCAGGGCAAGGCACACAGGAAATACCGGGCAGACACAGGCAGCGAGGGAGTCCGGCGGAGGCAGTGGAAAGCCATGAAATCCCCTGCCTCCGCCTCGTGCACTTCCTCCATTACCCATCCAGGTGATCCGGCGCCCGCGGCGGAAATGGCCCGCCGTGGGGACGACAGTGCCAATCGCCGTGCCCTAAACTAGCCGTGTCGGCCCGTGCGCGCCGCCAACCCGTCGCCCGGAGGTTCTGGTGTCTGTCTGTGCAGCCCCATCCGCTTATATCCCGCGCTTCGACCGCGGCGGCTGCGGTATCGGTTTCGTGGCCGACCAGTTCGGACGGCCCAGCCACGCTCTCCTGAAATTGGCGCTGGAGGCGCTGGGCAATCTCCAGCACCGCGGCGCGTTGGATGCTGACGCGCGCACCGGTGATGGCGCGGGCTTGCTGCTGCCGCTGCCGCGCCAGTGGTTCGCGCACGAAGTGGAGCGGCTGACGGACCGGCAGGCCGACCCAGATCATCTGGGCGTTGGCGTCTTCTTCCTCCCGCCCGATTGCCGCGACGCGCTGCAGCGGCAGGCGGAAGCCGCTTTTGCGCGCCAACACATCCGGCTGCTCGCCTGGCGCGAGGTGCCGGTGGACGCCGACGTGCTGGGGGCGCGGGCCCACGCCACACTGCCCGCCATCTGGCAGGCCATCGTCGCGCCCGGCGCCGAGGCCGGCACATCGGCCACCTTTGAGCAGCGGCTTTACCTGGCGCGCAAGGACTTCGAGCGCCAGGCGCGAGCCCGCGGCGGGTACGTGCCGTCTTGTTCGGCCCGGACGATCGTCTACAAGGGCCTGCTGCTGGCCTCGCAAGTGGCCCCTTTCTACGCTGACCTGCGCAGCCCCGACTTCGAAGTGGCTCTGGCGGTCTTTCACCAACGCTACAGCACCAACACCACCCCCACCTGGCAGCGGGCTCAGCCCTTCCGCCTGTTGTGCCACAACGGTGAGATCAACACGCTACAGGGCAACCTGGCCTGGATGCAGTCGCGCGAGGCAAGGCTGGCGGCCGGCTTCTGCGCTGACCCGGCGCTGCTGCGCCCCGTCGCGGACACCGACGGCAGCGACTCGGCCATGCTCGACAACGTGCTCGAGTTGCTGGTGCACGCAGGGCGCGGCATCGAGCACGCGCTCACCATGTTGGTGCCGCCTGCCTGGGAAAAGCACCCCGACCTGCCCCCGGCCGTGCGCGACTTCTACGCCTATCATGCCGGGCTGAGCGAGCCTTGGGACGGCCCGGCCGCGCTGGTCTTTACCGATGGAAGCGTGGTGGGGGCGGCTCTGGACCGGAATGGACTGCGGCCCTGCCGTTACCTGGTGACCGAGGATGGTCTGATCGGCGCGGCATCAGAGGCGGGGGCCATCCCAGTGGATCCGGCGCGAATCTGCGTTCAAGGCCGGCTGGGCCCCGGCCAGATGCTGGCGGTGGACACAGCGCGTGGGCTCGTGCGCGAAGACGGTGCGCTCAAGGCTGAATTGGCCGCGCGCCGCCCCTATGGCGAATGGCTGCGCGCGGCTCGCCGGCTGGGCCGAACAGCGGCAGGCGAGGCTGTCAGGCCGGCCAACACTTTCAGCCAGCCGCGGGCCGAGACGTCCGGACTGACGGCCCAACAGGCGGCCTTTGGGTACACCAGCGAAGAATTGGTGCTGGTGCTGCGACCAATGGTCAAGGGGCAGGTCGAGGCAATCGGTGCGATGGGTGACGACACGGCGCCAGCCATCCTCTCGGACAAGCCCCGCTCGCTGTTCAGCTACTTCCGGCAGCGTTTCGCCGAGGTAACCAACCCCCCGATTGACCCGCTGCGCGAAGACCTGGTCATGTCGCTGCGAGTGAGGCTGGGGGCGCGCGGCAACTTCTTGGCCGAAACGCCCGAACAGGCTCGGCTCCTGGAGCTCGAGAGCCCGGTGCTGACCGGCGATGAGCTGGCGGCGCTGCGCGCGGATGCCGAACTGCGCCCCGTGACACTCTCAACCCTGTGGCCCGCGGCCGAAGGACCGGAGGGGCTGGCGACAGCGCTGGCGCGGCTGCAGCAAGCCGCCGAGACCGAGGTGCGCGCCGGTGCTGAGGTCTTGATCCTGAGCGACCAGGGCGTGGATGCCAGCCACACCTTCATCCCGGCTGTTCTGGCGCTGGCCGCGGTGCACAACCACCTGCTGCGCGCCGATTTACGCGTTGGCGTGGACCTGGTGGTGGAGAGCGGCGAGCCGCGCGAAGTCCATCATTTCGCCGTGCTGGTCGGCTATGGCGCCGCGGCCGTCGCCCCTTACCTGGCCTTAGCCACGGCTGCCGACCTGACCCATGGTGAGATGCCGGCCGAGGCAGCGATGGCTCGTTACGTGCACGCCTGCGAGCACGGCCTGCTCAAAATTATGTCCAAGATGGGCATCAGCACGGTCGATGCCTACTGCGGCGCGCAAATCTTCGAAACAATTGGGCTCAGCCAGGCGCTAGTAGACGCGTGCTTTACCGGCACGACGACACACCTGGAGGGGTTGGACCTGGCGGGCGTGGCGCGTATCGGGCTGCGCTGGCACCAAGCTGCCTACCAGGCGCCCAAGCCAGCGCTAGAGAGCCCCGGGTTCTACAAGTTCAAGCGCAGCGGCGAACACCACGGCTACAACCCGGCGGTGGTGCAGGCGCTGCACGTTGCCGTCCGCACCCAGGGAGCCCTGAATGGGCATTGGCAGGATGGCTACGCCGCCTACCAGCGCTACAGCGAGCTGCAGCACGCTGGCTCACCGGTCGACCTGCACGACCTGCTCGCCTTCAGGCCGGCGGCCGCGGGGTTGCCAGTGAGCACGGTCGAGTCGCTGCACGCCATCCTGTGGCGCTTCTCCACCGCGGCCATGTCGCACGGCGCCCTGTCGGCCGAAGCGCATGCCACGCTGGCGATTGCCATGAACCGTCTGGATGCGCTGAGCAATTCGGGCGAAGGCGGCGAAGATCCGGCGCGCTTCGGCACCGAGAGCAATGACCGCATCAAGCAGGTAGCTTCGGCCCGCTTCGGCCTAACGCCGGCCTACCTGGTTTCGGCCGACGAGTTGCAGATCAAGATGGCGCAGGGATCAAAGCCCGGCGAGGGCGGTCAATTGCCCGGTCACAAGGTGACGGCCGAGATCGCCGCACTGCGGCACGCCACGCCGGGCGTCACGCTGATTTCGCCGCCGCCGCACCACGACATCTACAGCATTGAAGACCTAGCCCAGCTGATCTACGACCTGCGCCAGGTCAACCCGCGCGCGGTGATCTCCGTGAAGCTGGTGGCCCAGGCCGGAGTGGGCACGATTGCAGCCGGCGTAGCGAAAGCTGGGGCCGACGTCATCCAGATCAGCGGCAGTGCGGGCGGCACGGGCGCCTCGCCGCTGAGCAGCATCAAGTACGCCGGCATCCCCTGGGAGTTGGGGCTGGCCGAGGCGCAGCACGTGCTCAGCGCCAGCGGGCTGCGTGGGCGCGTGCGGCTGCGCGTGGATGGCGGCTTGCGCACCGGGCGCGACGTGGTGGCGGCCGCACTGCTGGGGGCCGACGAGTTCTCGTTCGGCACGGCCGCGGTGGTGGCCGAGGGCTGCGTCATGGCTCGCGCCTGCCACCTTAACACCTGCCCAACCGGCGTTGCCACGCAGCGCCCCGAGCTCCGTGCCAAATTCGATGCGACGCCCGAGCAGGTGATGGCCTTCATGCTGTTCGTGGCCCAGGAAGTGCGCGAGACGCTGGCTCAATTGGGGTTGCCAGGGCTGGACGAGGCGGTCGGCCGCGTGGAACTGCTAGAGCAGGTGCGCGGCCTGGGCGAGGTGGATCTAAGCCGTCTGCTGCAGCCGCCGCCGGCGGGCAAGGCGCGGCGCTACCTGGGTGAGCCGAACCGCATCCCGGCGGCCGGGTCCCTCAACGAGCGATTGTGGCTGGACGGCATTCTGTTGGCGGCCAGCGGCACACGCCGGCTGGCGTACGAGATTGCCAATTGCGACCGAACTGTAGGGGCTCGGCTGGCTGGCGAGCTGGCACGGCGCTACGGCGTCGCCGGGCTGGGCTCAAGCAGCCTGGAGGTTGCGCTGAGTGGTAGCGCGGGCCAGTCTTTCGGCGCGTTTGGAGTGCCGGGCCTGCATCTGGCCCTGGCGGGAGAAGCCAATGACTACGTGGGCAAGGGGCTGGCCGGCGGCCGCATCGTAATCCACCCGCGGCCTGGTCACGCGGTCGCGGGCGCGCTGGCGCCCGCGCCAGACGGCAGCACGCCAGCGGCGGCGCTGGCCGGCAACACGGTGCTCTATGGCGCGACCGGCGGCGAGGTCTTTATCGCCGGGCGGGCAGGCGAGCGCTTTGCGGTGCGCAACAGCGGCGCGGTGGCGGTGGTGGAGGGCGTTGGCGATCACGGCTGCGAGTACATGACCGGCGGGCTGGTGATCAGCTTGGGGCCGGTCGGGCACAACTTCGGCGCCGGCATGACGGGCGGGATCGCCTATCTTTACGATGGCCACTCTGCCCGCGCGCGGATCAATCCGCAGTTAGTGACCTTGGAGGCGCTCGACGGCGACGACGAGGCGTGCCTGCGCGGCTGGCTGACCCGCCACCTGGCGCTGACCGGCAGTCCGCGCGCGGCCGCTATCCTGGCCAATTGGCCGGCCCATGTGGGGGGCTTTGCCCGCGTCGTCCCCAGGGATACCCCCCTGCCCGACCGCCCAATCCCGGTGGAACTGCCCGCCCGCGCCGAGAGTGCGCAGCCGGCCGTCGTCCGGCCCTAACCCCAACCCGAAACGCAGCCACTGGTCAGGCGGGTGACAGCCCTATTCAGGCTGCCACCCGCCTGCGCCGTTTTCCCCCTGGCCCCTGGCGCCGTTCGCGCGCGGCGCCCATTGCAGCGCGCGGCGGTATAATCGGCGTCGTCCTGGGAGGACAACACCATGACGACTCCATTTGACAACCGGCTTCTGCTGGTGCATTGGGTCGCGCGTGTCCTGCGGCCCACACGCGACGTCTTCGGCAACATCGACCCGCGCGCCAATGAGCTGGGCATCTCGGCCCGCGACTTTTGTCATTGGCTGCGGCGGACCTTCCCCAACCTGAACGGCCTATCGGTCAAAGTGTTGCACGGCACGATCTTCCAGGGCCAGGGCGGCAGCGACAACCCGGCGGACGTGCGCGCCATCACCAGCTTCGACCGGGTACGCGATTGGCTGCAGGCCTGCAACGAGGCGAACCTGGAGCTGCATGCCTGGTGCGTGCCGGTCGGCCGTTTCAACGGCGTCAGCCTGGTGGACCGCGAAGTCGCGCTGCTGACCCAGCTAATGGCGCTCAACGTCGACGGGGTCGGCCTCAAGTCGCTGTCGCTGGACGTGGAGGCGGGGCGCGGCTTCTGGACGGGCACCAACCAGGACGTGCTTGACTACTGGCGCAAGTTGCGCGGCAGCCTGCCGAACACGCACGTGGCGGTCGTGCTGGACTATCGCTTCCGCAAGCAGGGGCGCGAAGCCTTCATCACCCCCTGGGCCACGCGCGCCGACAGCCTGCACCCCATGGTGTATCCGGGCGAGTTCTTCCCCGGCACGGCCGCAATGCCCATCGAGCGCGAAATGCGGAAAGCCTTTGAAGAACTGCAGGGCTTTCGCAGGCCCATCATCCCAATGCTGCAGGTCCACGACGCCAGCCGGCCGGTAAAGCGGCTGACGCAGCCAGAGGAAGTCGCGGCCCAGGCCGATTGGGCGCTGCGGCTCGGCGCGCCCGGCCTGACCTATTTCCGCACCGGCACGGATCACTTCCAGTCGTCCAAGTGGCCCGGCTTCGCGGCCGTGCGCCTGCCTGGGAGCGTCCCGCCAGCGCCGCCGCCGATCCCGGCCCATGCCATCGTCGTCTGGCCGGAGGATCCGGGCTACTCCGAGGCGCTCTTCCCCGAGAATCCGCCCGAGGCGCCGGTGCAGTCAGCGCTGGACGTATATGGCAAGCCGGTGCGCTTCAAGCGCACCTTCTCGGGCCAGGGCATCACCGTGGAATACCGGCCGGCGCTGCCGCAGCGCGGCGCATACCGCGTGGAGGCCTTCATCCCGGCCAGCCTGGCCGACGCGATGGTGGAATACCGCATCATGGACCGGCCGGGCCAGCCGGATGCCGAGATTGTGACACCGCCCATTGACCAGGCCCGCTTCTCCAACCAGTGGATCAGCCTGGGCGATTACGACTTCGACCCGGCGCACCCCGCCGCGGGCAAAGTGAGCCTGACCGACCTGGGACCCGACAACCCGCGCCAGACGGTGGTGTTTGGCGCCATACGCTGGTTGCGGCTGCCGCGCTAGCGTATGGGAGCGCATGCAGCGTCGGTTTCGTTGCGCTGGGCGCGTTTTTGCACGGTTTGGTTTGGGCGGTCGGTAGTAGGCTTGCCGGTAGAGGAAATACCGATGAGCAGACCGCTGCCGGAAGATCCGATGAGGCTACTGAGTATGGGCTTGTTGGTCGCGTTTGGGGAATGTCTGTGACAGCAGGGGCTACTGGATCATCTGCGGCAGGTACCCATCCCGCAAGTGACGCATGCCCTTCAGTCGCTCGATAAACTGACCGTGTTTCTGGCCGGGATCATGAGCGCCATCGAGCATCTGCAAGGCCTCGTTTTCGAATCGCGGTTGTTGGCTCAAGACACGACCGTCGCGCAAGCATCGGGCTGGGCGGGCTTTGCCCAGTTCACCACGGCCGGCCGCATGCTGCCCGCCTGTAATGCCCAGACGATCTCCGCTTACGAAGCGGCGATCACGGCCTCCTGTCAGCCGTTTGCGCACACCACCATACACGCGTGGCTGCGCCGCGGCCAGCCGCTCATCTGCGATCTGGACATGACCGGCCAAGCAGTGAGTTCGACCAGCACCACCTATCCTGACGCGGCCTTCGGATGGATGAATGACCAGGTGCGCCGGGCTATCAACTGGCGCGAATCTAGCTTTCGCCCCTACCGGCGAGCGCCTGTGGCTGATGGGCTTTCAACATCCCGGCAACACGTTATCGAGCAACGATCTACGTGAGTTGATCACGGCCCCCGAAACGCAGACTGGCGTGCGGCCGCGCCGCGGGGTGGAACTGGTCACCGAAGGGATTGCCCAACAGGAAGCGTCCGCAGCGCGCTGGACGTGTTTGGCGGCTCAGCAACAGACCCAGTGCAACCAGCTGCACGCCACCCGTGAGCAATTGATCCGGCCGTGAAACACGCCAAGCAAGGTTTGAATCAGCCGATTTCCCTTCAAGAACAAGCCCGTTTGCAATAGAAGGCGGCGGCTGGCGCCAGCGACTACCCACACCCATCCCAGCAGTTGGCCGAGGCGGAGCAATTGTTGGTGCAACATCAGACGCTAGAACGATGCCATTTGTGATAATGTTCTCGATTATTGACAATTGTAATATCTCTGTTAGTATCCTCTCGGATCTGTAATACGGTCGACTGTCGGCTGTCGGCTGTCGACGAGAATGTAAGTAAATGTGACCATAGGTCAAGGCGCTCACAAGAACTGGGTACAAGAAAAACATAAGAGTCTAGCCAATCGATTCAAGATAATAGAATCAATTAGTTGTAGAGATTGCTTTGCGTAAAGTCACGGCGCATGCGCAAGCCCATCACTTGGACAGGTCTACCAGCCCACACCTCCATGGTTGTGGAGCAAATAATCTCTACGTGCGCTTGTTGCCATTCGTTCGTCGGCGCTTTCAGTACTTTCTGGCTCCCCTGCTCGTTCTGGTTTCGCTCCTCGCTTGGCAACTGACCGTTCGCGTTGGTCACGTTCCCCCTTACCTTTTGCCGTCGCCTGCCCGAGTCTGGGCCAAGACTCTGGCGGCGCTAAACGACAACAGCCTCTGGTACCACACCGGTTACACCATCTTCGAGGCGTCGCTGGGCTTCTCGATCGCCTTTGTGTTTGCCCTAGCTGCTGGACACTTCCTTGCCCACTATCCTCTGTTGGAGGATTTGATCTCGCCCTATTTCGTCGTTGCTCAAGCCACCCCGATGCTGGCCATTGCCCCAATGCTCATTGTATGGTTCGGGTTCGGACCGACCTCCAAGGTGATCATCGCCTTCGTCCTCGTTGTGTTGCCAATGCTCATCAGCGCTATCGTCGGGTTCCGCGCAGTTTCGGCGGACCAGCGCGAGCTGATGCGCTCATTTTCCGCCACTCGATGGCAACTCTTTCGTCATCTAGAGATCCCGGCCGCCCTCCCGATCCTTCTCGGGGGAATCAAGGTCGGCGCGGTGCACGCGATGAGTGGGGCGCTGGTGGGGGAATACATAAGCGCGGGCCGTGGCCTGGGATACTGGATCATCCTAGGCAAGTCGCGGCACGACACGGCACTGGTCTTCACCGCTCTGGGGACGATGGTCCTCATCAACGTGGGTCTATATGCGCTCTTGACCGCGATTGAGCGCGTTTTGACGGCCGGACGATCTGGTTGAGGCCCGATCGAGGACTCGTCTTTGTCAATTGCCTTGGACCTCGCCATATCCTGCACGGGGTAGAGCGTCGGACTGAATGACCGAGACCACTGCCGGATTTCAGAAGCAATTGAAATACGTCCTGATTCCGCTTGTCTTCGTCGGCCTCGTCGGGCTGTGGGCTGCCGTCGTGAAGGCGTGGGGCATCTCCAGCTTCGTACTGCCCTCTCCTTCGGCGGTGTGGGACTCCCTGATGACATTGGCTCGCGAGGGAACCCTCTGGCCTCACGCGCTGGTGACTATCCAGGAGGCCGGGCTGGGATTCGCCTCGGGCTTTGTCTTTGCCACCGTGGTGGGCTACGCCCTGGGTAAGTCCGAACTCCTAGAACAGGTGGTGTCGCCGTATCTAGTTGCTATCCAGTCAGTGCCCATCATTGGAATCGCGCCTCTTTTGATCATCTGGCTCGGATTCGGCATCGCCTCCAAGGTCGCTATCTGCTTCATCGTCGTCTTTTTCCCGATGTTGGTGAGCACAGTCGTCGGGATTCGCACTGTAAGCGCGGATCACCGTGCCCTGATGCGTTCATACTCGGCCTCGCGCTGGATGGTTTTCCGTCACCTCGAGTTGGAGTCGTCCCTGCCGCTGCTGTTGGCGGGATTCAAGACATCCATCGTCCGGGCCATGATGGGGGCAATGGTGGGCGAGTACATCGGGGGAAAACACGGCCTGGGATATCTCTTGATCGCCGGGGGCGCGGAATTCCTCGACACATCCATGGTTCTGGCCGCGACGGTAGCACTCGTCGGGATCACCATCCTCCTCTACCTGTTGGCCTTGGCCCTCGAAACGGCCCTCATTCCGGCTTGGCGGCGTTCCATGGCTAAGGACTAAGGGTTGCCTCGTGGATCAATCAACAGATTGCCAGGGGCTACATAGCGCCCCGGCAGTAAGTTGCGTACTCTTTACCCCTTACGACGTTGCGCCTGGCGCATGGCTAATGCCAGGTGGACGCTGATCAACGTAGCTAAAGGAGGCTGCTGTGATCTCAAACAATCGCGTAGTCCGCGTGGGCGCCCACTTTCCTTGGGGGATGGACCTAAAGGAAGTAGCCGCCTTCAGCAAGGCCGCGGAAACTACAGGATTGGACAGCATCTGGCTCGTGGACAAGCACACCAACTGGGGCGAACTGTGGGCAACATCGGTCGTCGTAGCGCGCAGCACCGAGCGGATCACACTCGGCATCGACGCCACCGACCCCTATCGGCGCAATATCGTTGTGACCGCGCACGCCACGGCCACCCTCGACGAGATCTCCGGCGGTCGGGTGATTTTCGGCATCGGCCGGGGCACGATCAGTTTGCTCCGGGAGATGGGAATTGAGCAGAGGAGCCCACTGTTGGCATTGCGCGAGTCGATCGAGGTGATCCGGCGGCTGCTGGACGGCGAGGAAGTAACGCTTCATGGCGAGGTCATCCACGTCGATGGCGCGCGATTGTCCATCCGTCCAGTTCAGCGACGCATACCGATCTACCAGACCGGCGAGACCCCCGAGGATATGCGGTTGGCGTCGGAGATCTCCGACGGCTTGGAGATGTGGAGCGGAAGTGCAACCTACCTGAAGGGCGTCCGAGAGGCCATCCGCGCCGGAGTCGACCGTCGCTTCGCCTCGCCCCGCGACTTTGCCTTGCTGCCATGGGTGCCGTTCTCTGTCGATGACGATCGGGCTGCGGCCAAGGAGCGCCTCCGCGCGAGGATGACTGAGGTGATGCGCCGGGTGCCCGACGAAACTTTGAGGCTTATGGGGATCGACCCCACCGCGGTATACCCGCTTCGCGCGGCCTGGGAGCAGGGCGATATCGCGCGCGCCCAATCCTTGCTCACCGACGAGATCCTTGAGCCAGCGGCCGTCTACGGCGCGCCCGCGTACTGCACAGAGCGACTGCTCGAACTTGTCGACCTGGGTGTGACCGAGGTGATGTTGCAGTTCACCAGGAACTGGGTCGACGACATGGCCGTGCTTCGCGACAAGATCTTGCCCGCACTGTCAAAGTGACAATGCAACACCGCCCTGAAGTTGCGCGGGTATCCACGGCGTGTGTTTGGCCTCGCCCGGCCCATCCAACTCAGGGAACTCGATACCGCTCTCCAAACACTGTGGCGGTGTCTCACGTTTTCTCGATCACAATAGGACAATTGGCATGAGCAATAACAGAGTCGTCAAGATTGGGGGGCACTTTCCGTGGGGCAGCAACCTAAAGTCCGTCGCCGAGTTTAGCCGAACCGCCGAGGCGTGTGGGCTGGAGGCCATCTGGCTAACCGACAAGTTCACCAGTTGGGGCGAGATGTGGACGACGGCCGTGCTGGTTGCGATGAACACCCAACGCGTTAAGATCGGACTGGACGGTACCGATCCCTTCCGCCGCAACGTGGTCGTCACTGCCCACGCCACCGCCTCGGTCGACGAGATCTCGGGTGGGCGTATGGTCTTCGGCATGGGGGGCGGACAGGAAAGCCTGGTAGCTGCAATGGGCATCGACCAGTCAAAGAAGCTGTCCACTATGCGCGAGGGTTTCCAGGCGATCCGGAGATTGCTGGACGGCGAGCGGGTCAACCTGGAGGGCGAGGCAATCCAAATCCAGGGCGCCCAACTCACCATTCGCCCCGTCCAACCCAAGATTCCAATGTTGCTGATCGGCACGACCGTTGCCGAGATGGAGCTTGCCGCCCAAATCGCGGACGGGATATTGATCTGGGGCGGTGGAACGCGCTACCTTGCCTCGGTGCGCGACGTGTGTTGGCCCATTGTCAAGAGCCGCGGCGGAAACCCGCGGGAGTTCCGCGTCATCCCCTGGATCCCCTTCTCCGTGGATCGGAATGCAGACTCCGCGCGAGCGCTTCTTTGCGGACCCTTGACCGAGGTCGTCCGGCGCGTCCCCCCGCATGTGGTGACGATGATGGGGCTAGACGAGGCGCAGATCGCGGCGCTTCGCGACGCGTGGAACGCCGGCAAGCATTCGCGCGCCGTCGAACTCCTCACCGATGAGGTCATGCGGGCGTGGGCCATCTACGGCACCCCGGACAACTGCATCGAACGCCTGCGAGAACTCCCTGAGTACGGTGTGACTGAAGTGATGCTTCAATTCACCGACAACTGGCGGAACGATTTAGTCGTTTTCCGGGATGTGATCGCGCCAAAGCTGATGGAATAGGCCGCGTTCGGAGTCAGAGAAACGAATGGACCGATGTGATTGTCAGCCCAAGCGTTGCCTGCGGGCCAGGAGAAAGGGGAGGGCCGAGGCCGAGTATCTCCCCAGGGAGGAGCCATAGGCCAACCCAGGCGTACGAGGCGACTTGCCTAGCGGGGGGTATCAAGGGCTTCGGGATCCTCAAGTCGGGCCACTGGGAGTCGGACGACCTAGCGCAGAGACAGAGAGCGTATTTTGAACCTGACGGCGGGGCACAGGCCAAATACCACTGCTTGACCGGGCAGGGGATTCCAAGCATGTTCGCTGAGACAGCGCTAGCCCAGGCGATACGGGATCGGGTGCGGCATAAGCCGGCGTCGTTCAAGGCTTTGTGGAACGCGGAGTTCGTGGAGGGTTTAGCCAAGGCGCAAAGCGACAAGATCCGATGCCGGCCGCTGCGCGAACGGGAAACATACCAATCGGGCGCGGTGTCCTTTGGATTAGGCTCTTCTCTGAGCGGGAGAAAAGTGAGGAAGCCAATGAATTGAAGGTAATGCTACACGTTGCCGCGGGCGCCACGTCGCCTGAACAGTGTCATCGCAGAATCGGTGAGGCAGGGAGACTTGGATCAACTAAGGGGGGGTCGCGCAATTTAAGGCAGGGAGGAAGGCAATGAAGAGCCACATTCTTTCGAAGTGGGCAGGCTTCGTGATCGTCGGCGGCCTCGTGCTGGCCGCCTGCGCCGCACCAGAGACGCAAATCGTGCGCGAGACGCAAATCGTGCGCGAGACGCAGGTCGTGCGCGAAACGCAGGTCGTGCGCGAGACGCAGGTCGTGCGCGAGACGATCGAGGTCGTGGTGACACCGACGCCCGAGCCAGCCGCAGAGTTGACGAAGGTGCCGATCTCGCTGGGCTTCCGACCGACGGTATTGTACGCTCCCCTGTACGTAGCGGCCGCTAACGGCTACTTCGCGGAAGAAGGCCTCGAGTTGGAGTGGGAATACGGCAACGCGGAAGACATCATGGCATTGCTGGCATCCGGCGATCGACCGATTCTGGCGGTGGGCGGCGGGGCTGACGTGCTACTGGCACAAGCGCAGGGAATCCCGGTCGTGTACTTTTACCAGTGGCACGCGCGGGACAACTATGCTGTTTTCGCGTTGGCCGACAAGGGCATCTCGACACCCGCCGACCTGGTCGGGAAGACGGTGGGTGTGCCGTTTCTGGCGGGGGGCAACTACATCGGATTCCAGGCGATGCTGTGGGCTGAGGGGATAAAAGAGGCGGACATAAACGTGCAGGCGATCGGCTACACTCAGTCGGCGGCCGTTTCAGCGGGTACCGTGGATGCCGCGGTTGGGGTGTTGTACAACGAGCCGAAGGCGCTCATTGCCGCCGGCCACGAGGTCAGCGTCATCGAGACAGCCGACTACCAGCCACTGGTGTCGTCGGGTTGGGCAGTAAACCAGCAGTTTTTGAGTGACCATCCTGAGGTCGTTCGCGGCTTTGCCAACGCCTTCACGCGAGGTCTGGCGTTCACGATTGAAGACCCGTGGGAGGCGTTCAAGATCGCGCTCAACTACGTGCCCGAAGCGAGTGGCGAGCAGGAGGCGTCACGCCTCATGGCGCTGCGTTCGGGGATCCAATGTTGCGACGGCGGCCGGCTGGGCTACTCTGACCCCGCGATCTGGGAGCAGATGCAGGAGTTTCTCTTAAGCACCGGTTGGCTGACTGAACCACTAGAGCTCGACCAGACGTTCACTAACGAGTTCATTGGCGACACCGAGGTCTATCCCGCGACTCCCACCCCAGTGCCTTAAGGCTATGCGCGGAGTATTGCGAGGAAGAGACTGCGCCACAATCCACATCTACTTGACCTGCGGCAGGATCGATGGGCTCGTGGTTGGCCTCTAGATTGACAGCTGAATGCTCGCACGGGGGAGGGGGTGAAAACAGCGCTTTCACCCCCTCCCTGTTTACTATCCGCTTGGCGTTCGGGTTGATCCGCGCGCCGTGCCATGCCCGAGGCCCTGCCACGCTCGGCGGGAGTTTGCGACCCCGCGCCTCTCGCCCTGCCAATATCCCTGGAGAGGTCTTGGAACAATCATGACGATCGAACTGAAGCTTGGAGCGCACTTTCCCTGGGGATCGAACCTGGCCAGCGTGATCGAGTTCAGCCGGCGCGCCGAAACGGCCGGGCTCGATAGTGTGTGGCTAACGGACAAGTTCACAACTCACGGTGAGCTTTGGACCACAGCCGCCCTATTGGCCATGAGTACGGAGCGAATCCGTATTGGGCTGGACGCCACCGATCCATACCGGCGCAACATCGTTGTAACGGCCCATGCGGCGGCAACTGTCGACGAGATCTCCGGAGGCCGCCTGACGCTCGGCATCGGCCGGGGCACAATGGACCTCTTCCACGCTATGGGTATCAAGCCCGCGCGCCCGGCTATCGCCGTCCGCGAGGCGATTGAGGTCCTGCGCCGGCTGTTAGCCGGAGAACGTGTCACCTACGCTGGAGAATGGATTCACCTTGAGGGAGCTCAGCTGACCATCCGGCCCGTCCAGCAGCCGCTGCCAATATTCCAGACCGCTTCTGCCCCTGAGTTGGTAGACTTGGCCATAGAGATCGCCGACGGCCTGCTCATTTGGAGCGGTGGCCTGGATTACCTTCGTTCGATACGTGAGCGGGCGGAACAGTCCAGTCCAAGGACCCGCAACGGCAGATGGCCGTTTGCAATCGCGCCGTGGATTCCGTTCTCGGTAGCCGAAGATGCTGGTGTGGCTCGACAGGCGCTCCGCCCAAGGATGACCGAGGTGATCCGGCGCGTGCCGCCAGCGATGCTGAAGGTGATGGGAATCGATGATGAGTTGGTAGCTCCTTTGCGACAGGCGTGGGCACGCGGCGAGTTCGCCCGAGCTGAATCGCTCCTCAGCGACGAAGTCCTTGATTGCTGGGCCGTCTACGGCACGCCCAACCAGTGCGCCGAAAAGCTCTGTTCCATGGCCGAGGCTGGTGTAACCCACGCCATGCTGCAGTTCACGGACCGCTGGGAAGAGGAGTTGTCGCTTTTCAGCCAAGCCATCGTGCCGCAACTGGCTCAGTAGCCAACCCACACGCTGGCAGCACCCAATAGGAACAACATGCCATCCAAAGCCGTGCCCCGCCTTTCATCCTCGACCCAGGCCTACCTCGCAAGTCGAGGGCATACCGTTGTGGTCGCCACCGTGGCCGCAGACGGGCGGCCCGACATCGATCTGATCTCCTGGGTGATGCCGGTCGATGAGACAACGATTCGGTTCGCCATCGGCGCGCACCACCCTGCCGCCCAGAACATACAAGGCAACGGCCGGGTCACCTTGCAGGTCCTGGGAAAGGATCAGGTCTGTGCCATCAAGGGTCGGGCCTTGGTCCTCAAACCCAGAATGGAGGCTACGAAGTTTCCTCAGGTGCTTTTCGAGATGGCGGTAGAGGAAGCGAGGGACAACATGTACGGCGCCGGCATGGTGGAAGGGGACGTGCCGGTGCGGCGCGATGATCGAGTCGAGGCAATTCGGATCGAGGTTGAAAAAGCTGTGTACGCCGAGATCAGGGGATCATGATCCGTGGTGCAATCGCCAATTCGCGCCGTCTTCGGCTGCTAATCTCCCCTTCGGCCGGCGAGTATCGCATCCCGGGAATCGTCGGCACCTATCCCCTCATATCTCTCACACTCGAGCGGCAGGGAGAGTTGCGCGTCCGAGGATTGTTGGGGGCTCCGACTGTATGGATAACGATGGTCTGCCTTGACGCTTAAAGGAGATCCTGACATGCCTGACTTGCGCTGGAGTTACGTCAGCGGGAGCACCGACCAACCGCTATTGGGGCTAACCATCGGCGAGGCCTTCGACCGAACCGCCACACGATTCCCCGATCACGAGGCGTTAGTCGTTCGCCACCAAGCCTTGCGCTACACATACGCCCAGTTGCGCGAGGCAGTGAATCGTTTTGCCCGAGGCCTGATGGCACTTGGCTTACAGAAGGGGGAACGCGTAGGCATCTGGGCGCCTAACCGCGCCGAATGGACAATCACGCAACTGGCGACGGCCAAGATTGGCGCCATCCTGGTCACGATTAATCCAGCCTACCGTCTCCATGAGCTCGAGTATGCCCTCAATCAGTCCGGATGTGTTATGCTAGTGATGGCGCCCCAGTTTCGCACCGGCAACTACGTCGAGATGCTCCAGACACTCTGCCCCGAGTTGACCCGCTCTCTCCCGGGCCAGCTAGCCGCTCAGCGAATTCCTCAGATGCGCAGCGTCGTGCTACTGGACGGGCCGCAGGGTACGCAACGGATCGACGGCACGTGGTCGTGGAGCGATGTACTGGAACGGGCCGGCGAGGTGCCGCCCGCGGAACTGGCCGTGCGGCAAACGGAATTGCAGTTTGATGACCCAATCAACGTTCAGTACACCAGCGGCACCACGGGCAACCCCAAGGGAGCCACCCTCTCTCACCACAACATCGTGAATAATGCCTGGTTTGTCGGACAGATCCAGGGCTTCACTGAGCAGGATCGACTTTGCGCCCCCGTTCCCCTGTATCACTGCTTTGGCTGCGTGCTGGCTCACCTGGCGTGCTTCGTCCACGGCGCAACTGTCGTGTTCCCGGCAGAGTCTTTTGACCCGGCCACGACACTTCAACTCGTTCAAGATGAACGCTGCACTGCGCTCTACGGGGTGCCAACAATGTTCATCGCCGAGTTGGATCTTCCTAACTTCGACCACTACGATCTCACGTCCCTGCGAACGGGTTTGATCGGGGGTGCGCCCTGTCCCATCGAGGTGATGCGCAAGATCATTGATCGAATGCACATGCACGAGGTCGAAATCATCTACGGTATGACTGAAACGAGTCCCATCTCGTTCCAGTCTCGGCGGGACGACTCGATCGAGCGGCGCGTCGCTACGGTGGGGCGAGTTCATCCGCACGTCGAGGTCAAGATCGTTGACCCGGCGAGTGGTCGGATTGTGCCTACTGGCCAGCCGGGCGAACTCTGCACGCGCGGCTACTCAGTCATGCTTGAGTATTGGGAAAACGCCGCCGCCACGCGCCACGCCATTGATTCAGCGCGCTGGATGCACACGGGTGATTTAGCCACCATGGACGCGGACGGCTACGTGAAGATCGTCGGCCGACTCAAGGACATGGTGATCCGCGGCGGCGAAAACGTATACCCGCGCGAGATCGAGGAGTTCCTCTATCGTCACCCCAAGATCAGCGACGTCTATGTGATCGGTGTGCCCGACGTCAAGTACGGCGAGGAGCTCGTGGCCTGGGTGCGCCTCAAGCCCGACCAGAAGGTGACGGCCGAAGAGCTTCGGGAGTACTGCCGTGGCGAAATCGCCACGTATAAGATCCCCCGCTACTGGAAGTTCGTTTCGGAGTTTCCCATGACCGTGACAGGTAAGATCCAGAAGTTTGCAATGCGCCGACAGAGTATCGAAGAACTCGGTCTGCTGCAAGCTGCCGCCGTACAGACGGCATAAGCCATTCACGAACATAGCTGTCTGTCGTGCCTCGCCGCTACCGGCAGCCCAGAGGATAGGCGAATTGAGCTGGGCACGCTCATCCGGTCCGAACGGTCGTTCCCCTGAAATATGCATGGGCGGGAGCGGGGTGCGCCGCTCCCGCCTGTCGCGAACCCCATTCACTGCGCGGGGCCAGCGACCGCGGCTACAACGACGACCACAGCTGTCTCAGTTCCTGCTTTTCCTGATCGCCCAGTGCCAGGCGCTCCCCGGTGGGCATCAGCGTATAGCCGTCGTGAATTCGCGAACGCAAGCCCACGGGCACATCCTTGGGTTCGATAATATCTTTGTGTTTTTCATGCAACGCACCGGCGATGCGATTGGCGTCCTGTCGCTTCAGCTTGGTGGAGGGATGATCGACCCAGCCAAACAGGCGGCATATCAACGGCCTCACGCAGCACCCGCCCAGCAGCCCGGCCGGCCGCGGGCCAATGAGGTTGCCGCGGCACGCCCCACACAGAGCGCTAGCACCGAGAACTCGTAGATGTGCCGCATCGAGCTCAACTAGCCAAAGGCGATGACGCTAGCAGTCTGTCGGAGAGGAGAGCCGCCACACCCGTTGAATGGCGTTCAGCGATGATTCTGTGGCGCTCCGAGGGCATTGAGCGGCCCAACCCCGTGCTTTTTTCAGGCAGTAGACGTGCGGGTAGGCAGCCGTTACGCTGACCACAAGACATGC
>JADLEU010000106.1 GCA_020845955.1 Anaerolineales bacterium
CTAATCCCCTATCTCGCCGTGATGTCAAGAAGGCGGATGCCGTGTAGTGGCGCTCGCGGACCAGCTTACGGCAGAAGAGCTCGTAACGCTGCATGTAGGAGGTGCTGGCGAATTCAGGCATCACTTTGAAGTGCGGCTCTTGCACACGGACCGGAACGCGGGAGGCTGGACAATCCTCCAACATGAAGCAGTACCCGACGAATGGCTGTACACTCCGGTTGAGAACGCCCTCGCGAAAGGCAGTCCATAGATCAAGCGCGCTTCCCATTGCTTCTTCGGTGCGATTATTGAAGTTGTTCTCAAAGGATGGGCCGACCTGTGATTTGACCTCCAGAGCGGCTAATAGCTGCCCGCCGCGCACAACCAATAAGTCCCATTCCTTGGTGGGTCGAAAGAAACCTGGCAGTTGTAGAGCCCTTTGGTGAAAGACATTGCGCTCATCTATGCCAGCCTCGACGAGCATCTGAGTAATCAATTGGACAAAACCGTACATTTGGGCCCCGCCCGTAACGGCGCTTCGCAGGCCCTGATCCGTCCGCCCGGAGATGGTCTGTTTCTCCGATTGAAGTTTGCGCACAAGCCAATAGTTGGCAACCGCGTGCGCAAGTCGATCGGGAAGGCTCGTTAGCGGTACGGGTACCATAGCCCTATTCTAGCATTGCGCTACACCCTGACCCTGTCCACGTAGCACCAGCGCCAATCCTGGCCCGGCTCGAGCGAGCGGATCAGTGGATGACCGGTGGCGTGGAAGTGGGCGGTGGCGTGCTTGTTCTTCGACCAGTCGCAGCAGCCCACGTACCCGCAGGTGAGGCACAGGCGCAGGTGCCTCCAGGCGTCGCCGGTCTTCAGGCAGTCTTCGCAGCCTTGGGCGCTGGCCGTCACTGCCTGGATCTGGTCCAGGTGCGTGCAGCGGGCCGCGCCGCGCCGACCAGCCCGCAGGCGCAGGAACCATTCGGCGATTTTGGACATGCGGGCATTATAGCGGTTGTGAGGACGACGGACGCCCGGCGGCGGGGCGCATTTGCGCTTGCGGGCCAGCCGACTAGAATACGCCTCTATGTCGATGCTGGACTGGGACCGCGTCTATCACCAGGTGGTCAACGACCATTGGACGCTGCTGGCCGCGTTTGCCTGGAAGAGTTATTCCGAGTTTGGGCGCGGCGCGGTGGTGGTGCAGGTGGACCAACTGGTGCGGGCGCCGCGCGGCGGCGAGGGGCTGGACGTGCAGGTCTCGTATCTGCCGGGCAGCGACGTGGCCCGGCTGACGGCCGACACGTCCGAGTTCATCGCCGAGTACGATCCGCGCCACGAGGTGGTCATCCTTTTCACCGGGCTCGACTCGGGCGGCAACTTGGCCTACCGCTGCCGGACCGGTGAGGGCCCGCTTCCGCCGGATGCCTTTCGGCTGTACGGCCAGCAGCTCGACCGGCTGGCGTGGCGGCTGCAGTAGGGGCGAAGCATTTGGCCAACTCGCTTTGAGCCGAGCATGCGCCGTGGCAGCCGAATGCTTCGCCCTTGCCGGGCCGCCAGCACGGTTGGCAGACACGTTAGGGAGGCGCGATTTCACCCGCAAATCAGGGTAGCATCTCCCCTCCGGGGGCTAGGACGAGCGAGGCAGATGGATGACATTGTCGCCCGGCTGGAAGAGCTGGCCGAGCTGCGCGCCGCCGAGGCCGTGACGCGTGAGGATTACGAAGCCCGCCGCGCCGAGGTGCTGCGGGCGGTGCAGGCCGAGCTGGACGCGCTGGCGGCCGAATACGAGCCGCTGCTGGGGGTGGCCGCCGAGCGCCAGCAGGCGCTGGAAGCCGAGATCCGCGCGGCTGTGGCCGAGGCCGGGGCCAGCGTCAAGGGCAGCCGGCTTCAGGCGGTCTACGCACGCGGCCGCACCAGTTGGGACACGCGCGGCCTGGAGCGCTATGCCCAGGAACACCCCGAAGTCAACGACTTTCGCCGCCAGGGCGCGCCTACGGTGAGCCTGCGGGTTGTCAAGCAGGACTGAGTCTCCGTGTCCTTCTCCCGCCTCGCCTACGCCGGTTGGCTCAACTGCCATCGCCCGAGCGTTGGACATCTGGATGTCGTGGTGACGACCGACGCCGGCCCGCGCATCATCTGCTGCGGGCTGGCCGGCGGCCCGAACCTGTTCGCCGAGTTTGCAGATGAGCTGGGCCTGACCGGCGGCGACGAGTGGCGGCTGTAAGGCGGCCATCGCTTCTGGCACGCGCTGGAGGCGCTGCCGCGCACTTAACAGTCCGACAACGAGCCAGTGCAAGCGGCGCCGCTGGACGACGGCGTCGGCCTGCGCCTGGCGCAGCCGGTGGTAGCGGCCACCGGTCTGTCGAAGACCATCGAGCCGCGGCTGGAGCCGGGCGGGGTGCGCGTGACGCACGCGCTGCGCAACCAGGGGTTGTGGCCGGTGGAGTTGGCGCCCTGGGCGCTGTCGGCCATGGCGCCGGTCGGCGTGGCCATCCTGTCGCTGCCCGCCGCGCGGCTCGTATCCCTGAGTTCCCGCTGCCGGCCTCGACCCCGGCGCTGTGGTCCTGGATGGAGCGCTAGCGATGACTACGAATGAGGCTGCGTCTCCGCTGCAGCGCCTGCGCGCGCTCGGAGATCCCACCGAGCTTGACCCGGCCAGGCAGGATTACAGCGCGCTGGGCATTGGCCGCGAGCACGTGCCGGCGCTGATTGCCCTGGCCACCGACTCGGCCTTGCGTATGGAGACGGACGACGACGACCCGGCTCTATGGGCGCCGGTCCATGCCTGGCGCCTCCTGGGCCAACTCGGCGCGGTCGAGGCTGCTGAGCCGCTGCTGGCCACGCTGAGCTGGGTCGATGACTACGACGACGAATGGGCCGCCGAGGAACTGCCGCTGGTCTACGCCGAACTGGGGGCCGCGGCGGTCCCGGCGCTGGCCGGCTACGTGCGCGCGGCGGAGCACGGCCTGTGGGCGCGCGTTGCGGCCGTCAGCGGGCTGGAAGAGATCGGCAAGCGCCATCCCGAAGCGCGCGCGGCCAGCGCGGCCGTGCTGGCCGCCGCGCTGGAGCAGTTCGACGGCCAAGACGCGGGCCTCAACGGCAGTTTGGTCTCCAGCCTGGTGGCGCTGGGGGCGGTTGAGGCCGCGTCCCTCATCGAGCGGGCCTTTGCAGCCGGCCAGGTGGACGAGATGGTCATGGGCGACTGGGAGGACGTGCAGATTGCCTTTGGCCTGAAGTCCGAGCGCGAAGCGCCTCGGAAGCTGTCGCCGGATATGGCCCCAATGGCTGAGGTCGTCCGCCTGCTGCAGCGGCAGTTCAGGCGCGCCGAGCGCGGAAGAGCCCATTTCGCCGCGCCAGGCGAAGCCAGACCAGCGCGCACCGGTCCGCCGCCCCCGCCGGTGCGGCCCGAGATCCAGCGCTGGAACGCCGCCGCCGATGAGCGCCAGGCTGCCAAGGCAGCCAGACGCGCGGCTTCTGGCGGCAAGCGCAAACGTAAGCGCCGCTGAGGGGCCGCGCCGCAGCGGTCAGCACGACTCCCGGCGGCTGCGCCGGGCGATGAGCCAGCGTGTCGTCTCCTGGCGCGCGGCAAGTCATCCGGCCCAGGCCAGGGCCACGCCGGCCAACCCGGCCAGGCCCCACACGGTGCCGAGCTGGTCGCCCAACTCGCCGGCCAACCCTAGGCTCTCGGCGTAGAGCACGCTGGCCGAGCCGAGCTCGCCTCGCTCCAGTCGGATCATCCCCAGATGGTTAAGGCTCTTTCCAGAAATGGGCGGCGGCAGCAGCGCCGCGATCGGCATGTCGGCCAACACCATCCGGCGGGGGTTGCAGGAACTGGCGGAACGCGAAGCCCATCCGGAAATGACGGTATCGGTGCGGATACGCCGGGAAGGTGGTGGGCGCAAGCGGCAAACCGACCGGGACCCGGGCCAGATGGCGGTGCTGGAGCGGTTGACACGTACTTGCGGTGGTGCAGGTGTCGACCCCAGCACGCGTGGCGATCCGCGATCGCCGTTGCGCTGGACGTGCAAGAGCACGCCGCAGTTGGCGCGGGAGTTGACGGCGAGCGGCCATCCGGCCAGCGCCTCCACGGTGTGGCGCTTGTTGCGGCTGGCCGGTTACAGCCTGCAAAGCAATCGCAAGACCAAAGAAGGCGCCTAGCATCCCGACCGGAACGCGCAGTTTGAGCACATCGCCGACACCGTGCAGGCGTTCCAGTAAAGCATCGCCTCGGGGAGCAGCAGATTAGCCCGGAAGGCTTCCGGATCGCCCGTGGCAAGTTGGCGGCGGCCCTGGATCGCTTGCTGGCGGGGCATTACACCGATCCCGACAAGGCCCGCTTGGCCAAGCTGCTGCGTAAGCATCGCGCGCGCCTGCTGGTGTTCCTCGACGAGGCGGCGGTGGCCCCCACCAACGCCCGGGCCGAGCAGGAGACGCGAAGCGGGCCCGCCGTGGTGGTCCGCAAGAACTCGGCCTGCAACCGCAGTTCTGTCGGGGCAGCGGCGCACGCCACGCGCAGCGTGACCAGCCTGATGCGCACTTGCCACAAGCAGGGCCAGAGCTTTTTGGGCTTGGGGATCGCCCTGTGGTACCATATGCCGCTACCCACACGGGGGCCGTGGCCCTTGCCGAAGGCGCTGCGCCCGCGGCTCAATACTTCGGCGCCCGAGGCGCTGCCGGTCTTCGCGTTGCCGCGCGTGCCGACCCGGTAAACAATTACGCGCATCCGTTACGCTAGAAGTTGGTCTGACCCTAATGTTGGACTTCGACCCGCTACATCCTAGTTTGCTGTGCGTCTTTCGCGCGCCTCCTGGCAAACGGTCAGGAACGCTACGCTTTTGACCGGCTGCTGGCGGTGGATCGGGCGGCCGGCTTCTTGCCAGAGAGGGTGACGCTGCTGTTCGACACCGCAGCGCAACTGGTAGCCAGCGCGGTGCACCCAGCGCGAGTGAGGCCGAAATGTTGTACAAGTCCTACCACGTAGCTCACAGCTTGTCCGAAGCCATCGCGCTATTGGCCAGCGATGGGGACGGCTCCGTTCGCCCCATCGCTGGCGGCACCGAC
>JADLEU010000107.1 GCA_020845955.1 Anaerolineales bacterium
GGCCGCCAGCCGCTCCGCCGCAGCACGCTCAATGGCCAGCCGCTCGGCCTCGGCCTGCTCGGCCGCCAGCCGCTCCGCCGCAGCCCGCTCAATGGCCAGTCGCTCGGCCTCGGCCTGCTCGGCCGCCAGCCGCTCCTGTTCGCGCGCCTGCCGCAACGCCTCGTACTTCGCCACCAACTCCGCCGCCGCCACCGACACGCGCCGGCTGTCGTCGTCCTTCAACTTGACCAGGGCCGCGAGGGCCGACAGCGCCAGCCCGGGCGCGTCACCGAACAGCAGCCGCTCCAGCTCGCCCAGCGCCCCAACGCGCACCCACGGCCGCAGGTCCTCCAGGCTATGTTGCAGGTCATCGGGCAGCGGCAGCGGCTTGACTACGAGAGGGCGCGGGTTGCGGGCGATGACGAACTCGCCCTCCTGGTTGTAAGACCATTTCCGCGGGGTCTGCTTGGGCGTGCGCTTGACGACTTCGCCGTACAGGTAGTTGTACAGTTCTTCCAGCGTGATCTCGCCGTCATCGTCGACGTCGGCCGCCCCGGTCTTCAAGCCTTCGATCATGTAATGGGTAAAGACCGAGTTCTCGGCCGCGCCAATGACGGTCTCACCTTCCCAGGCGAACTGGGTGGCGTCGGTGGCGGTGATGACCGCGCGACCATAGCCCACGCCCTCGAAGGTAGCGGCAGTGACGGCCTTCGCTCCGCCGGCGCCGCGCGCGCCGCGGGCGAAAGCCCCGCTGTGGCAGCAGTCGAGGATCAGCACCTGCCGCCGCGAGCGGCTGCCGTCCATCGCGTCGGTGACGAAGGCGGCCGAGATGGCCGTGGCCTGGGGCAGGTCGCGCTGAGTGTCGTGCGCGGCCAGGTAGAGCCGGCCCCGATCGTCGAGCACGCCGTGGCCGGAGAAGTACAGCAGCAGCATGTCGTCTGGCCGGGCGCGGGCGAAGAAGCTGGCGATGGCCCGGCGGGTGGCGGCCTCCGGCTCGTTGACCAGCGGGGTGACCTCGTCGAACTGGCCGATGTCGGGCTGGCGCAGCAAGTCGGTCAGCGCGCGCACATCGGCGTCGGGCGCTTTGAGTTGGGCCAGGGCCGGGTCCTGGTATTGGCTGTTGCCGATAACGAGGGCGCGCTTGTGGGCCATGGCGTGGGCGGCCTAATCAGCCGGCGGCTTGCCCGGCGCGGAGTCGTTGAGGATCAGGGTGGAGCCAGGCGCCACGTGGATCTCGGTGATCTTGTCGCGCCCGACCGAGTCACCGCCCGCCTGGCTGTGGCTGACCTTGTCGCCGCCGACCAGATCGCCGCCCACGCTGAACGCGCGCGGGGCCGGGGCCGCCTGCGCTTGCATCAGCACGGCCAGCAGTTGGGCCGGATCGGTCTTGGCAGGATCGTATTCGAGGGTGAAGCGCTGCCCGCCGGTCTCGTACTCGAGCGCGAGGGTGCGCTCGGGGCGACGGCGCGCCCAATCGGCCAGAACGGCCACCACCGTCTGCAGGGCGGCGGGCAGCGCGCTGACCATGAGCGCGCCGAACACGATGGCATCGGCTGAGCGCGTGCCGGGCGGCGCCGGGCCGGCCATGGCCGGCTCCACCTCGACCATACCGGCGTCCTCTAGCTCGCGCCCAAGCAGAAGCGCCGCCGCGTGCCGCTCTTCGATCGGAGCGTCGTCGCCCAGCCCGACTTCTACTCTCAGCCGCAGCGGCTCGACGGCCATGCGCGCTCCTGTTCCCGTAGTGTACCGTTTCTGTCTAGATTGTACTCCTGGTTGGGGCGGAGGGGAATGGGCGGCGGATGACGGCTCCGCGCGCGGCCCGCCCGTGCAAACCGGGCGCCCGCCGGGCAAGCGCCGGGGTCTAAAGCCCCCGGCTACCAAAGGCGTAAAACCGGCATTGCGCCGGTTGGCGATCACGTCGCCTATAGCGTTCTCCGCTCGCGTTTACGGCATGTCCTAAACCGCCCCCGCCTGCGCGCCCCCCGGCCTGCGGCCGGGAAAGGGCGTGTGGGCTCTGCAGGGTCCGTTGATCCGTTGACCCATCCGTTGACGCCGAATCCACGCCTTACACTCATCGGAAATTTGCCTTAGCCGCCCCCGCCAGCCACACCCTCCGGCTCCGCCGCCTCCCCGCGCTTGCCTGCCCGGCGCTTTGGCGCCTGGCGGCGGTCAGCGCCCGAAGCGCCCGGTCACTTCCGCCTGGGCCACGATGTGGCCGCGCATCCGCTCCAGCACCTGCGCGCGGCTGGCCCGCCGCAGGAGGCCCAGCGGCCGGTCGAGGGCGTATAGCCGAAAGGAGTAGCGGTGCGGCGGGTCGCCGCGCGGAGGGCAGGGACCGTCATAGCGCGCATGGCCGAAATCGTTGCGGCCCGGCGTGCCCTCGCTGGAAGGCGTCGCTGCCCCGGCATTCTCGGGCAAGTATTCGAGGCTGGGCGGAAGGTCCCACAGGAGCCAATGCGTGAAGACGCCGCCGGGCGCGTCCGGATCGTCGCAAATCAGCGCCAGGCTGTGCGCCCCGGCCGGAGCGCCCCGGCAGGCCAGCGGCGGCGAGACGTTGTCGCCCTCGCAGGTATAGCGCGCCGGAACCGTGCCGCCATTGGCAAAGGCCTCGCTGAGCAGTTCAAGCGCCATAGCTGGTGCTCCTTTCGCCCGCCCGCGATCGTCTGGGCTTCCTGCGCTCAAACAACCGTCATCTGCCTCAAAGTAAACATCGGCCCCGACCGCGCTGTCAAGCGACCGCCCAGCTCGCACCAGACGCCACCGCGTTCTCGGATCGGGGGCCGCGCCGCGCTCATCCACAGGGGCACTCCCGCACCCCCCGCCGTGCTACAATTCCTGCGTGTCGTCCCCCGCCGCCTACCCCGCCGCGCTGCGGACGGTTTGCGCCCGCGTGCTCGACCCCATGCTGGCCCTCGAGCGCCTGGGCGGCCATGTGGCGCTGGAGCCGGCAACAGCATGACGGACGTCGAAGGCGCGTTTCGCGCCGCGTTCCAGGCGCCGCCGGAGTTCATCGTCCGCGCCCCGGGGCGCGTCAACCTGCTCGGCGAGCACGTGGACTACAACGACGGCTGGGTGCTGCCCGCGGCCATCGACCGCGCCGCCTATCTGGCCGCGCGCGCCGCGCCCGAGCCGGTGGTCTCGCTGGCCGCACCCGACCTGGAGGCCAGCGCCGCCTTTCGGTTGAGCGAGCTCGACGCGGAGGACGACCCCGCCGCCGGCGCCAACCCGCGGCTGGACGCCATCGGCCGGCCGCTGGCGCGCTGGGCCTGGTACCCGGCCGGCGTGGCCTGGGCGCTGCGCCGCCACGGGCTGCGCGTGGTGGGGCTCGAGGCCGCGCTCACCTCCACGGTGCCGCGCGGCGCGGGGCTGTCGTCGTCAGCCGCGGTCGAGGTGGCCTTCGCCGCCGCCTGGCAGCGGCTGGGCGGTTGGGAGCTGCCGCCGTTGGAGCTGGCCCGGCTGTGCCAGCGGGCCGAGAACCGCTATGTGGGCGTGGCCAGCGGGCTGATGGACCAGTTCGCCTCGATCTGCGGCCGGGCCGGGCACGCGCTGCTGCTCGACTGCCGCACGCTCGACTGGCAGCCCGTGCCGCTGCCGGCGGGCGTGAGCATTGTGGTGGCCGACAGCGGCGTGCGGCGCGAGATCGCCCGCAGCGAGTACAACACCCGCCGCGCGCAATGCCAGGTCGCTCTCGCCGGGCTGCGCCAGGCAATGGGCAATCCCGGCCTGCGCGCCCTGCGCGACGTCTCGGTCGAAGACTTCAACCGCTACGCGCCCGCGCTCGACCCGCTGGTGGCTCGCCGCGCCCGTCACGTGGTGGAAGAGTGCGCGCGCACCCGCGCGGCCGCCGGCCTGCTGCGGGCCGGGCGCGTGGCCGACTTCGGCGCGCTGATGAACGAGTGCCACGCCAGCCTGCGCGACATGTACGAAGTCTCCTGCCTTGAGCTCGACGCGCTGGCCGAGGCCGCCCAGCGCATCGAGGGATGCTTCGGCGCGCGGCTCACCGGCGCGGGCTTCGGCGGCTGCACCGTCAACCTGGTGGCCGCGGCCACGGCTGAAGACTTCCGCCGCGACCTGTCCCGCGCCTACCAGGAGGCCACCGGCCGCCAAGCGGCCATCTGGGTGTGCCAGGCCGCCGATGGAGCGGCCGTTCTCCAGCCCGGCGGCTGACCGCCTGGGAACACAGGTCCTGCCCACCCAGCGCGATCCGCGCGGCGAACCAAGAAGGAGCTGACAGGCTGCTCCGCTGCGAAGACCTGCGCGGCGTGATGCTGGTCGGGCACAGCTGCGCCGGCGCCGTCAGCACGGCCTCGGCCCACCAGGCGCCCTGGCCCGCCGCCCGCCTCCTCTACATTGACACCTAAGCGCTGCCCGACGGCGTGGCTCAGGCCGATCTCAGCTCGCCGGAAGGCCGCCAGGTGCAGGCGCGGCAGGCCGCGACCGAGGGTGAGGGCCGGCGGCTGCCGATGCCGCCCTGGGAAGAGCTGGATCAAGGCAACGAGCGGTGCGGGCTGGGCCAGGCCGAACGGCGCCGGATGCGCGCGCGCCGCCGCCCAGCCGTATGGCACGCTGACCCAGCCGGTCCGGCTCACGAACCCGGCGCGCGAGGCGCTGCCCAAGACCGCCATCTGGCGCAGCCTGACCCTCGCGCAGGTCCAGGAGCTGATCGAGGACTACCCGGCGGTGTGCAGCGAGCTCACCAAGCCCGGCTGGCAGGTCCTCGAGCTACCCACCGGCCACTGGCCCATGTTCTCGCGCCCGCGCGACCTGGCCGACCTGCTGGCCCGCCTGGCCTAGCGCATCACGGTTGAAAACCGCTCCTACTCGGTGAGGCCCTCCCCGCCCGGCCGCGCCTCTGCCCATTCCACCCGCTCGCGGGGTATTCATAGCGCACTGTCCCTACCGGAATAGGGACACCTGGCACTGCTGCCAACCGCCAAAATCGCGTAAATTGGTGCCATCGATAGAACTTGGCGACCCCACAAGGTCGATACACAGAAAACAACCAAAGGAGAAGACACAATGGCTGCCAACATCGTCACGCGGCGCGGAACTCTGGTGCAGGATCCCCCCCTGGTGCAGAAGCTACTGAACAGCCCCCTTGCTGGGCTGCTGTGGCTGCCCCTGCGCATCTGGCTGGGCTGGCAGTGGCTCGAAGGCGGCTGGGGTAAGCTGGCCAACCCCAAGTGGGTGCAGACGGGCGAGGCCCTCAAGGGCTTCTGGACCAGCGCCGTCGCCATCCCCGAGGGCGGCCGCCCGGCCATCAGCTTCGACTGGTACCGGACCTTCATCCAGGCCCTGCTCGACGCCGAGGCCTACACCTGGTTCTCCAAGCTGGTCGTGGCCGGCGAGGTCCTGGTCGGCGTCGCCCTGATCCTGGGCGCCTTCACCGGCATCGCCGCGTTCTTCGGCGGCTTCATGAACTGGAACTTTATGATGGCCGGCTCGGCCAGCGTGAACCCGCTCTACTTCGTCATCGCCGTCGGCCTGATCCTGGCCTGGAAGGTGGCGGGCTACTACGGCGCGGACTACGTGCTGCTCTCCTGGCTGGGCACCCCCTGGGGCCGCAAGCCGGCGCCGAAAACCGACGCCGCGATCGGAGAATTAGAGCCCGTGCGCTAAAGCCCTGGCCCAAGCAGCTCAAACAGCCACGGCCCGGGCCGCGCTCTCCGCGCGGCCCGGGTCTTTTTATTCGGCGCTGAAGTTGCGCGCAAAGGTGCGGTCAACCGGCCCGGTTCTTGGCGGATGCTTCACCAGGCAGGTCTGGTGTCGCCAAAGTCAACGGCGACAGTCCCCCCGCCCATGGGCTGCCGGCGCCACGGCTGCAGCGCCCGCTGGAGAAGGCTAGGCGGGCAGTTGGTGGTCTCGGTACTGCTCGCGCAGGAGGCGCTTGTTGAACTTGCCCACGCTGGTCTTGGGCACCGCCTCGATAAAGACGATGTCGTCGGGCAGGTAGAGCTTCGGGAAGCGCGGGCGCAGGTGCTCGTAGAGCTCTTCCTTGGTGAGGCTGCCCGCGTAGTCCGGTTTGGGCACGACGCAGGCCAGCGGGCGCTCCTGCCAGATGGGGTGCGCCACGGCGATCACCGCGGCCTCCAGCACCTTAGGATGGCCCATGAGTACGTTCTCGAGCTCGACGCTCGAGATCCACTCGCCGCCGCTCTTCACCAGGTCCTTGGTGCGATCGACGATCTGCACAAAGCCTTCGGGGTCGATCGTCACCACGTCACCGGTGCGGAACCAGCCCTCCTGGAACGAGGCCGGGGAGCGGTCGTCGCTGTAATAGCTACGGATCACCCACGGGCCGCGGACCTGCAGCTCGCCATAGGTCTGGCCGTCCCACGGTACCTCCCGGCCCATTTCGTCCATGGCGCGGATCTCCACCAGCGGCACGGATTTGCCTTGCTTGGCCCGCAAGGCGAAGCGTTCGGCCTCCGGCCGCTCCAGTTGGCTGCTGGTCAGCCGGCTGACGGTGCCGAGCGGCGACATCTCCGTCATCCCCCAGGCGTGCGTGATGTTGAGGCCGTGCTTCTGTTCGTAGGCCTCGATCATCGCCCGCGGCGCGGCCGCGCCGCCGACGATCATGTCGCGCAGGCTGCTCAGGTCATACCGCTCCTTCTCCAGCAGCGCCAACAGCCCCAGCCACAACGACGGCACGCCGGCCGTGACCGTGACGCGTTCGGCCTGGATCAGCCCCGCCAGATCGAGCGGCGTAAGGTGCGCGCCGGGGAAGACCTGCTTGGCGCCCACCAGCGTGCAGGCATAGGGGGTGCCCCAGGCCAGCACGTGGAACATCGGCACGACCGGCATGAAGACATCGCGCTCGGAGATGTTCATGGCCTCGTGCATCACCAATGCCATGGCGTGTAGATAGATGGAGCGGTGGCTGTAGACGACGCCCTTGGGATGGCCGGTGGTGCCGGAGGTATAGCACATGGCCGCCGCCGTGTTTTCGTCCAACGCTGGCCAGGTGAAGCCGGCGGCCGCCTCGGCCAGCAGGGCCTCGTAGGCGTGCACCGAGCCCAGGCTGGTCTCGGGCGTATGGTCGCCCAGGACCACGAAGTGCTGCACGGTCTTCAGGTGCGGCGCCAGCTTTTCGACGGCCGGCCACAACCCCGGATCGACGCACAAGACTTTGTCTTCGGCGTGGTTGATGACGTAGATGAGTTGCTCGGCCGGCAGGCGCAGGTTGAGCGGGTGCAGCACGGCGCCCATGCACGGCACGGCGAAGTACAGCTCCAGATGGCGGTTGCTGTTGAAGGCGAAGGTCGCCACACGATCGCCAGGCAGCACGCCCAGCCGAGCAAGAGCCTCCGCCAGGCGACCGGCCCGGGCGGCCACCTCGGCGTAGCTGCTGCGCTCCAGGTTAGGCCCGACCTTGGTGACGATCTCTTTGTGCGGGTACAGGCGCTGCGCGCGGTCCAGCAGCGGTGTCAGGGTGAGGGGGTAGTCCATCATCAGGCCCTGCATGTGACGCGCTCCTTTCAGGCATGCCGGCGGCCCAAGTGCAGGGAAGTGTAGTCCAGGTTGTTGGAAGATCAAGTCCCAAACGCCCACCCCACCGCCGGCGGCAACGCCTCCTCCCACATCAGCATATCGTGCCCGCACACCCGCTCGTGGAACGCGACCGCCGCCCCGCGCGACCGCAGCCAGTCGGCGAACGCCGCCGTCCCCCGGTAGAAACCTTCTTCCAACGTGCCCGCCAGCAGGTAAAAGTCTGGCGGCTGGTTTGGAAATGCTGCCCGGCGCCCAGCCGGCGAGACCCCGACCGAGAAGGCCAGGACGCGGCCAAAGCGCTTGGGATAGCGCAGCCCCAACGCCGCGGCGAACACGCCGCCGTTCGAGTATCCGAACACCGCGCGCTCCTCTCGGCGCACCGAGGCGCCGAGATCACCTTCGGCCCGGGCGGGGACCACTTCGACGAAGAAATGCGCGTGCGCCGCGAAGCGCTTGGCGTTGACCCGCGGCAGGTACTCCTGGGCGCGCGGGTCGCGCCCAGGCCGCGCTGAGGCCGAGGCTGGCGCCTCCGCGAATGGACACCGACCAGCACGACAGGCGGGAGTGTACCGTCCGCGATGAGGAGTTCCAGCGTCGCCGCCAGGCCGGGCACCGCCTGGCCATCCGCGGCATAGACGGCAGGCCATGGCTTGCGTGGATCGTGATGCGGAGGCAGGTAGACGGTCAAGCCGCGCCGCCCGCCCAGTACGGCGCTCTCCAGCGTGTGCCGGCGGATCTGCCCCTGCAGCGGCTCCGCTCGCCGGGCCGGCAGCGGCGCCTGCGGCCCGCGCCACTCGGCCCACTCAGGCAGGCGGTCCGGCGTCTGGCGGCCGAGGTCAGCGAAGAAGGCATAGCGGATGGCGGCCTCCGGCAGGTCGCGGACCCGCACCGTAAGCGCCCATAGGCCGCCGTCCCCCACACGCTGCATCGGCTGTTGGATCCCGCAGCAGATCTGGACCTCGCTGCCCGGGCCGTCATAGACGAAGGTCAGTGTATCGCCCTCGGCCCACGCCGCGGCGCCTTCCCGGGCGCGGCGGGCCAGCAGCTCGGCCGGCGTTCACCTGCGCGCCACCACCTGCACCGCCTCATCCCCCCGCGGGTCGCTGACTGGTCTTCTCAGAACTGGCATCGCGAACACCGCCAGACGCTTTCCACCCTCATCCCATCCTGCTGCCCTGTGCCAGCCGGCGCAGCGGGCTTCGCGCCTTTCGCGAAGCGTGCCGGGCGTTTTGCGAAGCACTCCCTAGGGGCAACGCCCGGCGGTGCTCATGCCCACAGGCCGGATCGCCCGTGCAACGCGCTCCTACCACCTGCGCGACGCCGCCAATCGTAGGAACCGCAAGAGAGGCTCGCATGCATGCCAAGCGGCCCGGGCGATCTCGGCGGGCTGGCACTGGACGCGGCGAGCGGCTGGCAGCCGCGATTGCGCTCACGGTCATTGCCGAGCTTGATCGCCAAAACCCGTTCGGGCGTCCCGCCTTTGCTAGACCCTGCCTTATCCCCGCCGCTCCAGCCACTCGAACAGCCGGTGCTCCACCGCGAAGGCCGCCAGCTCCACCCGGTTGCTCAGGCGCAGCTTGTCGAGCACGCTGCTCAGGTAGTTGCGCACGGTCTTCTCGCTCAAGTTGAGCGCCTGGCCCACCTCGGCATTGGTCTTGCCGCGCGCCACCTCGGCCAGCACCTCGAGCTCGCGCTCTGACAGGTCACGGAACACGTCGGCCTGGGCCTGGCGCTCGCTGGCGCGCACGCGCGCCAGCAGCCGCGCCGTGGTGGCCGGGTCCATCAGCGCCTCGCCCCGCGCCGCGGCGGCGATGGCGCGCAGCAGCTCGGCGTTGCCCACCTGCTTGAGCACGTAGCCCACCGCCCCGGCGGCGATGGCGCGCACCACCAGCTCGTCGTCGGCGTACGAGGTCAGGATAACGACCTTGGTGTTGGGGAAGCGCTGGCTGATCTCGCGCGTGGCGCTGATGCCGCCCTCGCCCGGCATGCGGATGTCCATCAGCACCACGTCGGGCTGCAGCCGCTCCACCAGCCGCAGCGCCTCGGCCGCCGTGCCGGCCTCGCCCACCACCTCGCAGTCGGGCTGGTCGTTGATCAGCACCATCAGCCCCATCCGCACCACCTCGTGGTCGTCCACCAGCAGCACGCGCGTCTTGGCCATTGGGGTCAGTGCGCCTCGTCCCACGGCAAGCTGAGCTGCACGCGGGTGCCCTTGCCCGCGCTGCCCGCCACCTGCAGCTCGCCGCCCAACAGCCGCGCCCGGTCGCGCATGTTGCGCAGCCCGTAGCCCGCGCTGGGCGCCGGCCCAGCCCCGATGCCGTCGTCCTGCACGGTGAGCGTCAAGTGCCCGTCGCGCCGCGCGGCCGAGATCAGCACGTGCCGAGCGCGCGCGTGCCGCACCACGTTCGAGAGCGCCTCAGCCACCACCGCCAGCACGTGGTCGGTGCGGGCCGGCGCCAATGCCGCCGTAGGCGGCAGGTCCACCTGGAGCTGCACATCAACCATCGAGCGGAAGCGCGGGTCGGCCGCCAGGTGTTCCAGCGCCTCGGCCAGGCTCTCGCTCGAGCGGGCCGGGCGCAATTGTCCCAGGTTGCGGCGCAGCGCGGCGATGGCGTCGTTGAGCACCAGCATGGCCTTCTCCAGCCGGCTGGCCGCCGGGCTGTCGGGCGGCGTCAGCGTGTAGGCCGACTCGACCAGCAGCCCGGCGGTGTAGACGGTCTGGATGGCGCCGTCGTGCAGGTCGCGCGCGATGCGGTCGCGTTCGGCGGCCAGGATCTGCTGCTGCTCCATTTGTTCGATCTGCCGCCGCGTCTCCAGGTCAAACACCTCCAGCGCGCGGATGACGGCCACGGCCAGCACCAGGCCGATGATCGACGTGATCACCAGCGGCGGCACGCCCAGCGCGCGCTCGAAGGACTCGCTGTTCAGCCAGCTGCCGGGGAAGAAGGGCACGCGCGGCGGGATCAGCCCGCCAGCCAGGGCGTAGAGCGCCAGCGCCACCCCGGCCACGCGCAGGGTGCGGATGATGCGCGGCACGTTGAGCGGCGCGATGTGCAGGAAGGTCTGCTCGCGCAGCCCGTAGGCCGCCAGCAGCCCGGCCGGGAAGGCGATGCCGTAGCGCGCCAGGGCCTCGGCGCCGCGGTGCCAGGTGTGCGGGTCGGGCAGCCAAAGCGGCAGCGGCCAGGCGATAACCAGCAGGTAGGCGCCCAGGATGACGACCGACAGGTTGTGCAGCCACTGCCCCCGGCCCAGCGGGCGCAGCAACGCCACGCCGAACTCGAACAGCGCCACGAACGACAGGCACAGCAGCGCCAGGTGGATCAGGTGCAGGCTGAAGATACCCCGCTCGCTGAGATAGGCCTCCTGCACCGGCGCGAAGAGCTCGGCCCACTCGTACGAGCCGTGCAGCAGACCGAAGGCGGCCAGCCAGCCCAGGCTGCGGGCCAGCTCCAGGCGCGAGTAGCTGCGCGTCTGGACGGCGATAGCCAGGCCGAGCACGAAGAACACCAGGCCATACAGGAACTGGAAGATCTGGCGGTTGAGGTCGAAGAGCGCGCGCAGGCTGTCCATAAGGCGTACGCGGCCATTATAACGCGAGCGAAATCAGACCCTAAAGGTCTTTAAGACCTTTAGGGTCTCTCCCCCTTCCCTTTTAGGGAAGGGGGCCGGGGGTTAGGTTTCCCCCCGCCGCCCGTGACACAGCCGGTGCTTCTTGCCGCTGCCGCACGGGCACAAATCATTGCGTCCAACGGCCTTCGGCTTGGGCGAATTCGTCGTCATGATCTCGCTCGCAGGCCGTCCCTGGCGCAGCAGGTCGGCCATCACGCGCATCGCGCCGTTCACGTGATTGAAGTACAGCTTGTAGCCGGGGCAGAGATAATTCAGCCCCGCCTCGCCTTGCGGCGCGCGGACGAAGCGGTTGCGCGGGCAGCCGCCGTTGCACGCAAAGCGCACTTCGCAATCGCGGCAGCAGCGCGGCAGCGTCTGCCGTTTGTCGCGCCCGAACTGGCGCTGCCGGTCCGACGCGACCAGCTCGATCAGGGGCGTGTCCTGGATGTTGCCCAGCAGGGAACCAGGCTCCACGTAATGGTCGCAGCTGTACAGGTCGCCGTTGTGTTCGAGCGCCAGGGCATTCCCGCACGTCGGGGCAAAGATGCACAGGCTGTATTGGCCGAGATGCGCCCCGAGCGTGGTGTCGAAGATCTGCACGAACACCCGCCCAACGTCGTGCTGGACCCATTCGTCGAAGATCGCGCACAGGAAGCGGCCGTACTGCAGACCGTCGACCGAGCGGTCGGTGACCTCGCCGCCAGACTGCACGTACAGCGGCCGCTGCCCGCCCGCCCGCC
>JADLEU010000108.1 GCA_020845955.1 Anaerolineales bacterium
AGCGAAGATGGCAACGGCCGCGCGGTGAACGAGAACGTCTACGAGACGCTGCTCACCCGCGACGCCGCCGGCGAGCTCCAGCCGCTGCTGGCCACCGAGTACACCCAGGTCGACGACACCACCTGGGAGTTCACGCTGCGCGAGGGCGTTTCCTTCCACAACGGCGCGCCCTTCAACGCCGAAGCGGTCGCCTTTAGCGTCAACCGCATCGTCGATCCCGCCACCGCCTCCGACCAGGTCAACAACTTCGCCACCATCACCTCGGCCGAGGCCGTATCCGACAACGTCGTCCGCATCCTGACCAACGGCCCCGACCCGATCCTGCCGGCGCGCCTGAACATGCTGATGATCGTCGAGCCCGGCCACGTCCAGGCCGACCCCGAGGTCTTTGCCACGACCCCCATCGGCACCGGCCCCTACAAGTTCGTCTCCTGGGACCGCGGCGTGGACGTCACCATCGAGAAGAACCCCGACTACTGGGGCGAACCCGGCAGCATTGACGTCGTGCACTACCGCCCGATCCTGGAAGAGTCCACCCGCCTGGCCGCGCTGCAGGCCGGCGAGGTCGACCTGGTCTTCGGCCTGCTGCCCGAACAGATCGACTCCGCCCCGGTGGCCGTGCACCGCCCGGGGCTGGAATTCCCGGTGATCCTGCTGCACAACGGTCCTGACTCGGTGCTGGCCGACGTGCGCCTGCGCCAGGCCATGAACTACGCCGTCGACAAAGAGGGCATTGCCGAGGCGATCTATGGCGGCTACGCCGTCCCGGCCGACGGCCAGGTGCTCACCCCAGGCCACTTCGGCTACAACCCCGACGTCAAGGCCTACCCGTACGACCCGGCGAAAGCTCAAGAGCTCATCGCCGAGTCCGGCTACGACGGCGCCGAGATTGTGCTGGAGAGCGAGGTCGGACGCTGGCTCAAGGACAAGGAGTTGGTGGAAGTGGTCGCCGGCCAACTGGCCGAGGTCGGCCTGAACGTCCGCATCAACATCAGCGAGTTCTCCAACTACCTCGACATCCTCTTCGACCCGGACAACCGCGCCCCGATGATCTTCGTTTCGCACGACAACACGCTGCTCGACGCCGACCGCACCCTCTCGGGCTACTACTCCTGCGAGGGCACGGCGCCGTCGTACTGCAACGAGGCAGTCACGGCCATGATCAACGCCGCGCGCACCGAGACCGACGTTGCCGCCCGCGAAGCCATGTACCATGAGATCGTCAAGACCGCGCACGACGAGGCCTCGCACCTGTTCCTGGTCAACATCGAGAACATCTACGGCCTGAGCGAGCGCCTGAACTGGGAGCCGCGCCTGGACGGCCGCCTGTTGATCACGGAGATGAGCCTGAAGTAACGCTGTCCGTACCCCAGACCAGCCAGGCCGCCCGGCGCCAAGCCGGCCGGCCTGGCTGGTCTGACCCTCGCCAAGCAGATCGAACGGCGGGCGAGGCCGCCAAGCGGACCCTTAGCCTGGCATCCGGCGCCCCAGGGCGCTGGCGGAACCGCCCCGGAGGATGACTCGATGGTAGGTTATCTGCTGCGCCGCCTGTTCTATGCCACGATCTCAGTGGCCGCCGTGTCGGTCCTGGTCTTCGTCATAACCCGCGTCATCGGCGACCCGGTGAAGCTGATGCTGCCGCTGGAAGCCACCGAAGCCCAGCGCGAGCAGATGCGCGAGACCCTCGGCCTTAACGATCCTCTGCTGGTCCAATTTGCGCGCTTTTCGTGGGACGCCCTGCGCGGCGATTTCGGCAACTCGCTCTGGCAGCGCGTGCCGGCCCTGCCGCTGGTGATCGACCGTCTGCCGGCCACGTTCTTATTGTCATTCGCCGCCATGGGGTTGGCTATCCTTTTCGCCGTGCCGCTGGGGGTGCTGGCCGCGCTGCGGCCGCGCAGCCTGCTGGACCATGCCTGCAGCCTGGGCTCGCTGGCGGGCATGTGCGTGGCTTCCAATTGGCTCGGCCTGATGTTCATCCTGGTCTTCGCCGTCAACCTGGGCTGGTTCTATACCTCGGGTTACGGCACGCTCAAGCACCTGGTGCTGCCGGCCGTCACCCTGGCCGCCGCGCCGCTAGGCCGCATCACACAGATCGTGCGCTCCAGCGTGCTCGACGAACTCGGCCGCAACTACGTCACCGCCGCCCGGGCCCGCGGGCTGTCCGAGCAGACCGTCATTATGGGCCACGCCCTCAAGAATGCCGCCATTCCCATCGTCACCCTTAGCGGCTGGGAGCTCAGCCGCCTGCTGGCCGGCTTCACCGTCATCGTGGAGGTAGTCTTCGGCTGGCCGGGCGTGGGTCTGTTGGCCATGGACGCCATCCGCCGCCAGGATCTTTTCCTGCTGCAGGCAGACGTCTTCGTAGTCGGCGTGCTAGTGGTGGCCCTCAACCTGCTCATCGACATGACCTACGGCTGGTTCGACCCGCGTATCCGCCTCACCTAGCCAGACCAGGAGGTCCCATGGCAACCACCCTGCGCGATCTGAGGTTAGCCGACGCCCGGGTTGAGCCGGCCGAGCGAGTCGCCGAGCGAAAATTCCCCGCGCTGCATGCGCTGCGCGAACTGCTGGCCGACCTGGTCAGCGACCGGGTCGCCCTGGTCGGCGCCATCGGCTTCCTGATCGTCCTGCTCCTGGCCGCCACCGCCCCTTACACCGCCGACCAGTACACCAAACAGAACCTGCGGATGCGGTTGTCGCCCCCCGCCCTGACGATCGACGGCGAGTTCAACTACCACTACCTGTTGGGCACCGACCAGCTCGGCCGGCCGATCCTCGACCGAATCATCCACGGCAGCCGCGTGTCGCTGCTGGTGGGCCTGGGCGTAGTCTCGGTGACGGGCCTGTTCGGCACCGTGCTGGGGCTGCTGGCCGGCTATTTCGGCGGCCGGGTCGACACCCTCATCATGCGCTGGATCGACATCCAGACCGCGTTTCCGGGCCTGTTGGTGGCGCTGACGCTGCTGATCATGCTCGGGCCCAGCCTGCAGAACATGATGTTCGCGCTGATGATCAACGGCTGGATGATCTTCGCCCGCATCGTGCGCGGGGTGACGCTCTCGCTGCGCGAGGAGGTCTTCGTCAAGGCCGCGCGCGTCATCGGCGCCAGCGACCTGCGCATCGTCTTCGCGCACCTGCTGCCCAACCTGGTCTCGCCCATCCTGACCATCGCCGTGATGGAGCTGGCCCGCATTATCCTGGCCGAGGCCGCCCTGTCGTTCCTGGGCATGGGCATCCAGCCGCCCGAGTCGTCCTGGGGCCTGATGCTGTCCGACGGGCGCGATTACATGGCCAAGGCCTGGTGGTTGGTGACCTTCCCCGGCGTGGCCATCGGCCTGAGCGTGCTCTTCATCAACATGGTCGCCGGCTGGCTGCGCTCGGTCACCGACCCACAGCAGCGCTTCAAGAAGGCCAGCAAGGAGGCCTGATGTTCGCCAACATCCTCGTTCCGCTGGACGGCTCAGATCTGGCCGAAGAGGCCCTGCCCTACGCGGCCGCCATCGCCGGCCCGCTCGGCTCGACGCTGCATCTGCTGATGGTCGTGCCTGCCCCCGAGGGGCGCTCGGGCGGCGCCTTCAAGCTGGCAGCCTCTTTCCTCAGCTCGCTGCAGCTCCCGCGCTCGGAAGACGACCTGGACATGGCCCACCATCCGATCTACAAGGAAAGCGAGATGGCCAGCCAGGAGGCCGAGGCCAAGCGCCTGCTGATGCCGGCCGCCGAGCGCCTGGAGGCGCAAGGCTTGAAGGTAGCAGTCGGCGTGGCCTTCGGCCGGCCAGCCGGCGGCATTTTGGAGTACGCCGAGGACAACGGCATCGGCCTGATCGTGATGTGCACTCACGGCGAAGGCGGCCCCGAGCCCTATGCCTATGGCCCGACCGCCGACCGGGTGGCGCGGCGCGCCGCCTGCCCGGTCATGCTGATCCGCCCGGAGGAAGTCAGCCGGGTGCTGCCGGGTGCCCATCCTCAGAGGCGCGGCGAGGACCACCACGCATGACCACGCTCCTGGACGTTCAAGGCTTGCGCACTGTGTTTCGGACCAAAGGCAAGGCGGTGGAGGCCGTGGCCGGCGTCAACCTCTCGCTGGCCGACGGCGAGACCCTGGGCATCGTCGGCGAAAGCGGCTCGGGCAAGAGTGTCACGATGCTGTCGGTCATGCGCCTGGTGCCCTCCCCACCCGGACGGATTACGGCCGGCAAGGTGCTGTTTAAGGGCCGCGACCTACTGCAGCTTAGCAAGGAAGAGATGCGCAAGGTGCGCGGCAAAGAAGTCGCCATGATCTTCCAGGACCCGATGACGTCGCTCAACCCGGTGCTGACCATCAGCCAGCAGATGAGCGAGGCCATCCGCCTGCACCTGGGCTACGACCGCCAGGCCGCGCGCGCCTGCGCCCACGAAATGCTCCAGTTGGTGGGCATCCCCGACGCCGGCAACCGCCTAGACGACTACCCGCACCAGTTCTCGGGCGGCATGCGCCAGCGCGTGATGATCGCCATGGGGCTGTCGTGCAATCCCAAGCTCCTCATCGCCGACGAGCCCACCACCGCCCTGGACGTCACCATCCAGGCCCAAATCACCACGCTGGTCAAGCGCCTGCGCGACGAGACCGGCATGGCGGTCATTTGGATCACTCACGATCTGGGCATCGTGGCCGGGCTGGCCGACCGCATCGTCGTCATGTACGCCGGCCACGTCATGGAGAACGCCCCGGCCGCCGACTTGTATGACGATCCGCGCCATCCCTACACGCTCGGGCTGCTCGGCGCCATCCCGCGACTGGATTTGGGCAGCAGCAAGCGCCTGACGCCCATCCCCGGCCTGCCGCCCGACCTGGCCAACCCGCCCCAGGGTTGCCCGTTTGTGCCGCGCTGTCCCTTCCGCCTTGACCGCTGCCGCACCGAGCGCCCCGCCCCCATGCTGGTGGCCGAGAACCACTATTCGGCCTGCTGGGTCGACGTGGCGCAGCTGAGGAGTGCCCGCCATGAGCCTCGCCTCGCCTGACACCACTGCCGCCAGCGTTCACGCGCCGAACGGCGCCCGCCGCGAGACCCTGCTGGAGGTGCGCGAGCTCAAGGTGCACTTCCCCATCTATCGCGGCTTCCCGGTCGCGCGCCAGGTGGGCGCGGTCAAGGCCGTCGACGGCATCTCCTTCAGCGTCAAGCCGGGCGAGACCGTGGGACTGGTGGGCGAGAGCGGCTGCGGCAAATCGACCACCGGCCTGGCGCTGGTGAAGATGAACCCGATTACGGCCGGCGCCGTGCACTTCGAAGGACAGGACATGGTGCATAGCACCGGCGAGCACATGCGCCAGCTGCGCCGCAAGATCCAAATGGTCTTCCAGGACCCCTACGCCTCGCTCAACCCGCGGATGACGGTCGAGCAGATCGTGGGCGAGCCTCTGATGGTGCATGGGCTGGCCCAGGGCGCGGCCCGCCGTGACCGGGTGCAGGAACTGCTGCGCGTGTGCGGGCTCGACCCGCGCGTTTACACCCGCTACCCGCACGAGTTCTCGGGCGGGCAGCGCCAGCGCATCGGCATCGCCCGCGCCCTGGCCTCCGACCCAATCTTCGTCATCTGCGACGAACCGATCTCGGCCCTGGATGTCTCGATCCAGGCCCAGATCATCAACCTGCTAGAGGACTTGCAGGAGGCCTTCGGGTTGACCTACCTGTTCATCGCCCACGACCTGGCCGTAGTGCGCCACATCAGCCAGCACGTGGTGGTCATGTACCTGGGCAAGATCATGGAAGTAGCCGGCAGCAAGACGCTCTACGATCAGCCGCTGCACCCCTATACACGGGCGCTGCTGGCGGCGGTGCCCATCCCCGACCCCAAGCTGGAAAAGAAGCGCGAGCGCATCGTGCTCAAGGGCGAGATCCCCAGCCCCATCAACCCGCCTAAGGGCTGCCGCTTCAACACGCGCTGCCCGCTCGCGCAAGCGATCTGCTTTGAGGAGGAGCCAGCGCCCCGCCAGGTGGGCGACGGTCACTACGTTAGCTGCCACCTGGTGGAGTGAGCGTCGATCTTGAAAAGCAACCCGACCCAACAACGGATTGACTATGGCAACCGCCGCTGGGCCATCCTCGCGACCGTCCTCACCGGTTCGCTGGTGGGCACCTTCGGCAACAGCATGTCCAACGTGGCCCTGCCGTCCATCATGGAGCACTATGGCATTGGCCTGAACGCCGGCGTGTGGATCGTCACCATCTACATTCTGCTGTTCTCGACGCTCATGCCGGTCTTTGGACGGCTGGGCGATATGTTCGGCTACAAGCGCATCTACCTGATCGGCATGATCGGGTTGGTGGCCTCGTCGGCCATGGGCGCCGTCGCCCCCAACATCGGCTGGATGATCTTCTGGCGCGCGGTGGCCGGGCTGTGCAACGCCCCCACCCTGCCAGCCATCATGGCCATCATCGCCGAGGTCTTCCCGCCCGAGCAGCGCGGCGGCGCGCTTGGGTTCTGGGCCACCGCCAACGGCGCCGGGCATGGCTTTGGACCCGTGATCAGCGGGCTGTTGGTGCAGTATTTCGGCTGGCAGTCGGTTTTTTGGTTCAACGCCTGGCTGACGCTGCTGGGCGTCGTGCTGATCTGGCTGGTGGTGCCCACCGACCACAAGCACACCCGTGAGCGTTTCGACCTGGTGGGCGCCGCGACACTGACGGCGGCCATGATCATGATCATGTTTAACCTGAGCGAGGGCCTGCAAGGCACCTTTAGCCCGGCCGCCACCGTCGCGCTCTGGCTGGCCTGCGCCGGGCTGTTCGCCTTCTTCATCGTCTCACAGCTTCGCGCCAGCCAGCCCTTCGTCAACCTGCGGCTGTTCGCCAACTCGGGCTATGGCGTGGTGACCTTTGTGTCCGCCGCCCAGCTCTTCTGCCTGTTCGGCCTGCAGCTCTTGCTGCCGCAGTTCCTAATCAACGTACAGGGCCGCACCAGCGGCAACGCCGGGCTGCTGATCGCGCCGCTGGCCGTCAGCCTGGCCTTTATCTCGCCAGCCGCCGGCCGCCTGTCGGACAAGATCGGCAGCCGCTTCACCTGCCTGGTGGGCATGGGGACGGTGGCGCTGATTGGGCTGGGGTTCTCGCTGTGGACGGCCGGCACCAGCCCATGGTTGATCGCCGGCATGCTTACCCTGCTGGGCACCGGCATGGGCATGACCCAATCGCCCACCGCCAACGCCGTGACGCTCGTCATCGACAAGACCCAGCTCGGCGTGGCCCTGGGCATTTTCAACATGCTGCGCTTCGTCTCGGGCACGCTCGGCGCCACTATCTTCGGCGCCGTGCTCGAGCGCGGCGGCACCAGCGCCCTGCCCGCCTTCCGCGCCGATTTCTGGCTCCTGGCCGCCGTGGCAGGCCTGGCAGCGCTGTTAGCGCTCAAGATGCCCACCGCCCCGCGGCGCCTGGTGACCGCGGGCGTGGTCAACGTGCCCGTGGCCGGCGATTAGGGCGCCCTGGAGCCGGGTCCGATTGGGCGAAACGAAGGGGTTGCGCCGTTTCCCTCCCGCGCGGGCATGCCGGCGAGGGACTATTGTGGTGTATAGGAGGCAAGTAGATGGAAACCTTGACCGTGAACCTGAAGATCAACGGCCAGCCCTATCAGGCCACCGTGCCCACCAAAGACAGTCTGCTCGACTATTTGGGCGAGAAACGCCTGAGCCCGGCGATTACCACCCGGCTAAGCCTGCTCAAGACCCTGCGCGACGATCTGCGCCTGACCGGGACCAAAAACGGCTGCGGCACCAACCACTGCGGCAACTGCCTGGTGCTGGTCAACGGCAAGCCCAAGAAGTCGTGCCTGCTGCAGATGCGCAGCCTGCAGAATGCCGAGATCGTCACTATCGAGGGCCTGGCCGATAATGGCGGTCTGCACCCCATCCAGGCCGCCTTTATCAACTCCGGCGGCAGCCAGTGCGGCTTCTGCACGCCAGGTATGATCATGGCCACCAAGGCCCTGCTCGACACCAACCCTAACCCCAGCGAGGCCGAAATCAAGCAGGGTCTGGAAGACGTCATCTGTCGCTGCACGGGCTACAACAAGATCATCGATGCCGTCAAGCAGGCCGCGCGCGCCCTAGCCCAGGCCGACGAGATCGGCGTGGTCGAGGCCGGCGGCCTGGGCGCCTCGGTGATGGACTACGACGGCGTGCAGAAGGCCAAGGGCGCCCTGACCTACGCCGACGACCTTTACCTGGACGGCATGCTGTACCTCAAGGCCGTGTGGAGCGCTCATCCGCACGCCAACCTGATCGGCGTCGACACCAGCGCGGCCGAGGCCGTGCCGGGCGTGGTGCGCGTGCTGACCGCCAGAGACGTGCCCGGCGTCAACCGCTTCGGCAACCTCAAGCGCGACCAGCCGGTGCTGGCCGACGACCGTGTGCGCTTCATCGGCGACGCCGTCGCGCTAGTGGTAGCCGAGAACGACCTGGCAGCCGAGAAGGCTGCCCGCCTGGTGAAGGTGGACTACGAGCCGCTGCCGGGCGTCTTTACGGCGGCCGACGCCCTCAAGCCCGACGCGCCCCAGCTCTTCCCCGAGGGCAACATCTGCAAGCACCTGGTGCACACCGTCGGCGACCCGGCCCAGGGCCTGGCCCAGGCCGACCTGATCGTCGAGGGCCATTTTGAGACCCCTTGGGTGGAGCACGCTTACCTGGAGCCGGAGGCGGGCGTCGCATATTGGGACGACGACCGGTTGGTCATCAAGACTCCCACCCAGTTCCCCTTCGAGCTGCGCGCCCAACTCTCGGCGATCTTCAACCTACCCGAAGAGCGTGTCCACGTCATCTGCACGCCCGGCGGCGGCGCCTTTGGCAGCAAAATCGACGGCACGGTCGAGCCGCTGCTCGCGCTGGCCACCTTCGTCACCGGCCGGCCAACCAAGATGACCCTGACCCGCGAGGAATCGCTCTTCCGCAGCACAAAGCGTCACCCCTACTACATGGACTATCGCGTGGGCCTCAGCCGCGAGGGCCGCATCCTGGCCGTGGACTGCAAACTGCTGTCGGACGCCGGCGCCTACACCGATATGAGCCCGCGCGTGATCGATCAGGCTTGCATCTTCGCCTGCGGGCCCTACGAGGTCCTCAACCTCCGCATCGAAGGCTGGGCGATGTACACCAACAACGTCAAGAGCAGCGCCTTCCGCGGCTTCGGCATCAACCAGGTAGCCTTTGCCATCGAGTCGCTGCTGGACGAGGCGGCCCGCAAACTGGGCCTCGACCCAATCGAGATGCGGCTGCTTAACTGCCTGCGCCCCGGCAGCAAGACCGCCTCGGGCGAGATCCTGCGCTACAGCGTCGCCATCGAAGAGACCCTGGTGGCCGCGCGCGAGGCGCTGACCAAGGACTTGCCGCGCATTCGCCAAATGGTGACGCCCGGCTGGAAGCTCGGCCTGGGCGTGGCCAGCGGCTTCAAGAACGTCGGCGCCGGCAAGGGCAAGGTCGACGACGCTGGCGCCACCTTCACCTTGCTGCCCGATGGCCGCGTCCAGTTGCGCGTCTCGGCCGTCGACTTTGGCCAGGGCATCCGCACCACCATGGCTCAGATCGCCCGCGGCGTGCTGCCGCTGCCGCCCGGCGCGCTCGAGGTCATCTCGGGCGACACGGTCCTGACGCACAAGCACGGCGGCGCCGTGGCCGAGCGCCAGACCCTCATCAGCGGCGCGGCGGTGGAGAAGGCCGCTAACCAATTCAAGGACACGCTGGTGACCAAGGCCGCCGCCATCTGGGAAGTGCCGGTCGACGAGGTCATCCTGGTGCCCGAGGGCGTGGCCGACACGCGCACCGAGCAGCATATGACCCTGAACGAGCTGGCCAGCGACCTCGACCAGCGCGGCGACAAGGCCGCCTGCAGCTACGTGCACGTGGCCCCCAAGACCTTCGCGCTGGCCGACCACGAAGGCCGCAAGAGCGTCTCGGCCGAGGACTATCGCAACTACCCGGCCTATGCCTACATCACCCAGGCCTGCGCGTTGGAGGTCAATCCCGAGACGGGCCAGGTGCGCGTGCTGAAAGTCTGGGCCGCGCACGATGTGGGCCGCGCCATTAATCCGCAGAAGATCGAGGGACAGGTGGAAGGCAGCTGCATGATGGCCATTGGCTATGCGCTGTCCGAGGATTACCCGATGGAGAACGGCTTCCCCAAGTTCGCCGATTTCGGCGATTTGGGTGTGCCCACCATCCACGCCACGACGCCGGTCCGGACACTGATCATCGAGAAGCCCGACCCGGCCGGCCCGTTTGGCGCCAAGGGCATCTCGGAGGTGGCCACTGTGCCGCTGACCCCGGCGGTGTGCAACGCGATCTACGACGCCGTCGGCGTGCGCGTGTACCAGCTCCCGGCCACGCCGGCCCGCCTGCGGGCCGCGCTGCAGGCCCAAGCGGAATATGCCAGTGTGTGAGCGGGGAAATTGGCTCTAGCAAATCTGGTGGATTCGCGGCACAATAGACAAGGTTTTGAGCCTGAGCAGATGCGTATGGTATCCGTGATCCGGCCCCTGGCGCCCATCCTCGTTGCAGCTCCGCGCGCGCGCCGCGCCGCGGCCCACGCCGCCGGGTTTGGCCACGCCCACTGCCGCCGGGCCCACCACTACCACCGCTGCGCCCACGGCTTCCGCTGCCGCTGGCGCCTGCTCTCTGGCACCTGGCGAGTGCGAGCCTCGACACCCGCTGGAGCCCGGCCAACACCGGCCTAGGCGCTCCACGCCGTCACCGGTCACCTGTCATCCGTCATTGGATCTAGGAGGCAAGTATGAGCAGTTCCGGAAATGGCAATTCACGCGCGGGTATGGGCCAGGTGCCCTCCACCGTCTACAAGCGCAAGAGCACCCATGCCGATGTGGTGGTGGTCGGCGGCGGCTGGTCGGGCTGCGCGGCGGCTCTGGCGGCCAAGAAGGCTGGCGCCGAGCGCGTGATCATCCTCGAGCGCACCGACGGCCTACTGGGCACCGGCCTGGTGGGCGGCATCATGCGCAACAACGGCCGCTTCGTGGCCACCGAAGAGATGATCGCCCTGGGGGCCGGCGATCTGTTCCAGGTCTGCGACCAGAACGCGCGCCACAGCAACATCGAGTTCCCTGGCCACAAGCACGCCAACTTCTACGATGTGGCCCACATCGAGCCGGCGGTGCGCAAATGCCTGCAGGAGTACGGCGTCGAGTTCTGGCTGATCGCGCGCGTCACCAGCGCCCACCGCGAGGGCACCAACTTCATCCGCATGGTGGCGCTGGAAAACGGCACCTACGTCTCGGGCGACGTCTTCGTCGACGCCACCGGCACGGTGGGCGCCCAGAGCTTCTGCACCGAAAACGGCAATGGCTGCGTCATGTGCATTGTGCGCTGCCCCACCTTCGGCCCGCGCGTCAGCTTGGCGGGGTTGGTGGGCATCGCCGAGCGCCAGGGCACCCGCTCGGATGGCGGCATCGGAGCCATGAGCGGCTCGTGCAAGCTGGCCAAGGACACCATCCACCCCAGCATCATCGACGAGATGGAGCGCACCGGCGTGGCCATCGTGCCCATCCCCGAGGCTCTGGTGCACGAGGAGAAACTCGGCCTGAAGGCCTGCCAGCAGTACGCCCTGCCCGAGTACGCGCACAACATCATCCTGCTCGACACCGGGCAGGTGAAGCTGATGACGTCATACATCCCGCTCGAGCAGCTGCGCCAGATCCCGGGCATGGAGGAGGCGCGCTATCTCGATCCGTACTCGGGCACCATCGGCAACTCGATGCGCTACTCGCAACTCTCGCCGCGCGACGACGCCATGCACGTGCGCGGGCCGGTGGACAACCTGTTCTGCGGCGGCGAGAAGGCGGGCCTGCTGGTGGGCCACACCGAGGCCATGGTCACCGGCTCGGTGGCCGGGCACAACGCCGTGCGCTTCCTGGCCGGCAAGGAGCCGCTGGTGCTGCCCGACACGCTGGCCACCGGCGACGCCATCACCTACGTGCGCGAGGAGATGGATCGGCCCGGCGGAATGTCCAAGAAGTACACCTTCTCCGGCTCAGTGCTCTTCCAGCGTATGAAACAGCGTGGCCTGTATGACGGGCCGAAGCCTGAGGTCTACCACGATCGGGTAGCCAAGGCGGGGCTGACCGGCGCGTTGGCTGAGCAGGTCTATCACAAAGCCAAGGTTATGTAGCATGCCGCACATGATCACGGCGGAGTGCATCAACTGCACCGCCTGCGCCACCGACTGCCCTACCGAGGCGATTAGCCCAGGGCCGAATCAGTACGTCATCAACCCGAACGTCTGCACCGACTGCGAGGGGTTGTACAACATTCCGAAGTGTTTTCAGGTGTGCCCGGTGAACGCCTGCGTGCCGCGGCGCGAGCACTACCTGAATAAGATCGCCACCATGGCCACGCGCGGGGCCCGGCCGGTGCGCTACGGGTCGGAGGGCCCGCTGCCGGAATACGTGGAGGTTGGCTGGTACGAAGAGTCGCCCTTCCTGTTCATGCAGCCGGCCGGAGACGGCTGAGGGCCAAGCAAGCGATAGCGGCCGGGGGGACGGGCGCGCGGCCCATCCCCCCGGCCGCCAGAACATATCGGCTTTGTTCCCGCAAGGCGGGCCTCGCGGCCGCCTGACAACTCAAACCGTTCGCCCACCAGGCCACTCGCTGCGCGAGAATGGCAGAGTATGGCTTGGCTCACGCAAGGCCCGCTAGGAGAAGGCATGGCCACTTTCTTGCTGCTCGGCACCTACACCCACCAGGGCATGGAGAAGATCCGCGGCGCGCCCGCCCGCATCGACACCGCCCGTGAAGTCATCGACAACAGCAGCGCCAAGCTGCTGGGCTGGTACGTAACCATGGGCCAGTACGACTTTGCCGCCCTGGTAGAAGCCCCTAGCGACGAAGTCATGGCGCGGCTGTCGCTGGCGATGAGCTCACACGGCAATATCCACACCCAGACCCTGCGGGCCTTCACCGAGCAGGAGTTCCGCGACATCGTCAACGCGCTGCCCTATTGACCTGGGCCGGCTAGCCTCCCACACCCGGCGATCGTGCGCGTACTGGCCCATCCGTCCCGTACCTCTGTCGTCCCGAACCCGGCGCTCTCGCGCAGCGCGGCGGAGTTGTTGCCGGGTGAGGGATCTTCCGCCCTGCGCTGCCTATGACCGCCCCCGCCCCGCCCACCCAATTGCAGACCTCTTTCATCCTGCGGGAGTACCTCCGTCCGCAGATGCTGCCGTCCACCTGGTGTCCCGGCTGCGGGCTCGGCATTATCCTGAGCAGCATTGCGCAGGCCGTCCACTTCCGCGGCCTGGCCAAGGACCAGGTGGCCATGGTCTCGGGCATCGGCTGCACCGGCCGCATGTCGGGCTACGCCGACTTCAACACGCTGCACACCACCCATGGCCGCGCCCCGGCCTTTGCCACCGGCCTTAAGCTGGCCCGGCCAGAGCTGACCGTGATCACCGTTATGGGCGACGGCGACGCGATGTCCATCGGCGGCAACCACCTGGTGCACGCCATGCGCCGCAACCTGGGCCTGGTCGCGGTCGTGGTTAACAACAGCGTCTACGGGCTAACCGGCGGGCAGCTCTCGCCCACGACGCCCGTCGGCGGACACACCACTACTGCCCGCGCCGGGTCGTTCGAGCGGCCGATGAACCTAGAGGCGCTGGCGCGCGCCGCTGGGGCCGCGTTTTTCGCCCGCGCCACGGTCAACCACAGCTTTGGGCTCACCAAGATGGTAGAGCGCGCGCTGAGCGGTCCGGGCTTTGCTCTGGTGGAAGTCATCAGCAACTGCCACGTGCTCTACGGCAAGATGAACGAGACGCCAGAGGCGGCCGGCATGATGATGGCCATGGACGCCAACACCGTGCGCAGCAACCCCACGCTACAGCGCCGCGCGCGCCTGCCGGTGCGGCTGACCGACGCCGAAACCCCGGCTGTGCCGGCTGCCGACGCCCGGCCGCTGGCCGGCGTGCAGACCGACACGCGCCTGCGCCGGGGCGTGATCTTCGAGCGGCGCGGCCGGGTGGACTACAGCGGGCGCTATTACGCCCAATCGGCCCCGCCCGGCGACGACGAGGCCGCCTGACGTGGCCTCGGTCGTGCGTGGCGTCTATCACATCGAGGTCTACCGGGCGTTGTGCAAGGCCTGCGGACTGTGCACGGCCTGGTGCCCGCAGGCGGTGCTGGAACCCGACGCCGAGGGCTATCCCCTGGCGCCCGGCCTGGCGAACTGTATCAACTGCAAGCTGTGCGAGCGGCACTGCCCCGACTTCGCCATCGAAGTGTCGCTGGCCGCGGTGGAGAAACGCGCGTGACCCACATCGCCTTCATGCACGGGAATGAGGCCGCCGCCGAAGGCGCCGTCGCCGCCGGCTGCCGCTTCTACGCCGGCTATCCGATCACACCTTCCAGTGAGATCGCCGAGATTCTATCCGGCCGGCTTCCCGAGGTGGGCGGTGTCTTCATTCAGATGGAAGACGAGATCGCCAGCATGGCGGCCATCATTGGCGCCTCGCTGGGCGGCCTGAAGAGCGCCACCGCCACGAGCGGCCCGGGCTTCTCGCTGATGCAGGAGAACCTGGGCTTCGCCGTGATGAGCGAAATCCCCTGCGTCGTCGTCAACGTCCAGCGCGTGGGCCCCAGCACCGGGCTGCCCACCAAGGCCGCGCAGGGCGACGTGATGCAGGCCCGCTGGGGCACCCACGGCGATCACCCCATCATCGCCCTCACCCCTAGCAGCGCCCAGGAGACCTACCACCTGGCCGTGCGCGCCTTCAACCTGGCTGAGCGCTTCCGCACGCCCGTCATCCTGCTGATGGACGCCATCGTCGCCCAGCTCAAGGAGAAGGTGGAGGTGCCTGACCCGGCCAGTCTTCAGATCGTGCCGCGCGCCGCGCCGAGCGTGCCGCCTGCCGACTACAAACCCTTCCCCTTTGCGCGCGGCGAGGTCGGCCCGCTGGCCGTCTTTGGGCAAGGGTATCGCTATCACGTCACCGGGCTGCTGCACGACGAGCACGGCTACCCCACTGAAGACCCCGCGGTGGTCAGCGCCTGGTGGGAGCACATGGCCACCAAGCTCGACGCCCACCTGGACGAGATCCTGGCTTGGGAAGAGGTGCAGTTGGCCGACGCCGACCTGGCCCTGGTGGCCTACGGCGGCACGGCCCGCGCCGCCGCGCACGCCGTCACCCTGGCGCGATCCGAAGGGATCAAGCTCGGCCTGCTGCGTCCGATCACGCTCTGGCCATTCCCCGAAGAGGCCGTTCGCCGGCTGGCCGGCCAGGTGCGCGGCTTCATTGTGCCCGAGCTGAACTTGGGCCAGATCCGCTACGAAGTCGAGCGCCTGAGCGCCGGCCGCGTGCCGGTGGAGGGCCTCCACCGGGCCGACGGGCTGCAGATCACACCCGACCAGATCGTGAGCGCGGCCCGCGCCGCGCACGCTCGAGACCAGGCATGACCTACGACCGGCACTTTGCCACCAACTGGCAACTGCTGCTCGACGCCATCTGCACCACCATGATGCTGGCGCCGGAGCGCGAGCCGCCCATCGTCTTGTCGAGCCTGGCCGACCTGCCTTACGAGGTGGGCCAGGCCAGCGGGCGGGCGCCGCTTTCGTTCATCCAGGGGCCGCCAGGCCGCAACATCGCCCTGGCCATCGGGCTGCGCGCGGCGCTGCCCGCCACGCCGCTGGTCCTGATCATGTCGGCCGACAGCGTCACGCTGGGCACCAATCACCTGATCCACGCCGCGCGCCGCAACATCGGCATGACCCTGCTGCTGCTGCGCTCCGACGTAACCGCGGGCGCGGCGCCCGGCAGCCAGGACCGTATGGATTGGACCCAGCCTTATTATCAGCCGGACCTGGAAAGCGCGCCGGCCCCGCTGGCCTGGCTGACGGCCCTCGACGCCGCCCTGGTGGGCCGCGCCTCGCTGCGCGACCCTGACGGCCTGGCCGAGCTGATCCACACCGCCATCGAAACCAAAGGGTTCGGCGTGCTGGGCGTTACCACCGACGCCCGGTTGGAAATCGGGATCCTCAGCCGGTCGGAGTGGCCCGAGTATTTCGACGCCTACCGCGCCTGGACCGCGGGCCTGGCGGCGCCGGCCGCGCGCGCGGCCGGCGCCGCACCGGCCCGGCCCGCGCGTCGCGTGCCGCGCTGCGCCTTGCGCATCGCCGGCTTGGGCGGCCATGGTATCAAGCTGGCCGGAACGGTGCTCAGCGAGGCCCTCGGCCGCCACGAGGGGCTGTGGACCACCCAGCGCGGCGAGTATGGCTCGGCCACGCGCGGCGGCCCCAGCCTGGTGGACGTCATCGCCGGGAGCGACCCGATCACCTACCCCGGCGCCGACCAGCCCGACGTGCTGGTGCTGCTGAGCCAGGCGGCCGCCCAGCGTTACGCCGGCAGCGAGCGGCCCGGCGCCGTGCTGGTGGCCGATCCCGGCGAGGTCGACCCCCTGCCCCCCGGCGCCGCGCCGGTGCCCATCACGGCCCTGGCGCGCGAGCACGTCGGCGCGCCGATCGCGGCCGGCATGGTCGCTCTGGGCTGCGTGGCCGCGCTGACTGAGATTGTGTCGTTGACCGCACTGCGGCTGAGCCTGGCCGGGCACGTGCCCCAGCGCCTGGTGGCGCGCAACCAGGCCGCGCTGGAAGCCGGCTACGCGGCCGCCCAGGCCGCCCGTGAAGGAGCACAACATGGCTAGAGTCGTGATCGTTGGCGGCGGGTGGGCCGGCTGCGCCGCGGCCCTCACCGCGCGCCAGGCCGGCGCCGATGAGGTGCTGGTGCTGGAGCGCACCGACAGCCTGCTGGGCACTGGCCTAGTGGGCGGCATCATGCGCAACAACGGCCGCTTCACCGCCGCCGAGGAAATGGCCGCGCTGGGCGCGGGCGAGTTGTTCGTGATTGCCGACGCCGCCGCCCGCCACCGCAACGTGGCCTTCCCCGGCCACCAGCACGCCACGCTGTACGACGTGGCCATCATCGAGCCGGCCGTGCGCCAGGCCGTGCTGGCCCACGGCGCCGAGGTCTGGCTGATGAGCCGCGTGACGGGCATCGCCCGCAGCAACGGGTCGTTGAGCGCCGTCCAACTGGAGAACGGCACCCTGATTGAGGGCGACGCCTTCATCGACACAACCGGCACGGTCGGGTCGCAGAGCTTCTGCACCGAGCACGGCAACGGCTGCGTGATGTGCGTCGCGCGCTGCCCAACGTTTGGCCCGCGCACTAGCCTCACCGGCCTGGCCGGCATCCCCGAGCGCTCGGGCAAGCGGGCCGACGGCGGCATCGGCGCCATGAGCGGCTCGTGCAAGCTCAATAAAGACACGGTCGCCCGCGACCTGCTGCGTCGGCTGGAGAACGCCGGCGTGCTGGTCATCCCGTTGCCCCGGCACCTGGTCAATCTGCACAAGCTGGGGGGCAAGGCCTGCCAGCAATACGCCTCGGCCGAGTTTGCCGAGAACGTCGTGCTGCTCGACACCGGGCAGATCAAGCTGATGACGTCGTATATGCCCCTGGAACAGCTTCGGCAAGTGCCCGGGCTAGAGAACGTGCGTTACGAGGACCCGTACTCGGGCACGGTGGGCAACTCGATGCGCTACTCGCAACTCTCCCCGCGTGATGACAGCCTGCGCGTGCTGGGCGGCCCCGAAAACGTGTTCTGCGGCGGCGAGAAGGCCGGCCTGCTGGTGGGCCACACCGAGGCCATCGTCACCGGCGCGCTGGCCGGGCACAACGCCGTGCGCCACCTGGCGGGCAAGCAGCCCCTGGTGCTGCCCGATACGCTGGCCTGCGGCGACGCCATCGGCCACGTGCGCGCGGCGATGGAGACCGAGGCTGGCCTGACCAAGAAGTACACCTTTTCGGGCTCGGTCTACTTCGAGCGCATGCTGGCCCGCGGCCTGTACACCACCGACCTGGAGGTCATCGCGGCGCGCGTGGCCGCTGCCGGGCTGGCCAACGTTTACCAGCAGCGGGTGTTGTAGCCGTGGCCTACATGATCACCGCCGAGTGCATCAACTGCGGCGCCTGCGAACTCGACTGCCCAGTGCGCGCTATCACCCCGGCGCCGAGCCAGTTTCGGATCGACCCGATGGTGTGCATGGAATGCGACGGCTACTACCCGGTGCCGCGCTGCCAATGGGTTTGCCCCGTCAGCGCCTGCGCGCCCGAGCGCGAGAGCTATCTGTTCAAGGCTCGCGCGCTGACCAACCGCGGCGCCCCGCCGGTGGTCCTGCGCGCCGCGCCACCCGCCGAAACGCCCGCGATTCTGCAGGGCCGCCTGGACCGGCTGCAAAAGCAGCTGGCGCTGGTGACTAACAAAGAAACCCGCGCCGAGCTGCGCTACGCCATGGCCAAGCTCCAATGGCAGCTCGGCCAGATCACCGACGCCGAGTTCGCCGAGATCGAGAAGTTCTACGAGAACTTTACTTACGAATGGTGCTGACGCATAGGAGCGGGCCGCACCCGGACAATTTGCGTGAGCGGGTTGCACCCGTGCTACGCCTAAGCGCGGGCGGCGCCCACCAAACAAGGAGACCGATCCATAATGAAGGCCTTACTTGACAAGCTGAAGATCGAACCAGTCAATCCCGGGGCCTGCACCGGCCCGGACGGCTGGATCAGCGATCCTGAAGGTAAGCCGCTGGTGTCGTATAACCCGGCCACCGGCGAGCCGATTGCCAGCATCACCCAGGCGTCGGCCACGACCTACGAGGCTGTGCTGCGCCAGGCGGCCGGCGCCTTCCGCACCTGGCAGACCGTGCCCGCGCCGCAGCGCGGCGCCGTCGTGCGCGACCTGGGCACGATCCTGCGCGAATACCAGGCACCGTTGGGTGAGCTGGTAAGCCTGGAGATGGGCAAGATCCGCCCGGAGGGCCTCGGCGAAGTGCAGGAGATGATCGACATCTGCGACTTTGCCGTGGGGTTGTCGCGCCAGTTGTACGGCGTCACCACCCACAGCGAGCGCCCCGGCCACCGCATGTACGAGCAGTGGCACCCGCTGGGCATCGTCGGCATCATCACCGCCTTCAACTTCCCCACCGCGGTTTGGAGCTGGAACGCCGCCATTGCCGCCGCCTGCGGCGACACCATGGTCTGGAAGCCGGCCTCGGCCGTGCCGCTGTGCGCCATCGCCGTGCAGCACTTGGTGAACCAGGTGGCCGGCGACCACCACCTGAACGGGGTCTTCAACCTGCTGGTCGGAAGCGGCAGCGTCATCGGCGAACGCATGCTCAACGACACTCGCGTCCCGCTGATCTCCTTCACCGGCTCGGTTTCCATGGGTCGGCACGTGGCCGAGACGGTGGCCCGCCGGCTGGGCCGCACCATCCTGGAGCTGGGCGGCAACAACGGCATCATCGTCACCGAAGACGCCGACCTGGCCTTGGTCACACGCGCCATCTTGTTCGGCGCGGTGGGCACCGCCGGGCAGCGCTGCACCAGCACACGCCGCATCATCGTGCACAAGTCCATCGCCGCCGACCTGACCGAGCGCCTCAAGCGCGCCTACGCCCAGGTGACCATCGGCAACCCCCTGGACGACGGCATCCTGATGGGGCCGCTGGTCGAAGAGCAGGCCGTCACCGACATGTTTGCCGCGCTGGAGCGCGTCAAACAAGAAGGCGGCGAGATCGTCACGGGCGGCAGCCGCCTGCCCGACAAGGGTCCGTGCTTCGTCGAGCCCACAATTGTCAAAATGCCGCGCCAGACGTCGATGGTCTGCGAAGAGACCTTCGCCCCGATCCTGTACTTGATGGAATACGGCACCCTGGACGAGGCTATCGCCATTCACAACGGCGTGCCGCAGGGCCTGTCGAGCGCCATGTTCACCACCAACCTGCTCTCGTCCGAGCGCTTCCTCTCGGCCACGGGCTCCGACGCTGGTATGGCTAACATCAACGTCGGCACCAGCGGCGCTGAGATCGGGCTGGGCTTCGGAGGCGAAAAGGAGACCGGCGGCGGGCGCGAGAGCGGGTCAGACGCCTGGAAGGTCTACATGCGCCGGCAGTCCAACGTCATCAACTGGTCGCGTGACCTGCCCCTGGCGCAGGGGATCAAGTTCGGCGATTAACATGGATCTCGGACTGAAAGATAAGATTGCCCTGGTCGCCGGCGCCAGCCGTGGCCTGGGCGCTGCTACGGCGCGCGAGTTGGCGCGCGAGGGCGCGGCGGTTATTATGTGCAGCCGCGACGCCCGCACCCTGGTCCGCACCCAGGAAGCGATCTTCCTTGAGCAGAACGGGCGCACACCCACCATGGTGGTCGAGGCCGACCTGACGCGCGACGAGGACGTGACCCGGCTGATGAGCATGGCCACCGCCCGCTTCGGCCGGCTGGACATCCTCATCACCAACTGCGGTGGGCCGCCCAGCGGCCGCTTCGAAGACCACGACCTCGACGCCTGGCGCGCGGCCGTGGACACCACCATCTTCAGCGTCGTGCGCCTGATCCGCGCCGCGCTGCCCGAGTTGCGCAAGTCGGACTGCCCGTCCATCCTGACCTTCTCGTCCAACTCGGCCCGCCAGCCGGTGCCCTACCTGGCGCTGTCGAACTCACTGCGCCTGGCGGTGGTCGGCCTGACCAAGACCCTGGCGCTCGAGCTCGGCCCCGAGGGCATCCGCGTCAACAGCCTCCTGCCCGCCTGGACTAAGACCGAGCGGGTGATGCAGATCATGGAAGAGCGCTCGCAGCGCAACCACACCACGGTCGAGGCCGAGATGGAGAAGCAGGCCGAAGAGTCGCCCCTCGGCCGGTTGGGCACCGTGGAGGAATTCGCGCGGGCAGCGGTGTTCCTGTGCTCGCCAGCCGTGCCCTTCATGACCGGCGTCATGCTGCCGTTCGACGGCGGTATGTACAAGGCCACGCTGTAGAAGCGTTTCCGATGGGGCCTTCAACAACGAGCCACGCAATTGGGGCGTGCACCACCTGCCCAGGACCGCAAACCCGTTGGGAGGTTGGACGCCCCTACCATGGCTGACGTCATCGTCATCGGCGCCGGCATCATCGGCGCGGCCTGCGCCTGGCGCCTGGCCCAAGCCGGCGTGCGCGTCACACTCCTGGAGCGCACCGCGCCGGCCGCCGGCGCCTCGCAAGCCGCGCTGGGCGTGCTGCAGTTTCACGCCATGCCCGGCGCCCACCCGGCCTACCAGCACCTGTCGCTGCGCAGCCGCGAGCTGTACCCGGCCTGGCTGGCCGAGCTAGCCGAGACCACCGGCGAGCGCGTGCCGTATTTCGCCGGCGGCCAACTCAAGCTGGCATTCGCCGAGGCGGACTGGCCCGAGCTGGAAGCATTGCTGGCGGCCAATGAAGCGCTGGGCCTGCCGGTCGAGCGCGCCGGCGCAGACGAATGCCTGCTGCTTGAGCCGGCCCTCAACCCCACCCTCCTCGGCGGCGTCTTCCTCCCCGCCGATGCTTGGGTAGACAACACTGCCCTGACCCTGGCGCTGGCCAAAGCTGCGCAGCGAGCCGGCGCCTGCCTGGAGCGGGTCGCCGTCACGGCCATCGAGCAAGCCGGTGGCCGTGTCACCGGCGTGCGCGCCGCCGGTCAGCACTACGCCGCCGATTGGGTCGTGCTGGCGGCCGGCTGCTGGTCGAGCCAGATTGCCGGCGTGCCGGCCCTGCCGGTGCAGCCCGTGCGCGGCCAGGCGCTGGCTGTGGCCGGGCGGCCGGTGCGGCACGTGGTCGCCTCCTCGCACGGCTATCTGGTGCCCAAGACCACCGAGCAGACCCTGGTGGGCGCCACCGTCGAGGCCGTGGGTTACGACGAAGCCACCACCCTGGGCGGGCTGGCCCAGGTGGCCGCGGCCGGTCTCGAGATCTCGCCGCGCCTGGCTGGCGGCGCCTTCCTCGGCGCCTGGGCCGGGCTGCGTCCCGCCACTCCCGACGGCCGCCCGTGCCTGGGCCCGTTTGCCGCCCTGCCCAACCTGATTGCCGCGGCCGGCCACTTCCGCAACGGAATCCTCCAAGCCCCGGCTACGGCTGAGATCGTCTGCGTTCTGGTGGCCGGCGCGCCCCTGGCGGCCGACATCAGCGGCCTCAACCCAGACCGTGAGGGGTGGGTATAAGCGTGTAGGTACGCACGGGCGCAAGTGGACCGTGTCGGCCCACCTACCTGCCCAGGTGCGCACATACCAACTTGCCTGCCGGGGTACAATAGCCGCTGACCGCAGACTGACGACCGGGGATCACCTTGCTCAAGATCGGCGTTTTACTATCACGCGTTCGCGTGGAAGAAAGATGGCTGTTCGAGGCCCTCGAAAAGCGCGGGCTGCCCTACGACCGCCTAGACGACCGCGATCTGGTCTTTGACCTGCGGTGTCCTGACCCGTGGCGGCCATACGGCGTCGTGCTCGAACGCAGCATCTCCTTTGGCCGCGGGCTGGCGGCCCTGCACATCCTCAACGCCTGGGGCATTCCCACCGTCAACACCGCCCAAGTCGCTGAGACCTGCGGCGACAAACTGGCCACCTCGGCCGCGCTGCAGGCCGGGGGCGTCCCACAGCCCAGGGTGCGCGTGGCTTTCACGGTTGAGTCCGCCCTGGCCGCCATCGAAGAAATGGGCTACCCGGTGGTGCTCAAGCCGGTCGTTGGCTCGTGGGGCCGCCTGGTGACCAAGCTCAACGACCGCGACGCGGCCGAGGCCGTCCTCGAGCACCGCGAGGTGCTCGGCAGCTACTACCACCAGATCTACTACCTGCAGGAATATATCAGTAAACCGGGCCGCGACATCCGCGCCTACGTGGTCGGCGGCCGGACCGTCGCCGCCAGCTACCGCTCGTCGAAGCACTGGATCACCAACACCGCCCGCGGCGGCGCCGGCTCAAACTGCCCGGTGACGCCCGAGCTAGAGGCCGTGTGCCTGGCCGCGGCGCGGGCCGTGGGCGGCGGCGTGCTGGCCGTGGACGTGCTCGAAGACCCCGACCGCGGCTACCTGGTCAACGAAGTCAACCACACCATGGAGTTTCACAGCTCCGTCCCAGCCACGGGCATTGATATCCCCGGCTTCGTGGTGGAATATACGGCGGCGCAGATGCTGCCGGCGTAGCCGGCCACCGGGCGCTGGCAGGCGGCTCGCCCGCCGGTGTCCACAGCCGCCACTATCCTTCCGCATCGGCTTCACATTTCACCCACAATCCAATTGCATACTTTCGATCGTCAAAGCTGAGCCTGTGTTGGAAAGGAGACACCCATGACCAGGCGGATTGTGATCGGTATCTTGGTGGCGCTAGTGCTGCTGGCCGGCGCGGTGACGGTCGGGGTCTACGCCTATCAGTTCGGCGTCATGCAGGGCCTGAACAGCAGCGGCCAACTGGTTTTGTCTGAAGGCGCGCCCGGCCCTGGGCCCTACTTCTACCACGGTATGCCCTACCACGTCGGTCCCTGGGGATGGGGCGGCTTTGGCTTCGGGTTCGGCCTGCTGCGCTGCCTGTTCCCGCTGCTGGGCTTCTTGCTGCTCTTCGCCCTGCTGCGCGGCCTCTTCTGGCGCGGTCATTGGGGCAGGCGCGGCTGGGGCGGCCCGCTGACCTGGGACCGTGAGCACGGCGCCCCGCCCATGTTCGACGAATGGCACCGCCGCGCGCACAGCGGCGAAGGCGGTCAGACCCCCGGGGGAGGCGCGTAAGCGCGCGTACGTGAGCCAGCAATGCGCCCGAGTAAGGCGGGAGCATCCGCTCGCCGCACAGCAGTCAGTGCCGGCGCCAGCCGGCGGACGCTTCGCCTCAGGCTAATCGCGCCCGATCTGGCTACCTTGGGAAATCCAGCCGTTGGCGCTCCCCGCGCAGCGTGGGCGCGTGCGCTCCTACGCCGTGGCGCCCAGCGGCAACACTTGCCGCCGCTGCTGCTGGTTTTCCGGCGCGGACGCGAACACATGAAAGCCTTGGCTTCAACCTTACTGCGCGGCGTCACCCGCCACCCGTGGCATAATCCAACCGCGGTTGTACTGACCCTCGTCCTTCGTTTTCCATCCGCCTATGCCCACCATCCTCGTCGTCGACGATGAAACTCGCATCACCCAGTTGGCTCTGGACTACCTCGCCCACGCCGGCTTCCAGGTGACCATCGCCCACGATGGGCCGGGCGCGCTGCGGGCCTTCCGTTCCCAGCCGCCCGACTTGATCGTGCTCGACCTGGGGCTGCCCGGCCTGGACGGGCTGGACGTAACCCGCATGCTCCGCAAAGAGTCCAACGTGCCTATCATCATGCTCACCGCCCGCGGCGAAGAGAGCGATAAGCTGGTGGGTCTGGAGTTGGGCGCCGACGACTACATCGTCAAGCCCTTCAGCCCCAAGGAGTTGGTGGCCCGCGTGCGAGCCGTGCTGCGCCGCGTCGAAGTCAGGGGCGCCGGCCCGCTCGATCCCAACGCCGTCATCCACGCCGCTGACCTGACCCTCGACGGCCCGCGCTTGCGCGTGCTCCGCGGCGACCAGCGAGTGGACCTGACCGCGACCGAGTTCGCGCTGCTGGCCACGTTGGCACGCCAGCCGGGCCGCGTCTTCACGCGCGCCCAGTTGCTCGACGCCGTGCACGGCGTGGCCTTCGAAAGCTATGAGCGCGCTATCGACACCCACATCAAGAACCTGCGCCGCAAGCTGGAGCCGAACCCGCGCGAGCCGCGTTATATCCTCACCGTGTACGGCCTGGGATACAAATTCGCCGATGTCTAGACCGCCCTGGGCTCATGGCGGACGCCCGCGTCACCGGCCAACCTGGTGGCCCGAAGGCGAGCCCTGGCCGCCTTCGGGCCCGCCCAGCCCGCGCGCCTGGCGCCAGTTCCGTGGGCGCGTCGTCGGCCCGGCGGTAGTTTTTTTCCTGGCCCTGTTTGTCTTCACGGTCGGCGGCTGCACCCTGGTCTTCTGGCTCACCGTCGCGGCCGTCGGCCAACTCGACCTGCCCCAAGACCTGACCGCACTGGCCCTCCCCGTCGTCCTGGTCGCCTTGCTACTTGGGGTGCTGGCTCTGTTGGCCGCGGCCCGCGCCGTGCGCCGCGCGGCTGCGCCGGTAGCGTCGCTCGTTGACGCCGTGGAGCGCGTGGCCGAGGGCGATTTCGAGGCCCGCGTGTCCGAGCGTGGCACCCTTGAGGGCCGCCGCCTGGCGCGGGCCTTCAACGCCATGGCCGCGCGGCTGCAAGCCGACGAAGCCCAGCGGCGCTCGCTGCTGGCCGACGTCACCCACGAACTGCGCACTCCGCTGACCGTCATCCAGGGCAGCCTGGAAGGCCTGCTCGATAGCGTCTACCCGGCTGACCCCGGCCACTTGACACCCATCCTGGATGAGACGCGCGTACTCGCCCGTCTGATCGACGACCTGCGCACCTTGGCCGAGGCCGAGAGCGGGACGCTGGCCCTACGTCGCGAGCCCACCGACGTGGGCGTGTTGTGCGGCGAGGCCCTGGCCGCCTTTCGCCCGCGCGCCCAGGCCGCCGGCGTGACCCTGGTCTTGGAGGTGGCCGACGACCTGCCGCTGCTCAGCGTGGACCCGGTGCGGCTGCGCGAAGTGCTCGCCAACCTGCTGGCCAATGCCCTGCGCTACACGCCGGCCGGCGGCCAGGTGCGGCTTGGCGGGCGGGCCTTGGCCGGCGACGATGTGATCATTACCGTCAGCGACACTGGCCCGGGCATCTCTCCCGAGGCTTTGCCGCACATCTTCGACCGTTTCTACAAATCGCCCGACTCGCGCGGCAGCGGGCTGGGCCTGGCGATCGCTAAATACCTCGTCGCCGCCCACGGCGGCGAGATCACGGCCGCGAGCGCCCCCGAAAGCGGCACCACGGTGACCATCTGCCTGCCGGAGGCGCGAAACCGTAACGGGCTTTGACGATCAAGTACGGCGATGCTCCGTCTGCACCCGCCCCTGCCGTCGTCCGTGAGCGCAATCGCGGTTGCAAGCCCCTGCATACGGACCTAACCGCACCCCCTGTGGCCAGGGCTCTGCCAGGTCCACGGCTCCCATGGGGTTGGCCCGCCTGCTTCCACCTGTCCGTCGCGCTCATGACGGCCTTACGCTGGCAGGCGCCGTGCGAGAACCGAGAAACGTCTCCAACCCCTAAAACGCCTGCCGCGCCGCATAGCGCCGCTTGCCGGCCGCGGCCAGCGGGATCTGGACTCGCCCGGCCAGGCGCGGCGCGTTTAGGTGATGCGCGACCGTCGGCGCCCGCGGCCCCGGCCGCCGCGCGCGCGGCACCGGTGTGCGCGGTTGGGTGAAGAGATATTGGAGGATTCGAAGATAAGTAGGGGTCGGCCAGCGCTTTCAGCGACGCCAGCAGCGCATCGGGCACGACCTCGCCCGGAACCAGCGACGCCTCGGCCGGCCGTGCCCCGAACAGCACCGGCAGGCCCTCCGCGCCCAAGGCGAGCACCAAGACACGTGCGCGGCCGCTACGTCTGCCCGCTGCCGCGCAAGCGCTCGGGCGCGCTGGCCTGTCCCGTTTGCCACAAGAACGCCAAGCGCGGCGGTTGCACGGCGATGACACTTGCACCAGCATGCAAGTGCAGCTTGTGCCCGCCAGCATTGGCGCGCGTCTACGTTATCGGCTCGACCGTCAGACCGACGAATACAAAGCAGCCTACAAGCAGCCCGCGCTGGCTGATGCGGCGCGGGTTGGGGCGTTCAGTCGAACGCCCCTACGCCGTCTCGGCGTAGCTCACATTGGGGAACTTCTCCAGGCAGTAGTTCAAGTCAAACGCCGACCGGAACAGCGCCACCAGCCGGTCCTGCCCGTCCCGCGCGCGCAGCAAGCCGTGGCCCCACGGCAGCCGCTCCAATTCCTCCGGCTCGCCCGTCACCCAGCGCGCCAGCTTGTAGGCCAGCGGCTCCACCACCGTCGGGACCCCGTATTCCTGCTCCAGCCGCGCCTGCACCACGTCGAACTGCAGCCGCCCCACCACCGCCAGGATCGGGTGGCGCTGGCTGGCGTCCGCGCCGTACAGCACCTGCATGGCGCCCTCGGTCTCCAACTGCCGCAGCCCGCGCGTGAACTGCTTCTGTTTGCCGATGTCGGTGTTGCGCAGCAGCGCGAAGTGCTCGGGCGGAAAGCGCGGGATCGGCGCGAACTGGAAGCCGCCCTCGGCCGCCAGCGTGTCGCCGATGGCGAATTGCCCATTGCCCGGCAGCCCGATGATGTCGCCCGGGAAGGCCTCCTCGATCACCTCGCGCTCGTTGGCAAAGAAGCGGTATGGCCGCGGCAGCCGCAGGCTACGCGCGCCCCGCGGGTGGCGCACGCTCATATCGCGCTCGAAGCGCCCCGAGACCACCCGCACAAAGGCCACACTGTCGCGGTGGTTGGGGTTCATGTTGGCCTGGATCTTGAACACGAAGCCTGAAAAGGCCGGCCGCTCGGGCGCGATGTCGCCCGCGTCGCTTGGGTAGGGCCGCGGCGCCGGGCCGTACGCCCGGAATCCATCCAGGAACAGCCGCACGCCGAAATTGGTCAGCGCGCTGCCGAAGCACACCGGCGTCTGCGCCGCCGCCAGCACCAACTCGTGGTCGAAGTCGATCCCCAGCCCATCCAACAGGCCCACGTCGCCGCGCAGCCGCTCGAGCTCGCGCGCGTCGAGGTGGCCGGCCAGGCCCGGGTCGTCCAGCGCCAGGAAGCGCTCGGGCGCGATGCTCTCATTGCGCACGGTCCGGTCGTAGAGGAACACCCCGCGCGCCGACCGGTCGTATACCCCGCGGAACGCCGCCCCGTCGCCGATAGGCCAGTTCACCGGCGCCGGCTGCATCCCCAGCACTGTCTCGATCTCGTCCAGCAGTTCCAGCGGGTCGCGCGCCGGCCGGTCGAGCTTGTTGATGAAGGTGAAGATCGGAATGTCTCGCCGCCGGCAGACCTCGAACAGTTTGCGCGTCTGCGCCTCGATGCCCTTGGCGCCGTCCAGCACCATCACCGCGCTGTCCACGGCCGCCAGCGTCCGGTACGTGTCCTCGGAGAAATCCTCGTGGCCCGGAGTGTCCAGCAGGTTGAAGACGTGCCCGTCGTAGGGGAACTGCAGCACCGTGGACGTGATCGAGATGCCGCGCTCGCGCTCGATCGCCATCCAGTCCGACGTGGCCCGGCGCTGGTTGCGGCGGGCGCGCACGCTGCCGGCCAGGTGAATAGCATTGCCGTAGAGCAGCAGCTTCTCGGTCAGCGTGGTCTTGCCCGCGTCGGGGTGCGAGATGATGGCGAAGGTGCGGCGCGCGGCGATAGCCGCCGCCAGCGAGCCGTTCAACGGCGCGGCGGCGCTGTTCAGCGCGGGGGGAGTCTCAATCGAAAGTGACATCCAGCGGTATCCAGACAACAAAAAAGTCACGGCCAACTGCGCCGCGACCGGCGGACTCCAAGCGAGAGCGAGTATAATCGTCTCCGCCGGCCTTGTAAAGGCAGGCGACTATGCGACTTCTGCGCCATCCCGTTTTTCTCGCAGTGGCTCTCAGCCACTTCATCGTCGACGTCCTCAACGGGCAGGCCGGCATCCTGCTGGCCGTGCTCAGCGTGCCGCTCGGCCTCACCAACGCCAACATCGGCCTGATTGCCACCGTCTACTCGCTGGTCGGCTCGCTGGCCCAGCCGATCTTTGGCTGGCTGGCTGATCGCTACGGCTCGCGCTGGGCCACCGCCGGTGGGGTGTTGTGGATGGCGCTGTTCTTTTCGCTCGTGGCCGTCGCCCCCGGCTTTTGGCCCATCGCCTTTCTCGTGCTCGGCGCCATCGGCTCGGCCGCCTTCCACCCGCCCGGCACCATGCGCGCCGTCCAGGTCGGCCACCTGCACATGACCGGCCAGGCAGCCACCGCCGCCTCGGTCTTCTTTCTGTTCGGGCAGGGCGGCCTGTCGGTGGGGCCGGCTGTCGGCGGCCTCCTCATCGAAGGGCTGGGCCGTGCCGGTCTGCTGATCCTCACTGCCGTCACCGTGCCCATTGGCCTGTTCACCGCCTGGCAGCTGCGTCCCGCACGGGCCGCTGCCCCCGGCCGCCCGCGCGCCGCGTCCAACTTGGCGCCGGCCGCCCGCCCCGACCGCGCGGTGTTCGTCCTGGTCATGGCGCTGGCCAGCCTGCGCACCGGCGCCCAGACCATCACCACCACCTTCGCCCCCAAGTTCTTTCACGATCAGGACGTCTCACCCGCCATCTATGGCGCCATCGTGGCGCTCTACATGGGCGGCTCGGCCATTGGCGGCGTCTTCGGCGGGGTGCTGGCCGACCGATGGGGCCGCCGCCGCACCATCACGCTCGCTCTCTTGCTGAGTGTCGTGCCCTTTTACTTCTTCCCACTCGCCAGCGGCGGCTGGATCTTCCTGCTGGCCGTGCTGGCCGGCCTATTCAACGGCGCGCCGCACAGCATTTTCGTCACCATGGCTCAGCGCGCCCTGCCCGGCCGCGCCGCGCTGGCCTCGGGACTGACCCTCGGCCTGATGTTTGGCGCCGGTGCCCTCGGCGCCTATCTGGGCGGCCTGGCTGCCGACCAGCTGGGGCTGGCGCCCGTGCTCCAGGCGAATGCCATCCTGGTCCTGACCGCCGCACTGCTCAGCCTGGCGCTCCAGCCCGAGCGGAAACCCGCCGTCGTCGCGGCCGCCGACTGAGGGACTAGGGACGCCTACCGGCATCGTCAGGCCGAGGCGTTTCTCGCCGAGGTCTCCCGATGCTGTGGGGCCGGCAGGGCCAACACCGCCCCGCCCGCGACCAATCTCTGGTTGGAGCAGTCTGCCGTCGCGGTGGCCGCTTGATCGAATCCAATCGCGCCTGCAAGGCGCTCGCAGGCGAGTGTGCCCGCCGCTAAGCTGTGGTAACGGCTTGACGCCGCGATCGCCGCATTGCTTTCTGCACACCTCGGCACGTTCACACCTCCACCCGCGGCTGCTCGCAATTCTCTGCTATACTCGCCCCAGGATGACCCCCGCTCCTGACCTGGGCCTGGCGTACCTGCAAGCTGAGGTGTCACGCCTCGCCGCGCGTCTGCAGCGGGAGGTCCATCGCTGGCAGCCAGCCGGCCAGGACCCGCGCGTTACATTCTGCAGTCTGAAGACCAGCGCACTGAGCGCCTCTGTGGCTATCCGCAGGACGCCACCACCCGCCAGGGAAGAGTGTTGACCCGTGGCTGAGCCCCGCCCAGCGCTGCCCGAGCCCGGCCGGGTCTTTGAGGCGATTGATGGACCATTACTCGCCCCGCCTGGCCGCCATCCTGTCGAAAGGCTGATCGCCGGTCGGGGCCCCCGCGCAAGTCGAGGAACACCAAGGCCGCGTTGGCTGGGGGACGGGCGCGCGCGTGTCGTTCCCTAACCCGATTGATCCACGGGTCGTCTACTCGTCCGCCTACGATATTCACTTCCTGGGCCTGGAACGATTGCACCCTTTTGACGGGCGCAAGTTCACCCGCGCATGGCGGTACGCCCGGCGCCTGCTCGGCCCAGAGATCGAGCGCCGCACTCTATGCCCGCGCGGGCCCATCTCGCGCGAGCAGTTGCTGGCTGTGCACACCCCGGAATACCTGGCGCGGTTGCGGTCGTCGCGCTACGTGGCCCAGGCCGTCGAGATGCCGGGGCTGGCCTGGTTTCCGGCTGCCGTTCTCGACTGCCGCATCCTGCGCCCCATGCGTTTCGGCACCACGGGCACGCTGTTGGCCGCGCGCGCCGCGCTGCAGGGCGGGCTGGCCTACAACCTCGCCGGCGGCTATCACCATGCCAGCCAGGAAGAGGCCGAGGGCTTCTGCTTTTACGCCGACATCCACGTAAGCCTGGCGGCGCTGCGCCAGGCCGGCGAACTGCATCCCGGCGAGCGCATCCTGATCATCGACTTGGACGCCCACCAGGGCAACGGCCATGAGCGCCTGTCGCGCGGCGACCCGGACCTTTTCATCGTCGATCTCTACAACCGCGACATCTACCCCCAAGACTTCGCCGCGCGGCGCCGCATCAACATCGACCGGCCGCTGCCGTCTGGCACCGGCGATACGCGCTACCTGCGCGTTCTGCGCGACCTTCTGCCGCAACTCCCCGGCCACGGGCCGTTCAAGCTGGCCTTCTACATTGCCGGCACCGACATCTACGAGGCAGACCTGCTGGGCGGCCTCAACATCTCCGGCGATGCGCTGCTCACCCGCGACCGTCTGGTGCTTACCACCCTCCAGTCAGCCGGCATCCCCGTCGCCGTGCTGGCGGGCGGTGGCTATGGACCGCGCAGCTATCAGCAGGTAGCCAACAGCCTGTGCTACTTCCTCGAACAGTGGGGCGATCGGGCCAGCCGCTAGCGTACCAGCGATCTGCTCACACTTGGACCAGCCCTGGTAACCGTCTTCACCGTGGTCGCCGTGCCCGTAAACCCGACCCGGTCAATGGTGGGTGGGCCCGTTGACGCTGCCCGCCGCGCTCACCCTTCAGACGGCGCTCGGCGTCGCTTCCGGCCACCACCGTCGTTATCTTGCCCGGTGCGCCCGGCCGCATTGCGCTGGTGCCGGCCAGCGTCACCGCCGCGCTGCCCCCGGCGCCGGGCGGTGCCCCCGCCTTATCCAGCGGCACCTTCCACGACGCCGTCAACTACGGCCCAATCGCCATCACGGGCATAGCCCGGCTGACGGCCACGGTCACGAGCGGAAACACCGTCAGCCACGCCTGGGGCTTTGGTGGCAGATCGCCCACCGCGGCCTACAGCCCCAACAACTCGGCCACGCGAGCGTACACCCGCCCGTGCCTCCACACGGCCACGGCCTGCAACACGGCCGCCATCGACGCCGATGCCGCCGCAATTACTGCCAACCAGCTGCAGCCCACCCTGTGGGCGATTTCGCTGCTGACGCTGGCGCAGGAGCTCAGCGCCAGCCGCCTGTGCGCCGCCCGCAGCCCTTCCGCCGGGTAACGGCAGTTGACTCAGGCCCTAAAAGCCTTACAATGGCCCCCACTCGCGCCAGGACAATCGATGACCGATTACGCTGTCGAACTTCGCAACGTCTCGAAACGATTTCCAGGACCTACGGGCGAGGAAGTTATTGCCGTTAACAACGTCAGCCTGCAAATCCGCGACGGCGAGTTTTTCTCCCTGCTCGGCCCTTCCGGCTGCGGCAAGACCACTAGCCTGCGCATGATCGCCGGATTCGAGCTGCCCAGCGCTGGCGAGGTCAATGTGCGCGGCCGGCCCATGGGCCAAACCCCTGCCTTCCAGCGCCCGATCAATACCGTCTTCCAACACTACGCCCTTTTCCCCCATCTGACCGTAGGCGAAAACGTGGCCTTTGGCCTGCAGATGAAGGGCATCGCCAAGACCGAGATCGCCCGGCGCGTGGCGGAGGCGCTGCACATGGTGCGCCTGCCCGGCATGGAAAAGCGCAAGCCCAAGCAGCTTTCCGGCGGCCAGCAGCAGCGCGTGGCGCTGGCCCGCGCCCTGGTCAACCGGCCCCAGGTGCTCCTGCTCGACGAGCCTTTAGGCGCGCTCGACCTGAAACTGCGCAAGGAGATGCAGCTCGAGCTCAAGACCCTCCAGCGCGAAGTCGGCATCACCTTCATCTACGTTACACACGACCAGGAAGAAGCCCTGACCATGAGCGACCGCATCGCTGTGATGAATCATGGGCTGGCGCTGCAGGTGGGTTCGCCTAACGAGATTTACGAACGGCCGAACTGCAAGTTCGTGGCCAGCTTCATCGGCGAGACCAACTTCATCGAAGGCATCCTGGCCGCGCCCGGCAACGGCAGCGCCCAGGTGCAGCTGGGCGAAGGCGCGCTGGTGCGGGCCGATGCCTCCGCCGGCCTGACGGCCGCCCCCGGCCAGAAGATCACCCTGGCCATCCGGCCCGAAAAGCTGCACCTGCCCGGCCGGCCCGGCGACGCCAACCAATTGACCGGCCAGGTGGACGACGTGGTCTACATTGGTACCGACACGCAATACGCGATACGGCTGCCGGGCGGTCACAGCGTGCGCGTGCGCGAACAGAACACCGACCCGGCCTCGCGCCCGCTGGCCCAGCGCGGCGACGCCGTCACGGTCTCCTTCGTGCCGCAAGCCGCGCGCGTCTTAGTGGACTAGCCCATGCTCAACCTGGTGCGCCGCCATCGTAGCCTGCGCCTGGTCGGGTTACTTGGCCCCGGCGTGTTCTGGCTGCTGCTTTTCTTCAACGTGCCGCTGCTGATCGTCCTGTTCATCAGTCTGGTCGAACGCGGCCGGGCCGGCGGCATTCGCTTGCCGCCGGTCTACACCCTGAAGAATTATGCCGACGTCTTCGATCCGCTCTACCTCGGCATCCTTGGCCACTCGCTGCGCATCGGCCTGATCGTCACCGGCCTGTGCCTGCTGCTCGGCTACCCGCTGGCCTACTTTGTCGCCCAGCGCTCGCCGCGCTGGCGCGATGCCCTGCTGCTGCTGGTCATGATCCCCTTCTGGACCAACTTCCTGGTGCGCACCTACGCGCTGCGGCTGGTCCTAGGCGCCGACGGTCTGATCAACGCTGCCTTGCTGGGTCTGGGGCTGATCCAGCAGCCGCTGGACCTGCTCTTCAACGAGTTCGCCGTCATCGTCGGCCTGGTCTATGGCTACCTGCCCTTCGCCATCCTGCCGATGTACACCTCCATCGAGAAGTTCGACTACTCGCTGCTGGAGGCAGCCGCCGACCTGGGCGCCAACCCGGTGCTGGCCTTCTGGCGCGTCATGCTCCCCATGACCCTGCCTGGCCTGGTGGCGGCCGTGGTGCTCACGCTGGTGCCGGTTGTCGGCGCCTTCATCACCCCCGACATCATGGGCGGCGGCAAGGTCGAGATGATCGGCACGCTCATCAACCGCCAGTTTGGCGTGGCCCGCGATTGGCCCTTCGGCTCGGCCATTTCGCTGGTGCTGATGGCGCTGGTGCTGCTGGGCGTTGTCATTTACTTCCGCAGCGGCTCGGAGCAGGACAGGCGCGCGCTATGACCACCGAGGCTCTGTCGCAGGTAGCCGCGGGCCAGCGGCGCGTTACGGCCCGCCAGCGCTGGGCCGCGCGCCTGGCGCGCTGGTCGCTGGGGACCAACGCCGCCTTGGTCTTCGGCTTTCTTTATCTGCCGGTCCTGATCCTGATCATCTTTTCTTTCAACAGCACGCGCTCTGTGGCCGTTTTCTCCGACTTCTCCACCGAGTGGTACCTCCGGCTGGCCGCCAACGGCGAGCTGCTCCAGGCAGCGCGCAACAGCCTGCTGATCGGACTGGTGGCCACGGCCGGCAGCACCGCCATCGGGACGCTCACCGCCCTGGCCATGGACCGCTACCGCTTTCGGCTGCGCACGGTCTTTGACGCCAACCTGTACCTGCCTATCGTCATCCCCGAGATCGTCATGGGCATCGCCCTGCTGCTGTTCTTCAACCAGGGGCTCTTCCCGCTGCTGGCCCGCCTGGGCGTGCGCGCCTCCACCGGCCTCATCACTATCACCCTGGCCCATATCGCCTTTGACATCCCCTTCGTCTACGTCATCGTCCGCGCGCGCCTGGCCGACTTCGACCGCACCCTGGAAGAGGCCGCCCAGGACCTGGGCGCCGATGAGTGGCGCACCTTCACGCGCGTCACGTTGCCGCTGCTCATGCCGGGCATCATCGGCGGCGCGCTGATGGCTTTTACGCTGTCGCTGGACGATTACCTCATCACGGCCTTCACAAAGGGCGTCGGCTCGCAGACCATGCCGCTCTACATCTACAGCTTGGTGCGCAAGGGCGTTACGCCCGAGATTAATGCCCTATCGACCGCGCTGCTGATCGGATCGATGGGGCTGGTGGGCTTGTCGCTGACCGCCCAGGCAGGCGGCCCTCTCTTCACCCGGGGCATGGCCCTGGGCGCGGCAGCGGGCTCGATCCTGCCGGCAGCGGCCGGCCTCGTCGGGCGCCTGGCGAACGGCGCTTTTTCGCCCCTCGACCTGCTGCGCCTGCTGCCCTTGCTGCTCCTGTGGCTGGCCGGCCGCGGCCTGCGCGACTGGCTGGCTGACCTGCGCGAAGCCAACCTGGCCGGCCGAGCGCTGGCCGTCTTTGCTCTGCTGGCTTCCGCCAGCGCGGCGTTCATCAGCGTGCTGCTCCTGGTAGGTTAGAGTTGGCAAGTGGTTTTGGAGCTGATCCGACCGATGGCAACATGGCTGCGGCGATGCGAGGCCACCGGCACACACCGCGCAAGAAGGCTTAGACCGCCCTGATTATCAAGGTCGGACTTTTACCGGCCGACTTGCGGGAGACCTGCTTGAGCTGCTCTTGGAGGAACCGCCGCTCAGCCGCTACATCCGTTAGCATATCCGCTGCCACCATGGCCCCAGGAGGAGATCCATGAAACGCTATCTTTACGCCCTGCTCGCCTGTACTCTGCTGCTCACCGCCTGTGCCTCGCCGATCGGCCTAACCGATGACGACGAGGCCGAGCCGACGTCGCCCGCGGGCCCGGGTGCCAGCAGCGGCGGCGAGGCCAGCGCCCGCTGCGGCGACACCGCCCAACTGGCAGACGAGCTGCAGCTCTACACCTGGGTCGAGTACATCGACCCAGCCATCAAAGACCAGTTCGAAGAGGAGTGTGGTGTGCGCGTCGTCGAGACGAACTTCGACTCTAACGAGACGCTGCTGGCCTCGCTCCAGTCGGGCGCCACGGGCTACGACATCGTCGTGCCCTCCGACTACATGGTGCAAATTCTGATCAGCGAGAACATGCTCCAGCCGCTCGACTTCGGCGTCATCACCAACATCAAACACATGGGCGCCCAGCATGTCAACCAGTACTTCGATCCCGAGCAGCAGTACACCGTGCCCTACTTCTGGGGCACCTCGGGCCTCGTTGTCGATACCAACGTCATCCCCGATCCGCGGCCGAGCTGGAAGCTGGTGTTCGAGCCCAGCGCTGAGGCCTGCGGCAAGATCAGCATGCTCGACGACCAGCGCGAAACCCTCGGCGCCGCGCTGATGTACCTGGGCTACTCACTCAACGACACGGACCCCGTCCACCTGGGCGAGGCCAAGAGCCTGCTCATCGAGCAGGCCAACTGCGTCAAGGCCTACGACAGCCAGACCAACGACGACCTGGCCGTCTCGGGCGAGACCGTCATCGGCCACATCTGGACCGGCGATGCCATCCTGGCCGGCACGCCCGACGCCGGCGGCCGCGAGGAGCTCGTCTACGTCATCCCTGAGGAAGGCTGCGTCATCTGGCAGGACAACCTGGCCGTTCCGGTCGGCGCGCCCAACAAGCACACCGCCGAGGTCTTCATCAACTACCTGAACGATCCTCAGATTGCCGCCCAGAACGCCAACTTCGTCGGCTACGGCACGCCCAACCAGGCCGCCAAGGAGTTCGTCGATCCCGAACTGCTGGAGAACCCTGGCATCTATCCGCCCAAGGAGACCATGGCTCGCCTGCAGTGGATCGAAGACGTGGGCGACGCGCTGGAGCTGTACGACCGCGTCTGGACCGAGTTCAAGGCCGCCATCGGCGGCTGACGCGCCGTGGAGCACACCGCCCTGGGCCGCACCGGCCTCAAGGTCAGCCGCCTTTGCCTGGGCACCATGAACTTCGGCCCGCACACCAGCGAGCCGGACAGCTTCGCCATGATGGACCGGGCGTTGGAGTTGGGTCTGAACTTCTTCGACACCGCCAACGTCTATGGCTGGAAGCTCGGCGAGGGCATCACCGAGCAGATTCTCGGCCGCTGGTTCGCCCAGGGCGGCGGCCGCCGTGAGCAGGTAGTCCTCGCGACCAAGGTCTACGGCCGCATGGGCGACGGCCCGAACGACCGGCGCCTGTCGGCCTACCAGATCCGCCGCGCCTGCGAGGACAGCCTGCGCCGCCTGCAGACCGACCACCTCGACCTGTACCAGATGCACCATATCGACCGCGACACGCCCTGGGACGAACTCTGGCAGGCGATGTCGGTGCTGGTGCAGCAGGGCAAAGTGCTCTACGTCGGCAGCAGCAACTTTGCCGGCTGGCATATCGCCCAGGCCCAGGCGGCGGCCGCCGACCGGCATTTCCTGGGCCTGGTCTCGGAGCAGTGCTTGTATAACCTGAAAGACCGGATGGTCGAGCTAGAAGTGCTGCCCGCTGCCCGCGCTTACGGCCTGGGCGTCATCCCCTACAGCCCCCTGGCCGGCGGGCTGCTGGGCGGCGCGCTCAAGAAGTCGAAGACCGGGCGGCGCGCTACGCCAGACAAACAGAAGCAGATCCAGGCCAACCGCAAACGCCTGGCCGCCTATGAAAGGCTGTGCACCGAGTTGGGCGCAGAGCCCGCCGACGTGGCCTTGGGGTGGCTCCTGGGCCGGCCGGGCGTGACGGCCCCCATCATCGGTCCGCGCACCCAGGCCCAGTTCGACGGCGGCCTGCGCGCGCTCGGGCTGAAGCTGGACGAGGCCGCGCTCAAGCGCCTCGACGAGATCTGGCCCGGCCCCGGCGGCGAAGCGCCCGAGGCTTTCGCCTGGTAAGCCAGTCCAAACCGCCGGCCCCCGCGTGGGGGATCGGCGGATTCGAAGGACACGACAAATTCTTCAACGGTCATGGCGGTCCAGCCGGTAGTGGCTGCCGGCGTGCGCCAGCTTGTGCATGACAAAGCCGCGCCGGCAGCGCAGGCAGGTCCACAGTGGTTTGGGCGTCAGCGGCCCAAGATGATCTGCGCGCTCCTACCGCGCTCGCGCAAGAGCGCTTTGTAAGAGTCGAGGATCCGCCGCGTCGTCGCTTGGATACTGTACTGCTGCGCCGAGGCCCGCGCGCCGTCACTCAGCGCCTGGCGCAGCGTGGGCGCCCGCGCCACCTCGGCCAGGGTCGCCCCCAGCGCGGCCGCGCTCGCCGCCGCGTCTGGGCCGGGCGACGCCAGCCGGCCATTCTCGCCGCTGCTGATCGTCTCCCGGATGCCGGGCACGTCCAGCGCCACCACCGGCAGCCCCGCGGCCAGCGCCTCGATCACGGCGATGGGGTGACCTTCAGTCACCGACGCCGTGACAAAGGCGTCGGCGTTGGCCACCAGCGCTGGGATCGCCTCGTTCGGCCGGCGGCCCAGGAAGTGCACCGCCCCGGCCAACCCTGGCCGCTGGGCGGCGCGCCGCAGCTCGGCCTCCAGCGGCCCGCCGCCTACCAGCGCCAGCACGGCTTCCGGCGCCTGCCGCCGGGCCTGCTCGAAGGCGTCTAGCAGCAGCGGCAGGTTCTTTTCCAGCCCAAGCCGCCCAACGTACATCGCCACGAAACCGGCGGCTGGCAGCCCCAGCGCCGCGCGCGCGGCGGGATCGCCCCGGCCGGCCTGCCAGGCGCGCGTGTACGGCTCCAGCGCGATGCCGTTGGGAATCACCTCGATGGGCGCCGTCACCCGCATTGCACGCAGCATCGTCTCCGCCGCCGCCGACACGGCCAGGATCAGGTCGAAACCCCGCGCCACGTGCCGCATCCAGGCCGCCATCAGCGCCGCCGCGGTGCGCGCCGGCAGAAACGGCAGGTAATAGTGAGCGTACAGGTCGTAGCGAGTATGGCTGGTGAAGATCACCGGCTGCCCCCTTCGCCGGCTCACCCGCCGCGCCAACGACGCCGCCAGCAGCGGGTGATGGACGTGCAGCACGTCCATGGTGTTGACCAGCTCCCAGGCATGTGCCGAGTAGTTGAGGTAAGCATAGTAGCCGGTGCTGCCCATCGGCACGCCCGGCGAGCGGAGCACGTTCGGCTCGTCGTCGGCGTAATTCGGATAGCCGCTGGTAAAGACGTATGGCTCGGCGCCCATCTCGGCCAACGTGCGCTTGAACAGGCGCACGAAGCTGGTAACACCATTGATGACCGGAAGATAACAGTCGGTGAGTTGGCCGAGGCGCATGGAGGTTGGGCCCGCGGCGGCCGTGGGCAAGCGGCGCCGCGCGCGATAGACTCAGTCCCAATATCATACACGCAAAATTGAGACCCTCGCAGGCATAGGTTCTGGCACTACGGGGAATCTGGCGCCAGGCGCCCCACCGGCGGCGCCAGGCCCAAGATCAGCCCAGGCTCGGCGTGCGTGGCGCCAGGTCCGCTGAACTTGTGCCACGCGCCAGTCAGGCCAGGCCGCGGCTCGCGCATCGGTTGGCTGTAGCGGCTGCGGCCGGCGCGACGATGGTCAGCACCGGGCGCAGCCGGTTGGATTCGCTCTCGCCGTGACGGATGAGGGAGGTAGGAGCGGGCCATCGACGGCGCCTGGCAGAAGCGCTATGCCGCTCCCGCCTTCAGCTCCCGGGTGCCCGGCAGCCCGCGGCGCGGCAGCCACTCGGCCTGGAGCACGGCGTACAGGTACTCGTCGGACCAATGTCCCTTGAACCAGGTGTTCTTGATGAACTGCCCCTCGCGCCGCAGCCCTACGCGCTCCATCAGCGCCGCCGATCGCTCGTTCTCCACGTCCATGATGGCCATAACGCGGTGCAGATCAAGATTGATGAAGGCAAAGTCCAGCACGACCGTCAGCGCTTCGGTGGCCAGCCCCTGCCCCTGGTAGGCTCGGTTGAAGGAGATGTCCACCTGGGCCTGGCGGGCGTCGTGAACCTGCACCTGCAGCCCAATGTCGCCGATGAGCTGCCCGGTGTCCTTCAGCGCGACCGCGAACTGGTACCACTGCCCCGGCACGCCGGGCGTCATGGTCTTCTGCTCCTGGATGAAGCCCTGCGCGCGCGGCGCGCTGATCGCTTCCCAGCTCTGGTAGCGAGCCACCTCGGGATCGTTGCGGTAGGCCAGAAAGGCGGCCAGGTCGGCATCTTGAAAACTACGCACGATCAGGCGGCTGGCTTCGATGGGAGTAAACATGCGCTCTCTGTGGTGGCATGCCTGCGGCCGCCGCTTCCGCGCAACGGCGTTGAGACGCCTGGGCCAACTATTGATTCCGAGGCGTTGTGGGCCGAGGACTCTGGTTGTGAAAGGCGGCCTTAGTGTATGCCAAAGCACCGGCCCGTCAACCCGA
>JADLEU010000109.1 GCA_020845955.1 Anaerolineales bacterium
CCAGTCCAGTGGAGACTGTCGTGGTTGTGACCGGGCGCGACCGGGCGGCCGTCGAGGCCAGTGTGGCCTCCGCGCAGCTTCCAGGGCGCCCGGCGGTGACGTGTGTCTACAATCGCAGCTTTGCGGAGGGCGACATGGCGCGGTCGCTGCAGGAGGGCCTCGCCGCGCTGCCTGAGAACTGCCTGGCTGCCATCGTTGCCCTAGCTGACCAGCCTCAATTGCAGCCCGATACGGTGACGCGCCTGATCGAGCGCTGGCGAGCGACGCAGGCCAAGGTGGTGGCACCCTTCTATCAGGGGCAGCGCGGCCATCCGCTGCTGTTCGATCGGGCAGTCTGGCCTCAAATCCTATCCCTGCCGGCGCAGGCACGGCCGCGCCAGCTGGTCGAGGCGCTGGGCGAGGTGGAGGTGGTCGCGGTCGATTCGGACAGCATTCTGCGCGACGTGGACACGCCTGAGGACTATGCCGCCGAAATGGCGCGGCAGGGTGCCAGAGGGTAACTGGTATAATTCTGGCATGGATCACAGGACATTGACCGTCAATGGTCTGCGGGTGCATTGTACCGTAGCGGGCGCCGGACCGGAGGTCGTGTTTGTCCATGGATGGGCATCGTCGCGTCGGATGTGGGCCGGGTTTCTGCCTGAGCTGGCTCGCCGCTTTCGCTGCTGGACGTTGGATCTACCTGGCTTTGGCGATTCGGAGAAGCCCCCTCCCAGCTGGTATTCGATCCCCAATTTTACGGCGACCATACTGGCCTTTGTGCAGAAGTCCGGTGTGGGGCCAGTGCGGCTGATCGGGCATTCCATGGGCGGAATGATCGCCCTCAATCTGGCGGCGCGCTATCCGGGCGAGGTATCGCATTTAGTGGCAATCAATCCGGTCGTGACCGGGCGCGCCAACCTACGCCCGTTGGCCCGCCCCGACTACAGCAAGCGCCTGCTCGACTGGGTGCTGCGGTTTTCGCCCCTTGTCACGCAACCGTTGTTATCGCATCCGCTGGGTCACCGCTTGGGGGGGCTCAGCTTTGTCAGGCGGCGGACCGAGGATTTTGCCAAAGGCACAGCCGAATCGCTCCTGTCCAGCGGGCGAGCGATTGTAGGCTATGATGTTTCACCGCTGCTCGGGCGCATCGCGGCCCAGACGCTGGTCATCGTAGGCGACAAGGACGTTAACGTCCCGCCCAGCGAGGGGCGGTTGGCGGCCGCCCGCATCCCCGCGGCGCGGCTGCAGTTGATCCACGCGGGCCATCTGCCCACGGATGACCGCCCCGCGGAGGTGCTTCAAACCCTGCAGGAGTTCATGGCTTGAGATTCCGCCTGTTTTCGGCGCTGGAGCTGCCCATCGAGCTACGCGAGCAGCTCGACGATGTCCTGGCGCGGTTCAGAGAGAGCACTCCGCGCGGGGGTGTGCGCTGGGTGCGGTCCAACAACATCCATGTGACGCTCAAGTTTTATGGCGCTGTCGATGCCGACTTGGTGCCCCAGCTGGAAGCTGGCCTGGTGCGCGCCGCCCAAACCGCCGAGCCAATTGCGCTGACCGTGCAGGGATTGGGCGTGTTCCCAAACCCGGCCCGCCCGCAAGTGATCTGGGTTGGACTACAGGGCGATCGGGATCCGCTGCAGCGCCTGGCAGCGGTCGTGGAGCAAGAGGCCACCGCGCTAGGTTTCCCGCCGGAGGCGCGGGAGTATACGCCGCACCTGACGCTGGGGCGCGTTCGGCCGCAGCTGAGCGTCGAGGGGCACGACCAGGTCATGAAACTTCTCGAGCAGGCCGACGTGCAGGCCCTGGGCGAGTTCCGGCCTGAACACTTGAGCTTGATGGCGAGCGAACTGCGGCCGGGGGGATCGGTCTACCAGTGCCTTTTTTCGACTCCGCTCGCACAAAAGGAGAACACCACTGGAACCGATTGACCTAGCTCGCACCCTGGTCGATGCGCTGGAAGACAAGAAGGCCGATGATATCGTCCTACTGGATCTGCGCGGCCAGTCGATCTTCGCCGATTTCTTTGTGATCTGCTCGGGTTCGAGCGAGCGCCAATTGACCGCGCTCGTGGACGGCATCACCGAGGCGGCGCGGAAGTCTCATCGGCTCAAGTCGCCCCGCATCGAGGGCCACGCCGAAGGAGGCTGGCTGCTGATCGATTTTGGGTCCGTCATTGTGCATGCCTTCTCTGAAGCGCAACGGCGCCGCTACAAACTTGAGGAGTTGTGGCACGCGGGCAAAGTCATCCTGCGCATTCAGTAGATGTAATGTGAACGGGTGAAAATTGGAAACACAAGGGCTGGGCGCAGGCGCCCAGCCCTTGTCACCTCTGGCGCCGGCCTCTATTCGAAAACCCAGCGCTCACCGTCGCGCGCCCAACTGACCAAATCCTCAGGCAGAAACCACAGCCCTAACTCAAAGGCGGCAGTTTCAGGCCCATCCGAAGCATGGATCAGGTTGCGGCCGATGTCGAGGGCGAGATCGGCGCGAATGGTCCCCGGCGCGGCGGCGGTGGGATTGGTGGCGCCCATGGTCTGGCGGACGGCCTCAATGGCCTTAGGGCCTTCCCAGGCCATGACGACGACCGGCCCGGAGCTGATGTAGTCCAGCAGTCCGGCGTAGAACGGCTTTCCCTGGTGAACGGCGTAATGCTGCGCCGCCAGGCTGCTCGAGACGGCCATGAACTTCATGGCCGCCAAACGCAGCCCGCGTCGCTCGAGACGGCCAATAATCTCGCCGATCAGGCCGCGCTGCACGCCATCGGGTTTGATGATGACGAGCGATTTTTCCAAAGCAATCCTCCCGGTTGATTTGTGTGGGTTACGCGTGGGCGATGCGGCCTGCATTCTACCAGACATTCGCGAGGGGTTGCCCGCAAGGGTCAGGGGGGGATTGCCCGTCGCAACCCAGCCGGCCGGCCGCAGGCCAGCCCGCTGGGAGGCGGCAATTAGGATCGCGCAGCGTTACAGGCGGGCCAGCGCTGAACGATATGCGTCGAGGGCTTCCTGCAACCGATTGCGCTTGAGGCTGACATCCCCGAGGAGGCGCAGAACAGCGGCTGGCGCCTGTTGGTCAGCCGCCAAGTTCTCAAGCCGGCGCGCCGCCTCATCGAGCTCTTCGCCAGACTCGATCTGGCGACTGAGCCGTTCGACCTCGGCCGCGTAGTCCGGTTGGGGGGGCGCCGGCGGCAACTCAGCCCGCGCGGCGACTGGGGGCGGCTGAATGGATTCGACCGCTGGCAGTTCCGGCGCTGGCTCGGCCTCGATCGCCTGGCGCCAGGAGGTCATGCGTTCTTGCACCTGGCGCCGCGCTTCTTCCTGCTGAGCACGCTGCTGCGCGAATCGCGCCTCAATTTCCATTTCCTTTACGCGGCGGGCAGCAGCCAGGCGATCGGCCAGCAGCGACAGCTTAGCAACGTCTGGTTGCGGGTCTGGTGCGGCGGCCGGCGCCTGATCGAGTCCGATTGGCCCAGCCTCAGGCTCGACGAGGGCCGCGTCACCGGCGCGGAGCCAATCAGGCGGTGCGACCCCGGCGGCTGGCTCAGGCTCGGCCAGCGACGCGGGTTCGCCAGCGAGGTCTGTGGCCTGCGAGCCGGTCCCTTGCTCGGCCCCGGTGGTCAGCAAGTCGTCGGGGCGGGCGTCCTGCTGGGCCGCGAGGTTATTCAGCCAGCGCAGAGCGGCTTCGTCATCGCCAGCAGCCTGGGCCGGCTGGGCCGGCGCATCTGAGGCCGGTTCGGAGAGCGAGCTGGCGGTGGTGCTTACAGGCCCGGCCGGCTCGGGCTGTGCCGGAAGCCAATCCAGCCGGCCTGTCTCGGGACGCGCCTCAGCAGCATGGATGGTAGCGGAAATCCAGGCTGGCGTTTCGGCCGGCCGGTCTTCTGGTGCTGAGATAAGCTCCTCTGGAACTGCGCCTTGCTGCGCGGCGAGACCCTCCAGCCAGCGCAGCGCCTCATCCTCGTCTATTGCCGCGACAGCCGCGGCGGATGATGGGATGTCGGCCGCCACCGTGTCAAATCCCGCCGGCTCAGCGGGCACGGACGCGGCAAGCTCCTCCAAGCTCGCCGGCTCGACAGGCTCAGGCTGCGAGGCTTCGGTCGTTTCGCGCGCCATCCGCAACTCGTCGGGCCCGGTACCCTGTTGGGCCGCCAGGTCGTCCGGCCAGCGCGGCGCATCGGCGGCCTCGAGGCCCGCGCCGGCAGAGACGGGCGCCGCGGGCGGCATGGCCTCGCCCCCGGCCAGCTCTAAGGCGGCGGGCTGAGGCACAAGGGCCGCGGCAAGTGATTCGGCAGCCGCGTCTGGCGGCATATGAAGTTTGCTGGGCGCAGTGTCGGCCAGCGGCTCTTCGGGCAGTGCCTGCTCGGCCTGGCTGAGCCAGGTGTCTAGGGATGGCGCCTCGTCCGGTTGGCGTTCCTGGTCATGGAGCGTGGCGGGCTCGATGGCTTCAGGCTCAGTCACGCCGGCGGCGGATGCGGTGGCTCCAGTCCCGGCCAATGCTCCCGCCAGCCAGGTTGGCACCTCTGGCTCTCCTTGGGCGGGACGCTCGGGCGCGGCCTTAGCAGCCAGTTCAGCTGAAGTCGACGCTGCTTGCAGCGAGGCAGCCTTGTCTGCCGAGGGCGCGACAAGCCAGGTCGGGGTCGCCTCGGCGCGCTCTTCGGGCGTGGTCAGCAATTCGTCAGGGCTTGCGCCCTGCTGCGCAGCCAGTTTCTCTAGCCAGCGCAAGGCTTCATCCCCATCCAGTTCAGATGGACCGGCTGCTTCGGGCGCGGGCTCGATGGGCACTTGGGCGGCAGCCTCTCCAGCAGGTGCGGGGCGGCCAGCCAACCAGGATGTGATCGTGTCGGTTGGCCCGGGCTCGCTCGGCTCAGCCCAAGGTGGAAGATCGGTTGGCGTGATTGCGCTTATTGGAGAGGCTGCCTCGGACGGCGCGACTGCCCTCGGCTGGAACACGTCCAGACTGGCAGCCGCGGGCTCCTCGGCCGGGGCCTCTGTAGGTGGGGGCGCCACTGCCGGGCGGCCAGCCAACCAGGATGTGATCGTGTCTGTTGGGCCCGGCTCGCCGGGCTCAGCCCAAGGCGGAAGATCGGTCGGCGTAATCTCGATGGGTGCTGGCGGCGCGGATGCCAGATCCTCGGGTGGCACGCCTTCTGGGATGATTGCCTCGGCCGGCGCAGCGGCTTCGGATTCGGCGGCAGCCGGCGCCAGGGGTAGCAACCAGTCGGGCTGATCGAGCGGGGACCCAGTCGGCTCGGCGAGCTCGGGCGTGATAGGATCGGGACTGAGGGGCGCCAGGGCGCGCAGCCAGTCGGGGATCTCGGCGGGAATGACGATGTCGGGTTGCTGTGCTTCGCCAGTGAAATCCGGCTCGGCAGCGTCGACGGCGAATGGCTGTTCCGCCCGGGCAATGGCTTCAGGCGATGCGGGCTGAAGGTAATCAGGCAGCTCAATCGGCGGCTTCGCGGGGCCTGTCACCCGCGGTTGAACAGCGGAGGGCTTAGGCGGCCACTCGGGCGTATCCTGGTCGGGCGTCGGCGCCGAGGCAGCCACAGCGTGCAGCCAATCGGGCATCTCGGGCATTTGGGCTGGCTCGGCCGAGCCAGCTGCCCCAGCCTCGCTCGGAGCCAGGCTTGCTGGTTGGTCGTCGTTCGACTGCAGCCAGGACGGCAAATCCCGGGCGGGCTCGGCAGCCAGCGAGCCTGGGGCGGCCGGCCTCTCTGGCGCCGCCTCAGGGCCGGCGAGGCTCAGCCCTGCCTCGACAGCCGCGGCGCTTCTGGCGGCCAGCCACTCATGCGTCTCCGCGTCCAGCTCGGGGACGGCCAACGGCTGCTCAGACCCGGTCAGGTTGACAGGCGCCTGGGCAGGCTGCTCCGCGCCGGTCTCCACGTTCATCCAGTCAGGCAGCTCGCTGTTGCCAGACGGAGGGGCAATGGCTGTCTGCAGCCAGTCGGGAAGTTGGTCGTCGGCGGGAGCGGCCGGCGGCATGGTCTCGCCGGCGCCCTCTGCGGATTGCGGAGCAGAAAGAGTGTGGAGCCAATCTGGCATGTCTTCGCCGACCTCGCCAGGGGCGGCACTCTTAAGCCATTCGGGGACCTCGGCGTTGGAGGCCTCCACTGCCGGGACGGGGGTGCCGGTTGCGGGAATCTCTGCCGGCTCAACGGGTTTCGCTGGCCCTTCGCGCGCCGCGCCTGACACGATGGCGACGCCAGCCGCTGCGGCGGCCAGCCAATCGGGAAGGTCGGCGTCGGCCTCGCCTGGCTGGGTTGTGGGGGTGCGCAGGGAAGGCATGGTTGCGTCGGCAGAACTCGCTGGCAGCGCGGGGCGCATCCATTCAGGCACTTCACCCTCGGGGCTATCTTGCACTGGCGCGTGCTGAATGGTGTCGAGTTGGTTGAGCCAATCAGGTGCGGCGACGGGTTCAGCGCTGGGCGCGGCTTGCAGCTCGCGCAGCCAGTCGGGCAAGTCCGCGGCGCCTGGCTCGGGAACGGCGGACGAGGCCTGCGGCGCCTCCTGGGCGGGGGTGAGCCAGTCGGGCGCTGCCTCTGTGGCTGGCCGCGACATGGTTTCCTCGAACCGGACGCCGATGGAATTAAGCCAATCGGGCGATCCGCTGTCTTCCATTCCGGGCACGTAGTCGAGGCGTTCGATGGCAACTTTGTCGGGCTCGATGCGGCGCGCGGCGCTGCCGTTCGCGGCCGGATCGACAAAAGCCTCATAGGGATCAAGGGCTTGCAGGCGGTGGCGGTAGACCGCGGCGTCATTGGCGCGGCCCTGCTGCTGGAAGATCGCAAGCAGTATGCGGTTGGCTTCCAGGCTGTACGGCAGCTTCTGCAAGATTTCAGCGCAAGCCTGGGCGGCTTGGGCGGGTTGTTCGGTTTGCGAGTAGACGTACGCCAGCACGGTCATCAAGTCGATCCGATCGGGCTGCTCAGCGAGCGCTGCCTTGAGTTCGGCTTCGGCCTGAGGGTAGAGGCCGCCCTGCGAATACATGCGGGCCAAAGCGCCGCGGGTGAGGCGAGCTTTGGCGGGCACGACACCATCGCGGCGCCCGTATAGGCGGCACAACTCCTGCTGGATGGCGCCGTTGGAGGGGGCGGTCTCAAAGGCACGCTCCATATGCCAGATCGCGGCGTCGAGGTTGGCCTCGTCTTCACGGATTATGGACATGCCGACGTGGGCGATGAAATCGTCCGGCACCACCGAGAGAACGCGCTGGAAGATGTCAGCGGCATCACCGTGGCGGCCCTTTTCCAGCAGTGCCTTTCCCAGCATGCGGTAGGTGTCGAGATGCTTGGGGTAAAGGCTGAGGATATGCCGGCAGTGGGCGACGGCCTCGTCCACCTGTTTGCGCTCGATGAGGTTATCAAGCTGTTCGATATAAGTGCGGAGAGCGATTTCGGCCATGGTGGTTCCTATCCTCGCCAGGAATGAACCGAGTATGCCTCCAAACGAATGATTTGGCAATCATAATGCGCGTGGCGGGGGAGACGGCCGGCTCGTGAGCGGGCCCGGCGGGCAATCAGGCCTAGCCGAAGGCGGCTGGCCGGCACGCTCAGTAGCCCAAAGGCGAGCCTACAGGCCATGGTATTGGCGGTAGAGGATCAGGCGAGCGCCGATATCGGGTTCGGGGCGAGGAGCGGGGCCCAAGGGGTCGGGGAGGTTGGTTTCGCCGAGCAGCGTACGCAGCGCGGTAGTAACGCCGCCCGTCAGGGCGGCGAGATGATAGCCGCCTTCCAGAACGAAGACGATGCGACCGGCGCAGAGTTGGCGGGCCATCACGCTCAAGTCGTGGGTCAATTGCGCATAGCCGCGGAGAGTGAGCTGGAGGCCTGCCAGAGGATCGAGCCAGTGGGCGTCAAAGCCTGCTGAAACCAGAACCAGATCGGGTCTGAAACGCTCGGCGGCCGGGCGCACGATGGCGTTTGTGAGCAAGGCCATCGCCTGGTCACCGGCTCCGGCCGGCAGCGGCAGATTGATATTCGTGCCGGCGCCCGGTCCATTACCGATCTCGTCGGCCGGGCCAGTCAGGGGATAGATGCCCTCCTGGTGAGTGGAGATGAACAGCACCGAGGGATCGGTGTAAAAGGC
>JADLEU010000110.1 GCA_020845955.1 Anaerolineales bacterium
CTCTGCGCCGTGGCCGCCACCGGCTTCGCCGTTTGGGCCCGCCCATCCGGGGGATCGGGCACCCTAAATGTTCACATATAAGGTTGTGCCAGTACTCTACACGCGGTCGTGTCCTTTGTCAACGGCGGCTCAGTCGGAGCGAACCAGCCGCCCCCGATCGGTCTGGCCCTAACTGGCGTCACGGCGCTTCGGGTGCCGGCACGCGGTCTCGCGCCTGCCTTGATTGGCGCACGCATAGAAAGACCACGCTGCCCAACAACAGAAGCCCGCCGGCCGCGCTGGCGGGGACCAGGCGCTCACCTAATAGCGTGACGGCACACACAGCTGAGATCAGCGGTTCGAGCAGCGCCAACACCGCCGAGGCCGTAGCCGAGACTGTCTGGAGCCCGCGCAGATAGAGGCCATAGCCCAGGGCAGTGGGAACCAGTCCGAGGTAAAGCAGCAGCCCCCAGCCAACCGCCGGGTAATTCAGATCCAATCCTCGCGCCAACACAACCGCTAACAGCAACAAGGTGCTGCCGGTAAAGACCATCGCGATCGGCTGTACTGGATGATAGCGCGGCGCCACCACGCGTCCGGTCAGGGCCACCAGGCTGTAGCAGAACCCCGCGCCCAACGCCAGCGCCGCGCCCGCCGCGAGTTCAGCCGCCGAACCGGCCTCGGGAGCGGCGCCGACCAGTAGGACCGCACCCAGCAGCGCGCCGGCCAACGCCAGGCCAACCTGCCGGGTGAAACGTTCGCCCAACAGTATGCTCGCAAGCAACGCAGTGATGATGGGTGCGCTGCCAATATTGATCAGCACCGCGGCTGCCAGGCCGATAAGGGGGATAGCGGCGAAATAGCACACCTGGTAACTGGCGAAGCCCGCGCCCATCAGGAGCAAGGGCGGCACATCACGGCGCTGTACTCGCCAAAAGGTAGGGCCGGTCGACACACGGCTGAGCGCCAGCAGCGGCAAAGCCGATAAGGCCAGCCGCCAGAACCCTACCGACCAAGGGTCGGTGACATCAACCCGGTACAGGGCGGTAACGGCGACCCCGATCGTGCCCCAGGAGCCAGCCGCCAAGATGATTGCCAACGGGCCAGTGTCAAGCCTGCGCATTGTGTGAGATCCGCCCTGGACACTCCCGGGTAATCGTTGCGACGTAACCCTATGCGCTCGGCCGCAGTATAGCACGCCGGTCCGGCTATGGTACGATTCGGGCATGGCCTCCCGCAGGCGCGATTTCACCCACGTCAAGCACTTCCCCGGCACGCACGGCAACCGTTTCGATCTAGCTTTGCGCCTGGCTGACGTCATCGAAGGACTGCCGCCCTCGGTTTTTGCTGCCCTGCTCCTAGCGCTGGCAGCCCTGCCGGCACTGGCGCGGGGCCGTTGGTGGTTGGGGCTGTTATTGTGGCTGTTCTTGCTGGGCGATTGGGCTCTCCTGGCAGCCCTGCCCCGATACAACCGGTCGTACGGCCCAGCTAAGCCCCCCGCCCTGCTGTTGGCGCTCCTGCGCCTGCCGTCGGCGCTGCTGCCGCTCCCGTGGACCTTGGCCGCCCAAGCGCTTGGCACCGGTCTGGTGATCTATGGCTTCTGGGTCGAACCTCAACGGCTAAAGCTGATGCGCCAGGATCTCGTCTCGCCCAAGCTGCGCCCCGGCCCGCCGCTGCGCGTGCTGCATCTGGGCGACCTGCACGCCGAGATCGGCGTCACGCGTCGCGAACGTAAGCTGATCAAGCTGGTGCGCGAGGCTGAGCCAGACCTGATCCTGTTTTCGGGCGACTTCCTCAACCTGTCGTACCTGCACGACCGGCGCGCCTGGGAGGCTGCTCGCGCTGTCCTGCGCGAACTGCAAGCGCCTTTAGGAGTCTTTGCCGTTACAGGTAGTCCAGCCGTGGATCTGCCTGAAGTCGTGCCGCTGGTTCTGGAGGGATTGCCGCACGTGCGCTGTCTGCGCGATGAGGTCGTTGGACTGGCGCATGCCGGCCAGCGGCTGGACTTGGTCGGGCTCACCTGCACCCACAAGCCGTTTGTTGACGGGCCGCGGCTGGCCGAAGTCCTGGCCGCAGCCCGCACACCGTCGCTCAACGGCAGCCATCCGTTTACAATCCTTCTGTATCACACGCCAGACCTGGCGCCAGAAGCAGCCGAGGCCGGCATTGACCTCCAACTCTCGGGCCACACGCATGGCGGCCAGGTACGGCTGCCGTTCTACGGCGCCCTGTTTGCGGCCTCGCTTTACGGAAAGCGCTACGAAGCTGGACGGCTACGGGAAGGCGCTATGACGCTCTATGTTACGCGCGGCATTGGCATGGAGGGGAAAGGTGCGCCGCGCGTGCGTTTCTTGAGCCCACCAGAAGTCACGCTGTGGCGTCTGAGCGGCCCGCCCGAGGCGCCGGGCGATTAAGGCCCTTCAGGCCGCATGCCCCCCGACCGGCTGCGCGCAGGAGGCGTCTTACTCCCCTGGCCGCCCTGCCTGATAAGCGGCCTGGCCCATTGTCTGGCGGACGGCCTCGCGATAGCGCGAGCTTTCCGCCCGTGGCCCCCGTGGCGAACGCCATACCCGCCTCGCCCAGCGCCTGTTCCGCCGATCCAAACAGGCGCACTGCGCGGTCATCGTCGCCCAAGGCATGCAGCGCGGCCGCCTGGCCAGCTAGCGCCGATGCCTACCGGGACATTGGATTCGGCTGGACTCAGCCTGGCAGGACGGAGCTCAGTTCTCGCCGGTGCCGCTCACCCGCCAGGGCGACACTTACCACGTGTTCAGTTGTCATAAAAGGACATGCCTCACCGTGCAAAGCTACGGTAAGGCATGTCCCTTGCTCAGGCCGGGTATGACAATAAGCGCTTTAGATCAGGTTGACAATATCGCTGAAGACTTGGCCGACGGCAGGACCCAGGAGTGCCAGGATCACGATGACAATAAGCGCGACCATCACTAAGATCAAGGCATACTCCACTAGTCCCTGCCCCTTTTCCGCTGGGATGAGACGCATGGGCAATCCTTTCGATACGAGGAGTCGTGCGATAAACGCCTGAGCGCTACCATTATAAAATGGTTTGAGCCCACCAGCTATTGTCAATGCCTTAAGATCCGGGCCTCAATTCGACCTTGTGGCCGAAGCCCTGGCTGTTGTCGATCAGCCGTGCCCAGCGCGGCGTCAGTACGTAAAAGTTGGAGCGCGAGACCTCTGCCTGGAACTCATCCACAAACGGGAACTTGGCGCGATAGAGCGCCCAGGCCGCCTGCCAAGCCGGACCGGCCGGCAAGATGGCAGTTTCCCCCTCCATCTGTACGCCCGCAATGTCATTCCAGCGCCAGGTTTCGCCATGGATGGTGACGGCAACTCTGGCTTTGTGCGCCAGGTTGCGGCTGTGGCGGCTGCTGGCGCCCGAAGTCCAGTACAGCCGCAGTTCATCGTCAGAGGCATAGAAAAGGCTGGCCGCCATCAACTCGCCGGCCGGGCTGAGGGTCGCCAGGGTGAGCGTGGAGTGGCACGCCAGAAAGGCAGCTACGGCCGCCCGTGTATCGAGTGCCGTCATTGCATCCCCTTCCAGCGGAAGAACGCATCGTTGTCGATCCCTAGCCGAGCCAGCGCCCGGCCAACCGTAGCACCAACCACGTCGTCGATGCTGGCCGGCCTTCCATAGAACACAGGGACCGGCGGAAAGATGACGGCCCCGGCGTCGGCTGCGGTCAGCATCAACTGAAGATGCCCCTTGTGCAGCGGCGCTTCGCGCACCATCAGCACAACGGACCGCCCCTCCTTCAAGCACACGTCGGCCGCCCGCGCGATCAGATCCGATGAGTAGGAATGCGCGACTGCCGACAAAGTCTTGATGGAGCACGGCGCGATCAGCATGCCCACCGTCGCGAATGAGCCCGACGCTGGTCCGGCACCGATGTCGCGATGATCATAGCGCACGCTCGCCAGGGCCTCGACCGCGCTGACCTTCCAATCGGTTTCCTGCGCAATCGTAATACGAGCGGCCGGGCTCAGGATGAGATGAGTCTCCACATCGCTGCCCTGCAGCAGCTCCAGCGCGCGGATGCCATAGATGACGCCAGAGGCGCCCGTGATGCCGACGACTAAGCGCTTCACCATGCCTGATCGCCCTTTCCTGGCCCGTAGCTTTCGGCTACCACCGGCCCCGCCAGCTGGAGGGCATCACCTGGCTTAGTCCCCCAGTGGATCGCCATCGTCCCTAACATCAAGTGGCAGTAACCAACCTCGCGAAACCCGACCGCTGCCATGTGGTCAGCCAACTGCTCAGCGGGCAAAAAGCCCTCGGTCGACTCGGGTAGATACCTATAAGCGTCCGACGCACCCGTGATAAGCCGGCCAAGGGCAGGAATTACGATGTGCATATGAAGGTTGATGAAGGGCCGCTGCCAGCCGCGCGGGGGCGGCGTGGTGTCAAGGCAGACGACGCGACCACCCGGCTGCAAGACCCGATACTGCTCGGCCCAAGCCCGGCGCACATCGACCACATTGCGCATGAGGTAGCCCGAGATGACAGCGTCGAACACGCCACCGTCGAAGGGCAGGTCCAGGGCATCCATACCAGCCCAGCGCACCCGCGCGCCGCCTGGCCGCTGGCGGCCCACCCGCATCATCTCAAGCGTGAAGTCGCCGCCGGTGGCCAGCATGGCGCCATCCCGGCCAAGAGCCTCCAGAGCCAGATCGCCCGTGCCGGTGCCCAGATCTAATAGACGGCCGCCTGCCGGCAGCCCGGCCAGGTCAATCACCTGCTGCCGCCAGCGCACATCCTGGCCACCCGTCATCAGCCGGTTCATCAGATCATAGCGGGCGGCGATACGGCCGAACATGCCCTGCACATAGCGGGCGCGCGCGCTGCCAGACAGGTGCGTCATAGGTCCGGGTTACGGGTTGGTGGAATTCACCAGCCAGCCAACATACAGCGCCAGGAGAAAGGCCGGCGCGGCGAGAAGCGCCGCCAGGCTACGCCGGCCTCGATACAGCGCGAAGGCAGCCGCCCCCAACAAGGCCCAGGCCAGCGGTCCCTGCCAGCGAAAGCGCGGCGTGGCAAACAGGTACAGCGCCAACGGCGCATAAACGAGAGCAGCAATAAACATCCAGTTCGACAGGCGAGTCCACAGGGCGTATAGCGAAGCCAGGAAGGAAGCTACGGTGAACAGCCAGATATTCATTGAGCGAACTCCCACGGGCAGAGCCGCCGCTCCAGCCAGTCGACGGCAAAGTAAAGACCCAGCCCGAGCAGCGCCATAGCCATAATGCCGGCGTACATCGCAGGATAATCGAACAGACTGCTGCCCTGCAGGAAGATGTAATAACCGAGACCCTGGCGTGTTGCATACAGCTCGGCGACGTAGAGTATCGCCACGGCGATACCAACCGACACACGCAGGGCGGTCAACACCGCTGGCAGGCTGGCCGGCAAGTAAACATACAAAAAGAGCGCCCGCCGGCCGGCGCCCAGCGACCGGACAGATTGGAGCAGTTCAGGCCGTAGATTGGCAGCGGCATCGCGCACAAGGACCAGGATCTGGAAGAACAAAATCAGCGTGATGACGACGATCTTCGACAGGTCGCCGACTCCAAAGATCAACACGACAATTGGCACCAAGACCACCTTGGGCACCGGGTAGGTCAGGTAGATCAGCGGCGATAAGAGCCGGTTGAGACCGGGGCTCTGACCCATGACCAGGCCGGCCGGCACCGCCAGCAGTACGGCCAGCAGCATACTGGCCAACACACGCCATAGACTTACCAGAAAGTGGCCTCCGAGCGCGGTCGGCAGCTCGGCCAGGAAGACCGGGAAGACCTCCAGCGGCCCTGGCAGGATATTAGTGCGCGCGCGCAGCGGCAGTACCCCTGAGCCGACCAGCCAGCTGAGCGCTTCCCACGCCGCCAGGAGGAACAGCGTGCCCAAGAGCAAGTCGCGTTTACGCAAGTTACCTCTCTGCTGGGGCTGACAGCGGATCGGTGAGCGCCGCCAGCCGCCCGCGCAAGACTTGGATCATCCCCTGATAGTCGGGCTGATCGCGGTAATCGACGCCGCCCGCCCCTGGGTTCTCGACCACCTCAATGGCGCGGCCAAACACCAAAATCCGCTGTCCTAGGAAGGCCGCTTCTTCGATAGAGTGCGTCACCACCACGGTTGTCAGGCCTTGCTCGGCGCGCAGCTCCAGGGTCAGATTTTGTAGGCTCTCGCGTGTGGGCGCATCCAACGAGGCAAAGGGCTCATCCATCAACAGTAGATCTGGGTTAAGTGCCAGGGTGCGGGCAATGGCTGTTCGCTGCCGCTGTCCGCCTGAGAGTTGGCCCGGGTAGCGATGGCGCACGCCCGTGAGCCCGAGCCGCGCCAGCCAATGACTCGCGCGGACCGCCAGGTCGCCCGGGCGCTGATCAAGGGGAGCATGCTTTCCATCGGGACCATAGAAGCCGTGGATCCGCAGCCCTAGACTGACATTCTGCTCGCAGTTGGCCCAAGGCAGCAAGCCAAAGTCCTGCAGGATCAGGCCGGTGCGAGGCCGTGGGCGATGGATCGGCTGTCCGTCAATCTCAATCGTTCCCGCCGTGGGAGGCCGCAGTCCCGCCAGCAAGTACAGGAGGGTGGACTTACCGTAGCCTGAGGGGCCCAGGATCGCCCAGGCCTCCCCAGCCGCCGCCGACCAATTGAAATGCTGGAAGATCGGAGGGCAGCCTGGATAGCCGAACATGAGGTCACGGACAGAAATCATGGACCAGGGCGCTGGAGGCGGGGCACGAGCGCAGGGCTGCCCGGCCTCCAGTGGGGTTGCTGCGACTCACGGCAAATAGTTCGAGGTAATGGAATCGGCGTAGGGCAGGTCTTTGTCAATCAGGCCATTGGCCTTGGCCCAGTCATTCACATCACGGAACTGGGCTTCGGTCGGCACGGAGGCCGTCGGGTAGTCCGGCAATGTGTAGACGCCGATCAACTGCTCGGCCAGCAGGTTGTTGGTTGTGAGAATCTCATTCCACTTTGTCTTATCGGCGTTAATATCAGCGACAGCCTTCTCCCAGGCTGCCAGGAAGCCGCGCACGGCCTGTGGATTGGCCGCGACGAAATCGGCGTCAAAAGACAATAGGCTGTTGCCATATTCCGGATGGGAGGCGTCGGACACGATGACGGTGGCGCCGCCAGCTATCGCGGCTGCTGCCGCCGGATCCGGGATGGCGGCTGCCCTGACCGTGCCGTCGGCCAGAGCGGCCAGGCGGTCTCGGATGTTAGGGATGGCGACCGTGGCGATATCGCCGGGCGCCAGGCCCTCGGCCGCCAACAGCCGGTCAGTGACGTAATCGATCACGGTAGCGTCCGAAATGGCAATCTCCACGCCCCTGAGTTCCGTCGGAGCGGTAATGCTAGCACCTGGCCCTGCTAAAATGAAGTATTGCGCGAAATCAGGCGTGGCCGTGCGGGCAAAGCGTGTGACCACGAGCGTTGTGGCAGCCTTGTTGTAGAACAAGGTGGAGATCAGGTCATTGACCATCGCATCCGCCTGGCCTGCCTGCATCAATTGGTCGCGTTCCGCGGCGGAAGCGACCGGCACCACCTGCAGAGCGACGTTTTCGGCTTCAAAGTATCCTTGGGCTTGGGCGACGAACATGGGCAGCGCATCAAGGATCGGCAGCATGGCGAAGCGCACGGTGACAGGCGCTGCCGGCTCGGGGGTGGCGCCTCCGCAGCCGGCCAGGCCGAGCGCCAATATCATCAACAAGCTGAACAGAGCGTACGGTTCCTTGTTCATGTGGACGTTGTCCCTCCTCCATGGTGTCTCTGGCTGGGCGGCCTGCGAAGCGGGCGGTTTGAGCGAGGCCGCCGGCGTAATTGCCCGCCTCGGCGACCTCATCGATTACACCCCGCCGCCGGCCCAGACCGCAAGCACCGTGGCGAAAAAGATGGTCAGGCTGATATAGCCGTTCATGTTGAAGAAAGCCAAATCGAGCCGCGAAAGATCATGGGGCCTGACGAGCGAATGCTCCCATACGAATAGCGCGCTAATGCCCGCCAGACCCAGCCAATAGAGCCAGCCCAGCTCAAACCAGATGCCGACCGCGGCCAGCAGCAGAACCGTCAAGGCATGGCAGACACGTGCCAAGCGCAGCGCGGCCGCCACTCCAAAGCGAGCGGGAATAGAGTGTAACCGCTCCCGCCGATCGAAGTCTACGTCCTGGCAGGCGTAGATGACGTCGAAGCCGCCAATCCAGACGGTGAGCGCGCCCAGCACCAGCCAGGCGGGCAGGTCGGAGGCCCGCCAGAAGGATCCGGTGACGGCCACCCAGGCGCCAGCCGGCGCCAGGCCATCCGTGAATCCCAGCCAAAAGTGGCTGAGCCACGTGAAGCGCTTGGTGTACGGATAGCCCACCAAGAAGAACAGCGCGCCCGGGAATAGGACGAGCGCGACGGGGTTCAGCAGCCAGGCCGCCATCCCCAGCACCAACAACGACGCGCCAGCTCCCACGACCGTCGCCTGCACAGAGATCTTGCCAGTCTGCAGGGGCCGCCCCGCCGTGCGCGAGTTGCGGGCATCAATGTGCCTGTCGATCAGCCGGTTCAGGCTCATACCTGCCGTGCGCGCAGCGGCCATGGCCAGTGTAATTAGGATGAAAGACCGCCAACCCGGCCAACCACCGGCCGCCAGCACCATCCCAAGATAGGCAAAGGGCAGCGCGAACACGGTGTGCTCGAACTTGATCATGTCGAGGAACACACGTGTCTTGGTCAGCATATGCCCGTCAGCCAGCAACTGGGCCCTGGTCGGCGGGCTGGCCGCCTGCCCAGCACCCCCCGGCAGCCTATAGCCCCAGCTTCTCCCACATCTCATCGACCCGCTGCCTGACGTCAGGCGACATACGGATGACCTCCGGCCAGCCGCGCGCATAGCCTTCGTCGGGGCCTTTGGCAGTGGCGTCCACACCGATCTTGCCGCCGAAGGAATGCCGGTAGGAAGCATGATCGAGATGATCGACCGGCCCCTCGACGACGACGACGTCGCGGCTCCAATCGACATTGCCCAGCGCCTGCCAGGCGACCTGCGACATGTCGCGCACGTCAACCCAGTCGTCGACGACGACGATCGCTTTCGCCAGCATCAGCAGCCCCAACCCCCAGAGGCCAAACATGACTTTGCGGGCGTGGCCCGGATAGCGCTTGCGCATCTTGACGATGACCAGGTTGTGGAAGACGCCCTCCGGCGGCATGTGATAGTCGAGCACCTCCGGCAGGAACATGCGCAGCAAGGGCAAGAACAGCCTCTCGGTCGCCTGGCCCAGATAGACGTCTTCTACCGGTGGGATGCCGACGATGGTGGTCGGATAGACCGGCCGCCGGCGCTGCGTGATAGCCGTCACGTGAAGGACCGGAAACGGCTCAACCGGCGTGTAGTAGCCGGTATGATCCCCAAAGGGTCCCTCCGGCGCGTGTTCGTTCGGGTCAACATACCCTTCGATGACGATCTCGGCCTGGGCAGGCACTTCAAGCGGCTGGCTGACGCACTTCACGAACTCAACCGGCTTGCCACGCAACCAACCAGCCAGGAGATACTCGTCGATATTGGGCGGCAGCGGCGCCGAGGCGCACCACATGCTGATCGGGTCTCCCCCCAATACGACCGCGGCCGGGATGCGGACGGCTTCCTGACCTGCTTCGCGTGCCCTGCGCTCGTGTTCGGCTCCGCCTTTGTGACGCTGCCAGTGCACAATCAGACGGCGCCGATCGAGCACCTGCAGCCGATACATGCCGACATTGCGGGTATTTGTAATTGGATCGCGTGTGATGACCTGCATGAGGGTGATGAAGCGCCCGCCGTCACCTGGCCAGCATTGGAGAACCGGCAGGCGTTCCAGGCTGGGCTGCTCGGTTTCGATTACGTCCTGGCACGGACCGTGCCGCACCATGGCAGGGCCGAGCCCAATCCCGCGCAGCGCTCCGAGAAAATCGCCGGCACGCTCGAGCATGGGGCCGATCCCTTGGGGCAGCCGGAGATCCACCAGTTTGGCTAGGCGCTGGTTCAATTCCTCCAGATCCGTCACGCCCAGCGCGGCCGCCATGCGCCGGTTGCTGCCAAACAGGTTGATGGCCACCGGCAGGTCAAAGCCAAGCACATTTTCAAACAACAGCGCCTTGTTTCTTGACTGCGGCCCCTTCATGACCCGGTCGGCGATCTCCGTGATCTCCAGGTCACGGCTGACCGGCGCCGCAACCCGAACCAGGTCGCCAGACTTCTCGAGGTATTGCAGGAACTCGCCTAGGTTCTTGTGCATCGCCTAGCTCATCACTTTCCCGCCGTCCACGTTGATGGCCTGGCCGGTAATATAGCCGGCAGCGTCGGAACACAGAAAGACCACTAGGCCGGCCACATCGTCTGGCTCGCCCAGCCGGCCTTGGGGAATGTCCTCCAGCCACTTCCGCATCATCTGCTCATCATTGCGTAGGTGGGCCGTCATCTCGGTAATGATCACGCCGGGGCAAACCGCGTTGACGCGTATGTGGAAGGCGGCCAAGTCGCGGGCGCACTCGCGCGTGAAACCCATCAGCCCCGACTTCGCCGCTACGTAGGCAGCGCGATGCCGCAAGCCGAAAGCCCGGCCGGCGATGGAGCCAATGTTAACTATGACACCGCCTCCCTGAGATCGCATGACGCGACCGGCCGCCTGGCTGGTCAGAAAAGGCCCAGTCAGGTTGACGGCCAGAGTGCGCTGCCAATCGTCCAGTGAGACCTCAAGCAACGGGCTGTGCGGCTCGACGCCGGCGTTGTTCACCAGCCAGTCTAGGCGGCCCCAACGCTCCACAATCGCGGCGATCAGGCCAGACACGGACCCGGCATCCGCCACGTCGGCCGGAAATGCGGCCGCCTGGCCGCCGGCAGCAGCCACCTGGGCAACAGTCGCCGTGGCCGTCGCCGAATCAATGTCGTTGACCGCCACCCTGGCCCCGGTTTGAGCCAGGGCCAGGGCAATGGCGCGGCCAATACCGCGGCCGGCGCCGGTAACGAGCGCCACCTTGTCAATGGTCTCCATGGCTCACTTTGCGCCCGACCAGCCCGCCCCCTTGAGTGCTGCGGAGGCTGGGTTTGCTCGACGCGTGCCGCGCTGGCACTGGGTCGAGGAGCCCTAAGTGCACGGCATCACAAATTATAACACTCCTGCCCAGTTATCAATCGAGAGGCAGCCACACCATGAAGGTGGTCCCTTGCGCCGGCGTGCTTGTCACGTCGATCTGCCCACCATGCCGCTCGACGATCTCGCGGCAGATAGAAAGGCCCAGGCCGGTGCCAGGCTCACCCGAATCGTGGGCCGTGCGGCCACGGTAGAAACGACGGAAGAGGTGCGGCAAATCTTCAGGGGGAATTGGCGGTCCATCGTTAGTGAAGGAGATGCTGACGCCCCGGGTATTGCCCAGCCGGTGGAGCGCCGACGACACGGTCGCATGCCCGCCAGGAGGCGTGTAGGCCACTGCGTTGCCAATCAGGTTGGTAAAGACCTGGATCATCTGAGCTCGGTCGAGGGGCACCGCCGTGGCGGCTGAGTTCAGCTCCTGACGGAGGACCAGGCCCTTGGCATCAGCGCGAGCGGAGTGCAGGGTGAGCACTTCTGCGATTAGTTCATCCAGCGAATGCCTTTCGCGCTGCAGCGGCTCGCTCTGAGTTTGCAGCCGTGATAGGTCGAGCAGGTCTTCAATCAGGCGGCGCAGCCGCTCCGTTTCGCGCTGCAGGGTCGGCAAGTAGCGCGACATGACCTCCGGGCCGCGCTTTTCGAGCAGCCCCAGGTGCAGCTTGATGTTCGTCAACGGCGTGCGCAGCTCGTGCGACACGTTTGAGATGAACTGGTCCTTGAGCCGGTCGAGCTCGCGCAGCCTGCGGTTCGCATCCGCCAGCTCGCGCGTGCGCTCCACCACGCGCTGCTCCAACCCCATGGCGTGCTGGCGGATCGAGGCATACAGCTGGGCATTCTCAATGGCCAGACCGGCTTGATGCGCAAAGGCCTGCAAGCGCTCGGCATGCGCCAGGCGGTAGAAACCCGGCTCGCTGTTGTCCAGGGTGATAAAGCCGATCACCCGGCCCTTGATCCGGATCGGCGCGCCGACCAGCGACCGGATCCAGCCTGTTTCCGGCTGATCGATCCAGCCAGCGTAGTCGTGGGTGTCGCTGACGATGGCCGGCTGGCCGGTTTCCAGCATGTAGCGCAGATTGGGCACTTCCAACACCGGGTAGCGCACCGCCAGCATGACGCCGTCGGGGAAGTGGCCGCGCAGGTCGCGATTACGGACCACGCGCGTGGCGCCGTCCTCGATGAGCAGGATGTTGGCCGAATCGTGCGGCACCACGTGCCCCACGTCTGCCAGGATGTGGTCCAGCACCTCGTCCAGATCAAGGGTGCTGTTGAGCACCGCCGCGGTGTCACGCAGCGCTTCGGCCAGTGCCCGCTGCTCGCTCTCAGCCGCCTCGGTCCGCTGCCGGTCAAGGAAGGCGCCCAGGGCGCTGGCCGCGCTCTTAAGCGCCTCAATCTCGGCGCCGGACCAGGCGCGCTCCATCTCGCAGTCGTCAAAGCCAAGCCACCCCCACCACTCGCCTCCACTGGCGATCGGCACTACGGCCAGCGACAACACGCCTTGCCGCTCAAGCCTTTGACGCTCAGCCAACGGGAAGTCGCGCACCAGGCCATCGAGCGGCCGGCCGGCGCTCAGCGTTTGTTGCCAACGTTCCATGCCATCCTGGACGTAAGACAGCCGTTCCCAGGCGGTAGTCGGGCCGGGCGCATGTTGGCCAGGCGCACGCCATTCATAACGCGGAGTGGCGCCGAGCGTGCCGTCAGCCAGGCGCGTATTGGCCACGATATAGGCGCGGCTGACGCCGGCTGCGCGGCCCAGTTGAGCCAGGGTGTCTGGCATCGCGTCATCGGCATCGATGGCGGTCAGCAACTTGCCGCTGGCATAAGCCAGCGCTTCCAGGAAGGCGTCTCGCCGCCGCGTCTCGTCAAATAGCCTGGTCTTTTCAATCGCTAAGGCCACGGCGTCCACGAGTTGATTGAGGAGCGACAAATTCGCGCGCGCATAGCCGGCGGACTGGCGCCAGACCAAGCTTAGCGCGCCAATCACCTCCCGCCCAACGCGCAGCGGCAGATTCAGGCGCGAGCGGAAGCCAGCGGCGTACAATGCGGCCTCGGCCGGATAGCTCATCTCGGCAGCCAGATCAGGCGTTAGGTGAATCTGCCCGGCCAGGACGTCGGCTGCCGCGGAAGTCGCCGCAATCGGGAGCTGCGTTCCGAGAGGCAGCTCATTTCGCTCGCGATCCAGGGCCAGGATTGTCGCTTTAGTTCTGTGCGCATCCAGGGTCGCCAGGCTGACGCGCTCACAACCCGTGATTGAACGGATCGCTGCCGAGATTAGCGGGAAGGACTCCGTCACGTTTGAGGTGGCATTCAGCAGGTGCAGGATTTCGCTGGCGGTGGTGACCTCGTCGGCGTGCTGAAGCGTCGCCTCGAACAAACGGGCGTTCTCGATGACGCCGGCCGCATGCTGGCACAACGTCCGCAGCAGGCGGCGTTCAGCCAGCGTGAACACCCGCTGGCGGCGGCTCTCCCAAATTTCGGCCTGGCCAAGCACCTCACCACGCGAAACGATGGGCACGACGACCGCCGAGCGGATCCCATAGCGCTGCATTTCGGCGCGCTCGGCCGGGGACAGGCGCGGATCGGCAAATTGCTTTTCCAGTACGACCAGCCGGGTGATTGACTGATAGTTGGTTGGGAACTCAGGCAAAGAGTATACCTGTCCCAGGTCAGCGCTGCGCTCTTGCGGCAGGGCATCGGCTGCCCAGTACTCGGCCAGGACTGTGACCGTCTCAGCCGGTAGATTGACCTCAAGCACGTAGCTGCTTGTAGCGCCGACCGCTTCCGTCAGGTGCCTGGCCAGTTGGCCCAGAACGGCCTGCGGCTCGAGTTTGGCTCCCAGATCCTGCGCAGCGGCATAGAGCCGGCTGAGCTCCGCAGCCCGGGCGCTGATCTCCGCGTACAGCCGGGCGTTCTCGATGGCAATGGCGACCTGGCTGGCAACGGACTCCAGATAGCGGCGGTCGTCGCCGCCAAAGACCAGTGGCGCAAAGGAATGCACCGAGACCACGCCGATAATCCGTTCGTGGGCGATGAGCGGCACACCTAGCCAGGTTCGCGCCGGCCGAACACCTTGCCGCGGGGGCACACGCATCGGCTCGGCCTGCAGATCAGCCACCAGCAGCGATTGGCGATTACGCAGAACCCAGCCGCTCAGCCCCTGACTAATCGGCAGACGCCCAGTGGGCACGGCCTCGTTCGCCGCGCGGTCGTCTCCGACCGCCAACACAACTTCCAGCTCGTCGGTGTCGGCGTGGTAGAAGGTCACGACAAACGCATCAGGAGCGAGCAGCTGGCGCACCTGGTCATAGAGCCGGGCGAGCAGCACATCGGTTTCGAGAACACTGCCCGTGGCCAGAGCCGTGTCATACAGGCCGGCCAACGCGCGCGTCTGGCGCTGGCTCTCCTCGAACAGGCGGGCATTTTCAATCGCCACCGCGGCCTGGTTGGCAAAGGCGCGCACCGTCTCCCCGGTCGTGGCGTCATAAGCGCGCGGCGTGGCGCTATCCGTGGTCAAGATGCCCACCAACTGCCCCTTGACCACCAGGGCCGCGCCGATCCAGGACCGGACATACTCGGCGCCGGCCGTCGGGATCCAGCGCGGATCGCTGGCCGTGTCGGCAATCACCAAGACCGGCGTCTCCAGCCAGAACTCGGCGCGGCGCTGCTCAGACACAAAGCGCACGTTCTCGCGCGCGGCCTCGAGGTCTGGAAATCCGCGGCCAGCCGCCAACGCCATCCCGCCATCCGGCTCCAGAAGCTGAACCGAGACACTGTCGTAGGCGGCCACTTCAGCGAGCAGGTCGAAAATGTGCTCAAAGACTTCGTGCAGGCCCAATTGGGCCGTAAGCAGGGCGCCCACGGCCTGCAGATTTTGCGACAAGCCTAATTGGCGCCGCTCAGCTTCAAACAGGCGCGCATTCTCAATCGTCGCAGCGGCTTGATTGGCGAATGCGGTGGCCAGCTCGGCATCACGCGCGGCGTAGAAATGGGGCGTCACTTTGTCCAGGTTCAAGAGCCCAATCACGCGCCCTTGGGCCGCCAGCGGCACGCCCAGCCAACAGCGTATGTACTCGCTGCCGGGCACGGCTTGCCAGCGGAGGTCTGTGCCGGTATCTGATATGATGACGGGCTGGCGGCCCTCGACCACCTCGCGGAGATGCCGAAAGCCGGTCATGGACGCCGTGAAGCCGTGCTGGTTGTAAGACTTGTAGCCGCTGTGAGCCACCACGGCAAGCTGGTCGCCGTCAGATAATATGACCGAGGCGCTGTCATAGGCGACTACCCGCGCGAGCTGCTCGAGGATGAGCTGCAGCAAGTGTTCGCGATCCAAGCTGGCGTTGAGTGTGGCCGCCACTTCGCGCAGGGCTTCGGCCTGTTCACGAGCAGCGCGCTCGGCCTCGAACAAGCGGGCATTCTCAATTGCAATCGCCGCCTGGTCACCCAGCAAGCGCAGCACCCGCCGCTCGGGCTCAGAGAAGATCCGTGCCGCCGGATAGGTGACGTTCATCACGCCAACCACCCGCGCGCCAATCTTGAGCGGCAGGCCGGCAATCGCCCCACCCCATTGGCGCGGGATATTGGCGAAGAGGGGATGTTGGCGCATGTCGGAAACCAGTAGCATGTCACCCTGACGCGCCACGGTTTGCGTCAAGCCATCCGGGCGCGGCTGCCAGGCTTGAGGGGGATGGCCATCGCGCGCGCGTGCCGCACCAAAGGTCAATCGCCCTCCATCCTCGGCGTGATAGAGGAATACATAGGCCTCCAGCGCGTCGGCCAGCAGGCGCAGCGCGCTCTGCAGGATGGCCTGCAGCACGGCCTGAAGATCGAGGCTGGCCGTCAGACCCAGGCTCGCCTGGCGCACCGCCTCCAGTTCGCCGGCACGCTGTTGTTCGGCCTCAAAGAGGCGCCGAAACAAGCGCAGCCGTTCGAGCCCCGTGGCCAATTGGCGCCCAATCGTCATCAACAGTCGTTCATCGGCTTCCGCGAACGCCGCTAGCTGCGTGCTTTCGGCGTTGAGCACGCCGATCACCTGCTCGCTGCCGATCAGCGGCACACACAGTTCCGAGAGCGTGTCGGGATCGGCCGCCACATAGCGCGGATCGACCTTCACATTGGCGACGCGCGTTGGGCGCCCCGTCAGCGCTACGTGGCCCGTGATTCCCTGGCCGATTGGGGTGATGAAAATGCTGTCGCCCTGGTAAGGCGCGTGCGATCGCAGCAGGCCGCTGCTCGGATCCACCAGCATGACGCCCAGGTGGCTTGCGACGATCGCCTCACCGGCAATAGCCGTAACGCGTTCGATCAGACCGTCCTCGCTGACGGCTTCCGCCCCAGCACTGGCCACCGAGTGGAGCACGGTCAACTCATCGATCTGGCGCCGAGTCACCTCAAACAGCCGGACCCTCTCGATGGCAGCCGCTGTTTGATTGGCAATCAGAACCAGATGCCGCACCACGGCCTCGCCATACGTTCGCGGCGTGCGGTCATGAACCGCCAGCACCCCAACCGCGCGCCCGTCAATCTCTAGAGGAGCGCTCAACCCAGACCGGATGCCCAAACGACGCGCCTCATCGATCCCTTGAAAGCCGGTGAAGCGCTCATAGTCTGGGACCATTACCGGCTGTCGCTTTGCTAGGGTGAGACCAGCCTGAGAGTATGCCCCCGGCTCGAAGACCAGGCTCGGCAGCACGTCTGGCGGCCACCCCCGCCCGGCTCTGGCCGCCAGGCGCCCGCGCCCATCGGCCAGGACCAGCAAGCTGCAGTCGGCCTCAAGCGCCGCTAGGCTGACTTCCGCCGCGCAGTTGGCCACTGTGTCCTCATCCGCGGCGGCCAGGAGGCGGCGAGACAAATCTAAGACAAGTGCGCCGGCCGCCTGGCGGCGCTGTTCGGCGCGGAGTGCGGCCCCGCTTTCACGCAGGGTCAGCAACTCGCGCGTCAGCACCAAGAGGAGTAGGCCGCCCACGGTGAGCCCCAATGTCGAAAAGCTCACGGGGGGAGATTGGCGGCCTTCCCACAACAGCAGGAGACACGTCGCGGCCAGGGCGCCGTAGGGCAGATACTCCATGGCGGCGCGCACACGCGGCGGCCACGGGTCGCCGAGGCCCTGACCCTCAGCCGGCGGTTGGTCCGCAGGCACAGCCGCCTGCATGATGCCGGCTAGCCCCACCAAGGCATAGCCGGCCAGCCGCCCCAGGTCCAGCACACCCGCACCCAAGGTAATCCCGGCGAAAAATCGATAGCCAAGTATGAGGTCAGTGATCAACAACACCAACAGGCTCAAGGCCAACAACAGGAGAGGGCGCTCACGCGTCTCGACGCGCCGCAGGAGCAGCACCAGCACCGCCAAGAACAAACCAATATCACCAAGCGGATACAACCACGAGAAACCCAGGGGGCTCGCTGCAGGTGCCCTGGCTGCCATCTGCGGGCCCAACCAGGCTGCCCAGACGATGAGGCCGGCGCCTAGGGCCAGAATGGCAGCGTCAATCAGAAGCGTGATCCGTCCAGGCCGGATGTTTTGGCCTATAAACAACAAGAGCGCCGCTGCTACAAAGAGGTAATCAGACAGCAGGTACAGGCCATTGGCCATCACCGGCGGTGGCCAGCCTGGAACGCCGAGCTGGGGTACCAGCCAGGTCACGTCCGCTAGCGCAGCGCATAGCTGCGCTAGCGCCAACAAACCCCAAGCACGGCGAGCCGGCGGAGGCCCTGCTCGGGCGGCGAGGCCCAACCCGATGGCGGCCAGCAAGCCTGCGCAAACCATGATCAAGCCGCTGAGCGTCAACCGCAGCCCAGGCGCATTTCGCAGCCCAGCTGCAGCAGCCAGGTAAGCCAACATGAAACTGGCGCTAAGAATGGCCGACAGACGGACCATGACGACCGAACGAGGCGTTGACAGCGCGAGCCTACCGCCGCAGTTACGGTCAAACCCGAGAATCGCCGCTCATACGGGCAGTATAGGATCGGCGGGGGTCGTGGGCAAGTACGCGCATTGCTGCCCGCCAGAAGCGCCCAGGCCGGGCAATCAGGCCGGAGGCGGTCCCAGACTGCCGATGGCGGCCGCGGCCAGCGCGCTCCATTCCGACAAGCTAAGCGTTTCGGCACGGCGCTGCGGGCCAATGCCTGCCTGAGCGAGAAAGGCGTCAACCTGGGTGCTGCTCAATCGGAGACCGCCAGCAAGCGCATTGCGCAGTTGCTTTCGCCTCTGACTAAAGCCAGCCTTTACGACGCGAAAAAAGGCCGTGATATCCGCCGCCGGCACAGCCGGCTGAGGGCGTACGTCGAGGCGGACGATCGCCGAGTCCACTCCCGGCCGAGGGAAGAACGCGCCGGCTGGCAGCCGGGCGACAATGCGCGGTACGGTGTAAAACTGCACGCTCACGGCGAGCAGGTTCATGTCATCAGGCTGAGCGACCATGCGCTCCGCGACTTCGCGCTGCACCGTCAACACAATCCGGGAGGGGGCCACGGGGGCCTCTACCAAATGGCGAACAATGGCTGACGTTATGTAGTAAGGGATATTCGCCACAACGCAATAGCCAGGGCTCAACCCGGCCACGCTGGCCAGGTTCAGGCGCAAGATGTCGGCCTGGATGACTTCTACGTTGTCGTAGGGACGTAACGTCTCTTCCAGCGCGGGCAGTAGCGCCCCGTCGACCTCGACTGCGATGACGCGCTGGGCGGCTTCCGCAAGATATCGAGTGAGTGAACCCAGGCCGGGGCCGATCTCGAGCACCGTGTCGTCAGGCTGCAGCTCGGCCGCGGCGGCAACCTTGCCCAGAGCAATGTCATCAACGAGAAAGTTCTGACCCAGGCGCTTCTTCGGGCGGACGTTATGGCGGCGGAGCAGAGTGCGCGCGTCGAGCGGCAGCATGACGGCTAAGGGACCGTCGACGGCGTGATCCAGCGGATCGCGCCTTCGGGCGGCACCGGAGTAAGGAAGTAGACCGTGACGACCTTGGCCCAGCTCTCGTAGTTGAAATCGTCGAAGCCCAGATCGATGAAGCGCCCACGCACCCCGCCGCCCGTGTCGGCAGCCTCCGCAAACCCGTAACCGGGCACATACAGGCGTGTGCCAAACGGGATGAGACGGCGGTCGATTGCCACCAGTCCCTTGGTCAGGATCTTGCCCGAGGCCGTGCGCCCGTAGCTAGGAGTGCCGGGCACGCGGCCAGTGAACTTGGCCGCGTAGGAGGTGGCCCACATCGTGTAGGCGCGCCAGTACTCAATCGGGCCATCTGGCGTCTCCAGGGTCCGAATCACAATCCGTGTGCCGTAGCCGATCACCTGCGGTACCGGGTTGGAGACAAGGGTCTCAGCCTCCCTGAAACGGCTGACCTCCACCCCGTTCTCATAGCGCACTCGCGTCCGTGTCCGGCGCACACCGGGCAAACCCGCCTGAACTTGGTAGACCGTGTCAATCTCAATGTCGGGCAGGGGCTGGTAGGCCGTTTCGTTGGGGATCAACTCCTGGTCGACAAGTATCTCCTCGCGCACCCGGACGATCGAAATCAGGCCATCGGCCGGCACAGGCTGGTCCTCGGCCGGCCTGGTGTAGTCTTCCCCGACCAGGGCCAGGCCGGCTTCGGTCAGCACGCCACCGACCGTGGCCGACCGGGTTCGGGCCAGCAGCGGCTGGCCGTCGACTTGCAAGCGGACGGGTTGCGAGCGGCTGACTCTAATCACGAGCGCGGACGTAACGGGTGTATCAAGCGGCGGCTCCACGTAGTCGCCAAGGTAAAGCGTTAAGCCCTGCTCCGCTAGGAATTCGCCCACCGTGCGAGCGGCCGTGCGCAGCGCCTGGAAGGGAGCGGCATCATCCGCGAGCTGGACCGGGACGGACCGTCGCAGGCTGAGCAATCGCGGCGCAGAGGCGGCGCCGGCCGGCCCCACACCCTGTCCATTCGCCAACGGCAGGCCGTTGACCCACAGCGCGTCTCCTGGACCTAGGCTGAGCCCCACAGTGGTGAGAATGGCCAGGGGTGAGGGCGCCTGCGCCCTCACCAGGTGCGTTGTGCCATTCGCCATGACGCCCACGATGGGAGCACGGGTCACCACGATCGGCGCGCCCGATGCAATGGCTGCATCCAACGGAGGTATCACCGTGTCCGCTTCATCCAGCCAAACGCCCGCCTGGGCGAGTGCCGCCGACACGGTGCCGCCCGCCGTGACAACGGCGTGCACCTGGCCGTCGACGTGGATCAGGACCCGCTGGCGTGTGTTGAGAAAGAACGCGGAGAGTGCGCCCGCCAAGAAGAGAAGGCCGAAACCAAGTACAAAATGGCGCTGAAAGCGGGCCATGGCAATAAACGCACCCGGATAGGTTTCCCGGCGGCACCCAGAAAGCACCCCTTACCGCTGCTGCCTTCCGGCCCTGACGGGGTTCGAGGGTCTCTGCCGCGCCGGACCTACCCGGGTGCAGCCGCGGATTATACCAGATCGGAGCTAGGCGCTTCGACGACGCCGGGTTTGAAGGTCTGCACCCGCAGCAGCCGGAAACCAAGTTGCACCGCCGGTCCCGCGGCCAGCGCGATGATGAGCGTCCCCAGTCCGATCGTTCCATCGAGCAGCAGACAGAGAATTACCACGATGACCTCGATACTGGTGCGCGCCACGCGCACCGAAATGCCGAGTCGCCGGGAGACCGCCAGCATCAAGCTGTCACGCGGGCCGGCCCCGGCCATAACACCCACATACAGGGCAGTCGCCAGGCCCATCAGGCCAACACCCGACAGCAGGTAAGGCACCTGCAGCCACAGGACGGCCGGCGGTGCCGGCAGCCAGGGCATCAACACGTCGATCCACAGCCCGATAAACAGCATGTTGGCCAGCGTGCCCCACCCCAGCGGCTGCCCCATAACCAGGTCGAGCAGGATGATGATGATCGCGACGACGATCGTCGACTGGCCGAGAGTGATCGGCAGGTAGTAAGTCAGAGCGACCTCGAGGGCCACCCAGGGCGAAGTGCCAATGCCAGCCAGCACCCACATGTCGATCGCGATGCCGAAGAGCAGGAAGCCGAGCTGTATGACGGCAAAGTCGCGGAGGAAGCGCGTCCAGCCGTTCCAGCGGAAGACAAAGGCGCGCTGCAGCCAGGCGCTCACAAACGCACCGCCAGTCCTTCGTAGAACGCGCGGTGGCGCCGGAAGCCCAGCCGCTCGTAGATCCGCACAGCAGCCAGATTGTCCTGGCGCACGTTGAGGGCGATGACGGCTAGCGGCGGCTCCAGGGTCAGCAAGTCGGCGGCGACGGCGCTGGTGACCTGAGAGGCCAGACCCCGGCCGCGCCGGTCGCGGCGCGTATAGACGTTGCCGATGGCCGCCACGCCTTCCTGGGAGGCCACCAGGTGAGTGCCGGCGGCCGCGGCCAGGCCGGCGCCCTCGAATACGCCGTAATAGACACCCTGGCTAAGCATGGCAGCGCTAAAGAAATCGGGCGCTTCACCAACCGGCGCCCCATCGGCGTACAGGGCCTCCAGGGCTGGCAGGTCGGCCTGCGTCAGCCGGCGCGCCTGGCTGGGCACCGGCTGAAAGCAGCCCGCGGCGAGGGTCATACGCCACATGGGGGTGAGATGGGAGACCCGGTAACGGGCCTGGATAAGCGGGAGGATTTCTGGGAGAACGGACAGGTAAAGAGCGCGCTCTCGCGCCACTTCGTCGAGCAGCAGCGCAACGGTCTCAGGCGGGCCCAAAGCGAACAGCACCGGGGTAGCAAATGCCCGGTAGAGCAGCAAGACGCCGGCCGGGTCCGTGTTGTGCACGTGCCACTCACTGGCCTGGGCGAAGCCTGGCGCCAGATCTCCCAGGGCGTATACCGACCAAGCTTGATCAGCGCCCAATTGGGCGTGTAGAGCAGCAAGGTCGGAGAGAGGCGGCATGGGGTCAAAGCAGCGGGCGGCTGAAGGCCGCCGCGGGTGGACTGAGCGCGGGCCGAGTCAGGCCGCTGTGCGGCGGCGTTTCTTGCGCGGACGCCCCTTGTAGCCAACCCCTTTCTGCTCCCAAAGCTGCACCAGTTCAATGCACATCTGGAGCGACCGCTGCATCTCTTGCAGCACGGCCCATTCCAGGGGACCATGCGGGTTGTGGTAGCCGGCAAACAAGTTAGGCGTGGGCAGACCCATTTCAGTCAGGCGTGAGCCATCGGTGCCGCCGCGCGTGGGCGGCGAGGCCGGCTCGAGGCCCACGGCGCGGACCGCCTCGCAAGCCAGGTTGACGGGCGTCATGTCCTTCTTGAGCCAGTAACCCATATTGCGGTACTGCCGCGCGATCTCGCAGTGGATGCGGGCGCGCGGCTCGACTGCCTGCAGCGCCTGGCACAACCTCTGCAGGCGCTGACCCTTGTCCTGCAAGCTCGCCAGGTCGTGATCGCGCAACAGGAACTTGATGACAGCACGCTCCACGCTCCCGTCCATGCGCCACGGGTGAATAAAGCCTTCGCGGCCATCGGTCGACTCGGGCGCCAGATTTTCGCGCGGCAGAGCTACCAGCAGCCGGGCCGCCAGGTGTAGCGCATTGACCATGCCGCTCTTCTTGGCGTCGCCGGGGTGAGTCGAAACACCTTCGATCGTCACTATGGCCTGGTCGGCCGAGAAGGTTTCCCAAACGACCTCGCCCGGGTTATCGCCGTCGAGCGTGTAAGCAACGTTGGCGCCGAGCAGATCGAGGTCGAGCAGGTCGACCCCGCTAGCCACTTCTTCGTCGGGCGTGAAGCAAACCCGAATGGGGCCATGCTTAATCTCTGGATGGGCCAGCAAGTGGGCCGCCAGCGACATGATAATGGCCACGCCTGCCTTATCATCGCCACCCAGGAGGGTGCGGCCGCTGGCCGTGATCACGTCTTGCCCCTTGGCGCGCGCCAGCTCAGGGAAGCGAGCCGGGTCGAGCACCTGGCTGTGGTCGTCGGGCAGGACGATGGGCCTGCCATTCCACTTGCGATGGACGATGGGCATTACGTTCTGGCCGCAGAACTCGGGCGTGGTATCCACGTGGGCCAAGAAGGCCACCATCGGCACGTCGGGCTTGCTGGTCGTAGCCGGGATCGTTGCCAGGACATAGCCGTGTTCGTCGAGCACCACCTCGGCGGCGCCAAGCGCGCGCGCCTCGCTTTCGAGCATGCGTAGCAGCACCCACTGGCCAGGCGTGCTGGGCGAGGTGGGCATATCGGCAGCGCTGGTCGTGTCAATCCGAACGTAGCGAAGGAAGCGGGAGAGCAGGGTATCAGGCATCGCTGGGCAAAAGGGGCGAGAGGCTTGGGCGTTATCTTATCACATGCCGCTGCTTTATGAAGTCCTTGGGGTCAACGTAAACCTGGAGCACCAGATCGAGGTTGTCGCCGGGCCAGTGGCCAGGCAGAGTCTTTAGGATTGGATCGAAAGACAGGTCAAAGTGCAAATGATAGTTGTTCGGCGCATACTGGCCAATGGTGCAGATCTGCTGGCCGCGCGCGGCGACGTCGTTGGCGCGCACCAGCATGTTGTCGACGTGCGCATAGCGAGCATAGATCACGCGGTCCTCGCCCGGCATAGGGTGCTCCATAATGATGATGTTCTTCCAACCGGGGCTGACGAATCCCGCCGACACGACGCGGCCATCACCCACGGCATAAACGGGCGCATCTTTGTCGGCCAGCACTCCAGCCGGCCCAGATAGGTTTATATCGGCTCCCGTGTGGATGGCCCAGCGATTGCCCAACCAATAACGCGTGCCGATCGGGTTCGCATCGTACCAGTTACCGCACCAGACATCGTAGCGGTTGAAGAGACGCTGTCCATCAGCAAATACCCCGGCTCGCTCGACCTCGGTGCCGACTGGGGAGTCGAAGCCGGTAGCCGCGGGCGGCTCAATCGGCCGCCAGCGCACCGCGCCCACAGAAATCTCGCATCGCCCACCGGGGAGAGTCGCTGGATCGACAAAGGTAATGTCGGCCACATTGACCCGACCCGCATCGGGGAAGGACGGATCCAGGGCATATTCGGTGAGGGGCGGGTCTGCCGGGGCGCCGTTCACGAGCGCGGCGCGCAGCGGTACCCAGACATCATAGTGGGGCGACTGGTCCAGCAGCGCCAGTGACTCGCGCCTCACACCGCGAGGGTCGTCGACAATGAAGTAATGACCATCGCGAATGGTGGCGTGGTTACGGGGGACAAAGACCTCAATGTTGTAGAGGCCGCGCGCGGCCAGGCGCGGGCTGTAGCCGACGTAAAGCGTCTGGCGGTTATAGGAGACGTCCCGATACAGGCGAGCACGGCCGGCGCCGTCGTGGTCGCGCGTCCAACCAGCCGCCAGGCTGGTCGAGTCGCCATAGTAGCCGATGGTGAACAGGCCGCTGCGCTCGTCGTCGGGATCAACCTGGCTCAGGACTGGCCGCGACGCCGAGCCTGGCCCGCTTCCCGTGTGAGCAGCTCGAACAGCGCGCCGCCCAGCCGGCGCAATCAGGCGCGCCGCTGGCCAACGCGCCGTCACCTGCCCAAGTTCGGCGCGGCCAAGCCCACCGGCAGCGCCGTAGCGAAAGAGCGAAGCGCCCGGCGCATGGTGCAACTCAGCAGCGGCAGCCAACGCATCGGCGATCTCCAGGGCCGGAGTACCGAAAGCCTGGAGCACCGGATAAATCGGCTTGCCCCAGGCCAGCAAGGAATCGTAGGTCTCCTGGAGCGCCTGCCGCGGGGTCTGGCCGAATTGCCGATGGAAAACGGTTGGATGCAGGCTGTCAACCTCAGGGAACCAGGCACGCTGGAGATGCACGGCCTGGGGGCGGCCCGGTCGCGGATCGAACATGACCCCCAGGTGCACATCCGGCCCCACTCGTTCGCGCAAACCGACGGCCAGGGCTTCAGCCTCGGGCGGTCCACCAGAAAACCCGCCGCGCCGCTCCGGCGGCTGGCTTGGCGAGTCGCGCTCCAGGTCAAGCACCAGGCTGCAGACGCCGCCGTCGAGGGCAATCTGGGCCAAGCGTTCAAGCTCGCGCTGAAGGGTACAACCGCGCAGGAGCGCCCACGCGTGGCACTCAAGTCCGCGAACGGCCAATTCGGCCGCCCAGCGCTGAACGTCGGCCAGGGCGCGGATCGCCAAATTGGGCTTGCCGGCATCCAGCCTGCCCTGCCAGCCGGCGCCAGTCGCAACCCGGATAATGACGGCGTTGACGTTTGGCGCGGCCGCTCGCAGGGCGTCGGCCAACTGGCCAATACTGGCTTCGGCGAGGCTGTTGGGCTGCCAGATGAAGACTGCCAGGCGGCCATCGAACAAGTTGGGATCGACAGGCATAGGCGGAGCCGAGGTGTGATGGGTGAGTGGACTAATCGAAACCAAACAGCGCCAGTATACGGCAGGCGCGGCAGGAATGAAAGAGCAACGCCGACGAGCGCGGCCCGTGTCGGCGGCCACCGGCGGACCAAGCAACGCCAACAGGCCAGCCTGCCCGGCTGGGCAGCCGCATTGTCATGATCGTCATTTTCTGCCTGGGCGCGGGCTTGCGTATGTGGCTGATTTGGATTCGATTACAATACCTAAATGTTCTTCCGCAAAGCTGCCCTTTGGCTGGCAGTCGGTGCTCTGGCGCTTGGAGCTTGCTGGCCCGCGCCAGCGCCGGTGGCTCCGACGATCCGGCCGCGCACAGCTGTGCCTACCTGGACGCTGCCGTTCGCGCTGGTGACGGGCACCGCCAGGCCCGAACCTGAAACACCCACCGCCGCTGCCGCGACGACCGCCGTGCCTTCGCCCTTGCCGCCCACTCCAGAGGCAACGGCCACCGCCTCACCGACGGCGCGACCCGGGATCGATCCCACGCTCGGCGCCACAACCCCCGACCCGTTTGCTACCCTGGAACTGCCCATCCCTGAGCCGGTGCCACAGCTCAGGCTGGACAAGAGCGTGATCAACATCCTGCTGCTGGGCCGCGACACCGAGCGCACTTCCGGCAGCTATCGCACCGACGTCATGATCGTCGTCTCGATCAACAAGGCAGCCAATGCGGTGACTCTGCTGACAATCCCGCGAGACTTGTTCGTCTATATCCCCGGCTGGACCATGAATCGCATCAACACGGCGGCAGTTCATGGCGACTCGATCGGCTATCCGGGCGGCGGCGTGGCGTTGCTTGAGCAAACGGTTCTGTATAACCTCGGCATCCCCATCCACGGCTGGGCACGGGTGGACTTTCAGGGCTTTCGAGAGGTGGTCGATGTAGTTGGGGGCGTGGACGTGCCCGTGAGTTGCGCCATGCAGGACTGGCGCCTGATCGACCCAGCGCTGGACCAGCAAGACGCCGACAACTGGCAGCTCTACACGGTCGAGACCGGAGTCCAGCATATGGACGGCGACTTGGCGTTATGGTATGCGCGCTCGCGCAAGCGCAGCAGCGACTTCGACCGCTCCCGGCGACAGCACCAGGTGCTGCGGGCCATCTTCGATAAGGCGCTGCGCCTGCAGATTCTGACCAAAGTGCCCGAGCTCTATCAGCAATATGTGAGCATCGTGGACACCGACCTGGGGCTAGGCGACTTGCTCCAGTTCGTGCCGTTGGCGGCGCAGCTTGACCGAGCGCGGATCAAGAGCCGCTTTATCGGCCGAGGCCAGGTGACGTCTTACACCACGTCGGGCGGGGCAGCAGTGCTGCTGCCCAACCGAGACGCCGTGCAGGCGCTGGTGGCCGAGGCGTTCCTACCGCCACCCGACAACGTTTTGGCACGCGAGGCCACAGCCGTACAAGTGTGGAACGGGACGACCAACCCCGACTGGAGCGCGCTGGCCGCTGACAACCTCGCCTGGGCCGGGATAACCCCGGTGCTGGGGGATGCTGATCACCAGGCCTATGTCAATACCTTGATTTACGATTTCACGACCAGCGCCAAGGGCTCACGGCTGAGTGAGCTCCAGGCGCTCTTCCACGTAAAAGCCGAGCAGGTGATCGCCATTCCCGATCCACGATCCCCCTACCCCTACCGTGTAGTGCTTGGCGCCGACTATAACTCGTGCGCGACGTCGACCTTTGCCGTCGTGCCAACCCCAACGCCTGGCGTGGGGGCCGGCACCGGGCCGCAGGGTGAGAACGTGATACACGCGGCAGCCGTGCTGGAGCCGCCGCCGGGCATGGAGGGCGATCTCTCGGAATGGGCCTTTCTGCCTTACCCGCTGGCTGAGCCGATCTTTGGGCCGGAGCATTGGGAAGGCCCCCACGACGCTGCGGCAGTGTGGAACATCGCCTGGGATGACGAGTACCTATACCTGGCACTGGACATCAACGACTCGGCCTTCGTGCAGGAGGCGGCCGGTGATCAGCTCTATCGCGGCGACAGTCTCGAGGTCTGGTTTGACGCGCAGCTATCCACGGACGGCACAAGCCACGAGCTGAACGCCGACGATTTCCAGCTGGGAATTTCGCCAGGCAAGCTCATTAGCCCGGTCGGTGGGCCTGAAGCCTACTTGTGGCATCCGCAGAATACGGCCCGACCGGTGCCAGACGTCATCATTGCGCCACGGCTGGGCAGCGGCGGCTACACGCTGGAAGTCTCGATCCCTTGGAGCCTCTTCGGGGTGACGCCGAGCGCGGGCCAGATGTATGGCCTGGCACTGGCCTTGAACGACGACGACTCGTTGGGCACGGCCGAGCAGCAGACACAGGTGACGAACCGCAAGGAGCAAAGGCTGGCGGATCCAACGACCTGGGGCATCCTGGTGCTGGATGCCGCGCCATAGGATGGTCCGTGGGTATTGGGTATGAGGCGTTTCCTGGCACTAGGCGATTCGTACACGATCGGCGACGGAGTGAGCGCTGACGAGCGCTGGCCGGTGCAGTTGGCCGCGCGGCTGCGGTCTCTGGGATGGATGGTAGCAGACCCGGACATCATCGCGCGCACGGGTTGGACCACTGATAAACTGTGGGCGGCAATGGACGAGCTGCGGCCGACTGGACCCTATGACCTGATCTCATTGCTAATCGGGGTCAATAACCAGTACCGTGGCCAGCCGGCGACCGAGTATCGCGTGCAGTTTGCAGCCCTGCTGGAGCGGGCCATCGGCCTGGCCGGCGGGCAATCGGGGCGCGTGTTGGTGCTGTCGATCCCTGATTGGAGTGTGACGCCGTTTGCCGCCGAGCGTGACGGCGCGGCGATTGCGGCCGAGATCGAGGCCTTCAATACCGTCAACGCTGAAGAGACGCGCCGGCGCCATGCGCGGTACCTGAATGTGACACCGATCTCGCGGCTGGCCCACGCCGAGCCAGGC
>JADLEU010000111.1 GCA_020845955.1 Anaerolineales bacterium
GCGCTGGAGCATCGGTTGAGGCGTCATGAGGTCTCCAATTCGATACCAGTGACCGGCGAGAGGGCATTATAGCGGGAGTGGGCGGGAGGCGAAAGGCGTGCAGCGCATGGGGAGGCGTGGCGGCGCGCAAGAGCGCCGGTAGGCAGGCTATCCGCGGCCAGACGCGGGCGGACCAGGAGGCGTGTGGCGCTCAGGCCGCGGAGAGAAGTCTGGAACTGCTAGACACCAGAGATCTCTCATCTCCCCGTGAGCACTCGTGCGGCGTGGCGAGGCTGTATGGTCGGCGCGGCCCGGTGACAGACGAGAGGGTCATGAAGAAGGCTCGGCGCAGGCCTGGCGGATAATCAGCGCCTGGCCGAGGCTGAGGGTGTAGTTCTCGTCCAGGCCGTTCAGGCTGGCCAGGTCGGCGAGGGGCAAGTCATATTGCAGCGCGATGCCCAGGGCGGTCTCGCCGGCGGCGACAGTGTGCAGGAGGTTGCAGGCCGGCATTATCTGAGAGCCGGGCTGCCAGGCGGGGCTGTGGTCGAGGCGTGAATGATCGATCAGTGGGACGACCCGGTTCGCCATAGGAGACCGGAGCGCGGCCGCGACGTCCACCAGGCCCAGGCCAGCGCCCTGCAGGCTGCTGCCCCAGCGCGCCGCCAGCAGGAGGTAACGGCCGTCCGCCGAGAATGCGGGCAAGGCAGTCCGCATGTCGTAGCAGACGTCCTGGAGGCGCGCCGGCGGGCCTCCGGCGACAGGCAGCAGATACGGGTCGAAGCAGCCGTTGTGGTGCGCGTCCTGCAAGTACAGCAGGTGAGTGCCGTCCGGCGACCAGCGCGGGCCACGGATGCCGTTGGGCGCCGGTTGAATTTCAAGAAGCCTGGCGGGCCGCATGTCGAACTCGCCACCGCCCACGGCGGCGCCGGCGTCGACGGAGACGATGCGGGCGGCGGCGCCGGGCACGAGCGCCGAGTCAGATGGCGTGCCGCGCCAGGGGCCCAGCTCAAGGTAGGCCAGCCGTGTGCCGTCAGGGGACCAATCGAAGCCCAAATATATGTTGAACTCATCCAGCGGGGGCGGCGGCGTGAGGCGGCCGACCCGCCAGTGGACAAGCTCGAAACTGGTCGTGCCGGGGGCACTGATGGCGAAGAGCGCGGGAGTGCCGCTCTCGTCGCGAGCGGCATAGGCGATGAGATCGCCCACCGGCGACCAGCGCACATCGCTGGCTCGCTCCGCCAACTGCCGCGCGCCCTCGCCGGGTACCGGCTGGGGCCCGGCGGTCTCGAAGATCATGTAGAGCCCCCCGCTCCACTCACCCCTCGTGTCGTGCGGCACCAGGGCCAGGGCCAGGCGCGTGCTGCCGTCGGGCGCCCAGGCGAAGACATAGTCGTAGGCCGAGGTGGGCGCAGTTGTCTCAGTGATCTGGGTCAGGCCGCTGCCGTCTGGCCGGATCGTGAAGACCTCGGGCCGGCCGGTGCGGTCGGACACGAAGGCCAGGCGCGATCCGTCGGGCGACCAGGCCGGGGCGGCGTCCTGGCCGGAGTGGTTGGAGAGGTTGCGCAGGCCGCTGCCGTCAGGGTGCATGACGTAGAGATCGTCGTTGCCATTGCCCTGGCGCGCCAAGAAGGCGATTAGGCCAGAGGCGGCCGGCTGGACGGTACCGGCCGGGGGTGACCCAGCAGTTGGGATGGGCTGGGAGGTGATGGTGGGTAGCGTGGCAGCCGGAGTGGTGATCGGCGCTGGATCACCGGCGCGGCTGCCGCCGGCCAGGTTGCTGACCCAGACAATGGCCAGGATGAGCAGCGCGGCGGCGCCGGCCAAGTGCCAGCCGTGGGCCGGGCGGGGCAAGGCAGGACGAGGCCGGCCAGCGCGGGCCTGGACCTGGCGCAGATAGTCAGCGAGCGGGGCCGGCTCGGCGAAGGGCCAGCGGGCGCGCAGGGCCTGGGACAGGCGCGGTTCCACGGCCTGAAGAAAGCGGTCGTAAGCGCGGCACTCGCCGCAGCCTTTCAGGTGCGTTTCGAGCTGGAGCAATTCGCCGGCGCTGAGGGCGGCGCGGCCGGTGTGGAGCAGTTGCTGCGCTTCGGCGTGGGTCAGCATGGGCGCCTCTGCTAGACCCTAAAGGTCTCGAAGACCTTTAGGGTCTCGGATCAATCTGTTCACGCAGCCGTTGATGAGCGGCGCACAGGCGGTTGTGCACGGTGCGCTCGGTGACGCCGAGGACGGCGGCGATCTCCGCCAGGCGCAGGTCGTGTTCGTAGCGCAACACCACCACCAGGCGCTGCGGCTCGGGCAGCCCGCGCACGGCCTGCCACAGCTCGGCGTGGGCCTCGGCCTGGATGGCCTGCGCCTCGGGCCGCGGCGTTACAGCCTGGCTCAGGCGCAGCAGCGCTTCCAAGGCACGGCGCAGGCGCAGGCGAGCGCCCCGCCGGCGCAGGCGGCCGCGGCAGACATTGACGGTAATGGCGTACAGCCAGGTTGTAAACGCCGCCTCCCGCCGGTAGCCACGCAGGGCACCGAGGGCCGCGACAAAGGCGTCCTGGGCGGCCTCGTCGGCCTCGGCCGGGTCGTCGAGGATCGAGAGCGCCAGCCGGAACAGCGCCGGACGATAGGTCTCTACCAACTCGGCGATGGCCTGGGCGTCGCCGGCCTGGCAACTGGCCAACAGGTGGGCGAGGGCGGTTTGGCTCAAGCTATGACATTAGATGCGCGCGGACGGGAAAAGCGGAAAGTGGTGTGGAGGTGTGCAGGTATGAAAGTGTGGAAGCACGGGGGTGTGGGCGTGTGGGGGTATGGGAGCACGAGGGCGGCGGGCAGCATGAAGATAGTGTATGCCAGCAGGCGGCGGTCGCAATGCGCCGTAATGCGGCGGCCAGGCGGAAGGCATGGTCCAGAGATCTCTCACCCGGCAAAAACCACGCCAGGTTCGAGATGACATGGCTGGTGGTTGGGTGACTTCGCCGGGTGCAAGATGACATGGCCCGCGGTTGGGTCGCATTAGGTCGGGCGCGGTGGCACCGTGGGCGCGATGGTGGGCAGTGGCGCCGGCGTGGGCGTTTCGGGGCAGCCGGCCTGGCACGGGGTCGGCGAGGGCGCCGGCGCCAGGGGGATCGCCAGGACCCAGCCGACGGCGATGCTCGTGCAGTCGCTGAGGCTGTTGGCCGCCAGCAAGACGTCCAGCGGAACGCCAAAGCGGTCAGCGATGCCCTGGCACGTGTCGCCGTCCTGAACGGTGTACCAGAAGGGTTCGCCCGGCGTTGCCGGAGGCGGGGCGGTGAGGGCCAGCGGGACGATCAGCACCTGGCCGGCGGCGAGGTTGGCACAGTCGAACCCAGGATTAAGTAGAACCAGGACCTCGACGGGCGCGTCGAAGGATTCGACGAGGCTCTCGCACGTGTCGCCAGGCTGAACCGTATAGTACGTGGTACCGGCGGGAGGCGGCAAGGGTGTGGGCGTAGGCGTGCCGTCGCCGCAGCCGACTTGGCAGGGGGTGAAGGTAGGGAACGGCAGCGGCGTGGCGGTGGGCTCGGGGCAGACGAAGACGGCCGGGTCGCAGGGCGGCACGGTGACGTCGAACACGGCGCCCGGGCAATGGCCGTAGCAGAGGACTGGCGTAGGCGTGCAAGCGACGGCGGCGCAGTCGACGCCGGGCGGCAACCAATCCGCGGGCGTGGGCGTGACGGTGGCGTTGAGCAACAGTTGGAAGACGCCCAGGCGCACGCGGTCGCCGGCCAGGTCGCCGCTGGCGGGCGACACACGCTGGCCGGTTTGCGGGTCGACGGCCAGGGCGTAGAGGGTATAGTCGCCGGGAGGCAGATCGGCGGGCAGCGCCAACCAGAGGGGCACCTCGGCATACTCGCCAGCCTGCCATTGAGCGGTGGGGCGGTGGGAGGCGGGCGACGAGTCGCTCTGGGCCACGAGCTGTCCGGCGCCATTTTCGAGCTGCACCGAGAGGATGTAGTCCAGGGCCGGCACGGCGGGGGCGTGCCAGACGGTGTAGATGTTGAGAGTAGCCGCGCCGATCGGGGTGACGGCATAGCCGGTGAGGGTGCCCAAGCCCGGAAAATCGGCCTGGACGCTATAGGTGGTCGGCAGCGGCTCGAAGTGGCGCGTGGGCAGGGGCAGCGGCGTCGGGCTCTCGTCGGGCGTGCCTGGCAGGCCCTGTGCATCGGTGCCGCCGGCGGCAGGGGCGAAGGGCTCGGGCTGAAGCTGCAGGGTGAAGATCAGCGCCAGAACGAGGACCAGCACGGCCAGGGCGCCGGCCGCGCGGCCGATCCAGTCGAGGCGGTTGGTCCGCATGGGTTGAGGGCCTCCAGCCCGGGTGATACGCTGCATCAAATCCGGCGCGGGTCCGCGGGCGGCGGGTGCCTCCCAGCGCTCGGCCAGCGCTCGGCGCAGGCCCTGCTCCACTGCGGACAGCTCGGCGGCGTAGGCGCGGCACTCGGGGCAGGCGCGCAGGTGCTCGTCGAGGGCAGCCTGGGCCGCGGCGTCCAGGCGGTTGTCGGCGGCCTGTTGGGCGGCCTGGCGGGCCGCCTGGTGCGAAAGCGTCGTCATCGGCTGTCTGCCTCCACCAGCAGGGCCGGCTCATCACGCAAGGCCAGCCGCAGCCGGTCGCGGGCGGTGGCCAGGCGCGAGTGCACCGTGCCCAGGCTGATCCCCAGGATCTGCGCGATCTCGGCGGTCGGCAGATCGTGGTAGTAGCGCAGGATCACCGGCAGGCGGTGCTTCTCGCCCAGGGCCTGCACGGCTCGCCACACAGCGCCGGCGGTTTCGCGCTGCGCGGCGGCGGCCTCCGGCAGCGGATCGGGCAGCGCGCCCCAGCGGGCGGCCTGGAGCGCGCCGCGCAGGCGCTGCCAGGTGCGGCCTTTGCGCCAGCGGCTGCGGCAGGTGTTCACCGTGATCGCGTACAGCCAGGTCGTGAAGGCGGCCTCGCCGCGAAACGTGCCGAGCCGGCGCAAGGCGGCCAGAAAGGCCTCCTGCGCGGCCTCGTCGGCCTCAGCCCGATCGTCCAGGATGGAGAGCGCCAGCCGGTACACCGCGGCCTGGTGGGTACACACCAGCCATTCGACCGCCGCGGGGTCGCCGGCCCGGCAGCGCTCGAGCCACTGCTGCGGGTCCACGGGGTTCACAGTCATCAGATTAGACGCCGGCCGGGGCCGGCTGCTTCAGTCTGGCGTTAATACGGCGCGGAGAGGCGCTAGGTTCCCGGCCGCCAACCCGGGTGTGTGGGCATGCGGGTAGGGGTGGGCAGGCCGCGTCAGGCCGGGGATTGCGGCGCGTAGACCGAGATGTGCTTGCCGCTGGCGGCCGAAAAGGCGGCACGCTGCCAGTCGGCCCAGCGATGCTTCCGGCGCAGGCCCGCCAGCCGGGCCATCAGGTCGAGCTCGGACGGCCAGGCGTAGCGCACCTTGACCGGGAACAACTGGGTCCCCTGCTCGGCCAGCCGCACGTGCTGGGTCTATCCATCGCTTTCACCGTGACTAGTGCGCGCGCGTGCCAAGCCCAAGGCCGCCCACCAGCATGGCGGCGGCGTTGCCGAACATCAGCATGGCGATGATCACGGCCAGTATTCCCTGGCTGCCGGCCAGGCGCAGCAGGCTGGCGATGCCAAGGATCAGCCGGATGATGGCGTTGAGGCAGAAGAGCGCCTGGGCGGCTCGGACTGGGCGGGGCGCTGCGGGAGGAGAGGCGGCCGTCATGGCGGGCTGAACGTCAGGCGCGAAACAGGGGAGGCCGGACCACTGGTGGCTGGCTGCCGGCCGCCGTGCGCCCGCTCGATCCCGCCGCGGGGCCGCAGCACGAGAGGCACGCGGCGGCTGCCCTGGCTGCGAGGGAAGCCGCTGGCGCGCTTGCGCTCTGCGCGTGGAATATGGTTTGAGCAAGGCTTCAGCCGGGATGCCCAACTCCTGGTGCAATCTCTGGATCATCCGCATCAACCTGGCCGTACTCGGCATGGGCGCCGGCAAGTCGGATGAATACGATTTGGAGCTCGAACTGCACGGCTGCGATGATACGGTACTTGTTGCCCTCGATAGCGGCGGGGCGTCAGACGCGGTTGGGCGCTGCAGCCGCGCGCGGCTGCGGCTGGGTGGCCAAGTAGAAGCCCAGGAACATCAGAGCCGCGCCCACCAACTCGCTAGCGTAGAGCCAGTCGGCCCAACCCAGGCGGATGAAGAGGCCGGCGCTGGCGGGGAACATGGCCCCGGCGGCAATCAGGACGTTGCCGGCCACCCGGTTGAGCAGCACGCGCTTACGCCAGAAGAGCCAGGCACTCCACAGCGCGCCGCCCACCAGGGTTAGGGTGCCGTAGATGTTGAGCAGGATGGTCAGCGACACCATCAGGCCGCCGCGCGTCAGCAGATCGCGGTATTGGGTGGAGATGGGCACCCCCAGCCGGAAGGCGCCCGCCTCCAGCGGGGCAGTGAAGACAGCCACCGCGGCGACGAGCGAGGCCACGGCCAGCAGCGCCGTCAGGGCATGAACCATGCCGCGCCGGCGCACCAGCAGGTAGACCGTGCCCTGGCCCAGCCAGGCGGCGGTGAGCATAGCGCCGCTGAGATACCACAAGCGCAGCAGTAGCGCGCTCCAGCCCAGCGCCAAGTAGGCCTCGGCAAAGGTGCCCAGGCCATACAGCACCAGCCCCAGGCCCCAGAACAGCGAGTGCTGCCGGCGGCCCACGCGATAGCGGTTGAGCACGGCCACGGCGAAGACGAAGGTAATGGCGGTCGAGATGAAGGGGAGGATGTGGAGAAGGTCCATGGCATTAGGGTGAATGGCGCAAGAAACTCGTCACAGGGGCGCTTGGCTAAACGCCCGCACGGCTACGAATGAGTCTCGGCCTCGTGGGCGGCGACCAGCGCCAGCAGGATGGCATTGGTGAAGGCCGCGATGCGGCGATGCATGGCCGCCCACTCGCGGGCGGCGCGCTGGCCGGAGGCCTGGTAGACGTCGATGACGCTGTCGTACAGGAAGTCGCGAAAATAGAGGAAGACGCCGACGGTCTCGGCCAGCGATAGGCCGGCCTCGCGCCCCAGCCGCTCGTAGGTCTGGCCCAGGCTCTCGACCTCGGCCGGCATAGCGGCCTGGTCATCGGCCAGATAGCCCAGCAGCAGGCGTAGCTGGCTGTGACCAGTCTCGCGCAGCGCGCGCCGGCGGACGTCGTCAAAGCGCTGATACCAGCCGGCCTCTGCCAGCCGGCCTTCAGCCAACTGCAGGCGGGTGCGGCCGAGGACGTTCTCGACGATCAACTGGCCGGGCGAGATGTGGGCCTCGCGGCGCGAAGCAGCCCAGGTTTCGATATCTGCCCGGCGAAAACGGCGATGTTTGCCGGGGGTGCGGTGGGCGGGGATGTCGCCGCGGTCGGCCCAGGCGCGCAGGGTGGAAGGGTGCACACCTAGCAGTGCCGCGGCATCGCTCAAGTTCAGCCACTCGTTAGCAGTGCTGGCGTCCAATGGCAATCTCTTAAAGTCTGCATAAAGCTAACTGTTGATATAGGTTTTGTCAACTGAGCTTTGTGCATAATTCGGGTGATATTTGCCAGCACAAGCGCGCTGTTGATGTGCTAGAGCAGGCTGACTGGATCGACGTCGATGTGCCAGCGCTTGAGGGCCAGCCCGCGCGCCAGGGCGGCGGGATCGGCGGTACGCACGACAATGTGCCAGCGGCTTTCGCCGGCGACCTTGCCGAAGAAACACGGGGCCGGGCCAGCCACATCGGTGGCAGCCAGGCGCTCGGCCTTGATGCGGGCGTAGAGCTGATTGGCGACGATCCGGGCCTCGGCTTCGGCCCGCTCGGGCTGGGCGTGGCGGAAGGTGAGACGCAGAACCCGCCGGAAGGGCGGATAGCCCAGGCTCTTACGATAGCGCAGCTCACGGTCGTAGAAATCGGCGTAGTCGTGGCTGGCGGCGGCGCGGATGACGTAGTGATCGGGGTTATAGCTTTGCAGGATGACGCGCCCGCCCAGCAGCCCACGACCGGCGCGGCCGGCGACCTGGGTGAGCACCTGAAAGGTGCGCTCGGCGGCGCGATAATCAGGCAGACCCAGCCCCACGTCGGCCGAGATGACGCCCACCAGGGTCACGAGCGGCAGATCGAGACCTTTGGCGATCATCTGTGTGCCGACCAACACGTCGGCCTGATGGGTGCTGAACTGCTGCAGGATGAGCTCGTGCGCGCCCCGGAAGCGGGTGGCGTCGCGGTCCCAGCGCAGGGTGCGGGCCTGGGGAAATAGGGCCTGCACGGTCTCTTCCACCCGCTCGGTGCCGGCGCCGAAGTACTTGATCCGCCGGCTGCCGCAGTTGGGGCAGCGCGCGGGCTGCTCGCGGCGGAAGTTGCAGTGGTGGCAGATGAGGTGAGCCGGATCGCCGGCGCCGTTGGCGGCGGTGCGGTGATAGGTCAGCGGCATGTCGCAGTTGCCGCACTTGAGCGCCTGGCCGCAGTCGCGGCAGAAGACAAAGGTGGCCGTGCCGCGCCGGTTGAGAAACAGGATGGCCTGCTCGCCGCGCCCCAGCGCCTCGGCCAGCGCGGCCTGCAGCCGGCGGCTGAAGATGGAGGTGTTGCCGGCGCGCAGCTCCTGGCGCAGATCGACGACTTCCACCGGCGGCAAGTCGATGGTCTGCGCGTCGCGCCCCCCCCCGGCCAGGGGGTGATAGCGCGAGGCCACATGGAATCGCTCGGCCTGCTCGCGCAGGCGGCGGGCATGGCCCATGATGCGGCGTGGGAGCTCCAGCAGGCAGTATTGACCTTGGCGCGCGCGGTAGAAACTAACAATGTCGGGTGTGGCCGAGCCGAGCAGGCAGACGGCGCCCAGCAGGCGAGCATATTCGACGGCCGTGTCGCGGGCGTGATAGGCCGCTACCGGTCCATCCAGATCCTGCTTGTAGGCCGCGTCGTGCTCCTCGTCGAGGATGATCAGGCCCAGGTTGGGCAGCGGCGCGAAGAGCGCGCTGCGCGCGCCAATGACGACCTCCACCAGGCCCAGCCGAGCGCGGCGCCAGGTGTCGTAGCGCTCGCCGGCGCCCAGCCCGCTGTGCCACACGGCCACTCGGCCGGGAAAGCGCGCGGCAAAGCGCCGCACGGTCTGCGGGGTGAGGGCAATCTCGGGCACCAGCACCAGGCCGCGGCGGCCCTGAGCCAGAGTCGCCGCCAGAGCGCGCAGATAGATCTCGGTCTTGCCCGAACCGGTCACGCCGTGGAGCAAGAGCGGTGTGGGCGTGTGGAGGTGTGGGCGTGTGGAGGCGTGCTCAGGTGATGGGTCGCCGTCATCCATCGTCTGCCGCCCGTGGTCGTTGGTCTGCCCTTGGGCCTTGATGACGGCGTCGACCGCCGCCCACACGGCCTGCTGGTCGGGCGTCAGCTCGGGCGGTTCAACCGGGACAAACTCCTTGCCGGCCAGCGAGTCGCGCCAGACCTCGGCCTCGCCCAAGTCTACCAGGCCGATCTCGGCCAGATCCTTCAGGTCTTGCAGGTTGGCGCCGGTCTGGGCGTAGACCCAGCTCACGTCCACCGGCTCGAAGTCGCCGGCCAGGAAGTCGAGGATGGCGGCCAGCCGCGCGGCCTTGGCGGGCGCCCGCGAGAGGCGTGGCCGGGCAACCTCGAGCGCCTTCAGGCTGACGGCCAGCCGGGCGGTGCGCACTTGCTTGGCGCGCACGCTGGGCGGATCGAGCACGCTGTGGCGCGAGAGCACGCCGCGCCGCGCCAGGGGCTCGGCCGCAGCGCGCCAGTCTTCGCCCCGCGGCATGGCCCGGTCGATCTGCCGTCCGCGCAGGGGCCCACGCTCCTGGAGCAGGTCCACCAGCGACTGCTGGCTCGGCGTCGCCAGCTTGAGACTGTTCATGTTGAGGGTATAGAGCTGGTCGGCGCGCTTGGCCAGGCCGGGCGGGAGCATCATGATCAGGCAGTCGATGACGGGGGCCAGATAGGTGTCCGCTATCCACTGGGCCAGCGAAAGCTGAGCGGGGGTGAGCACCGGCTCGGGGTCCAGCAGGGATTCGAGCGCGTTGAGGCGGGCCACCGGCGGTGTCGCCGGCAGCCCGATGACGACGCCCTGCACCCTGCGCCCGCCAAAGGGCACGGTCACCAGGTGCCCGGCGCGCACCTGTCCCTCCAGCTCGGGCGGGATTTCGTAGCAGTAGCTGGCGGTGTGATGTGGAACGTTGACGACGACGTCGGCGTACATGGCGTGCAATCTGGGCAGCCGGACCAGGGCGCGCGTGTGAACGGCTTCAGGCCGGCCAGGCTGCCCGGCCGGCCCGGCCGCCAAAAGACTCCGCGCTAGGCGGAGGGCGTGCCCGGCGCGGGCGGCTGGGCTTCCGGCCGCAGGCGGAAGAGCGATAGGCGCGCGATACGCAGTCCGTCGAGGGCCTCAACCTTCAGCCGCACGCCATCGCTCTCGACCGTGTCGCCCACGCGGGCCATGCGTCCCAGCCGGCCGAGCACGAAGCCGGCAATGGTGTCGTAGTGCTCGTCGCGCAGGGCAAGGCCAAGCACGTCGTTGACGGCCTCGATCTGGGTCAGGCCGTTGATGAGCAGCGAGTCATCGGGCAGGCGCTGGATGTCTGGCCCGGAGCGATCAAAGGGATCGGCCACCTCGCCCACGATCTGGCTGAGCAGGTCGCCCAAGGTCGCCAGCCCGGCCGTGCCGCCATACTCGTCGAGCGCGATCGCCATGTGCTGGCGCTTGGCGCGGAATTCCTGCAGCAAGTCGCCCAACTTGAGGCGGTCGGGCACGAACAGCGCCTCGCGCATGATGCCGCGCACGGTGGCGGTGCGGCGCGCGTCGTACTGCACGCGCACGACGTCCTTGACGTGCGCCACGCCCAAGATGTGATCGAGGTCGCCCTCGTAGACAGGGAACTTCGTCAGCGGATGCTTGATGGCGATCCGGACGAGGTCATCGAGCGTGGCGTCGGCGCCGATGGCGATCATTTCGGTGCGCGGCACCATCACCTCGTGCACGGTCAGATCGCCGAAATCGAAGACCGCGTCGAGCATGTCGCGCTCGCTGACCCCCAGGACCCCCCCCTCGCCGGAAGCCTGTACCAGCATCTTGAGCTCCTCTACCGAGTGGACCATCTCGTGACCGCTGGCGGCGCGCATGCCGATCAGGCGCAGCAGGAAGTTGCCCGTGCCATTCAGCGCCCAAATGGCAGGCTTGAAAACCCATTCGGTGAGCAGCGTCGGGCGCGCGACGATCAACGCGGTGGTCTCAGGGCGCTGCAAGGCGATAGATTTGGGCATCAGCTCGCCGACGACGACGTGCAGAAAAGTGATGACGGCGAAGGCAAAGCCGGCCGAAACGGTATGGCTGGCGGCGCCAATCCAGGCCGGCGGCAGCCAGGAGATCACCGGTTCGATGAGATGGGCCAGGGCCGGCTCGCCCAGCCAGCCCAGGCCCAGGCTGGCAATGGTGATGCCGAGCTGGGTGGCAGCGATAAAGCGATCGGGGTCGGCCAGCGCCTTCTTCACGGAAGCAGCGCCGGTTTTGCCCTGCCGCACCAGCTCTTCGACGCGCGTTCGGCGCACGCTGACCAGGGCGAACTCGGCTGCCACGAAAAAGCCATTGGCAAATACCAAGACCACCACGCCCAACAGGCGCAGCAGATCGGACGTCATGGGCTAGATTCTAACACTACCAGAGCACGGCCGCCGCATACCCGACCACGGCCGCGTAATCGCCGGTGGCATCGCCGGAGGTAGCATGGCCCACGATCTGGATATGGGTGGCGCCGAGCGCGCGGGCCGCCCACAGCCCAGCAGCGATGGCGCCTGCGCCGCAGGCCTGGCCGCGCTCTTCGGCCTGTACGGCCAGCACGCCAGCCGGGTCGAAGGCCGCTACCGGCTCCAGGATAGCCCGGTCCAAAGCCAGGGCCAGCCGTTGAGGGTAATGATGCGAGAGGTCGGAGCTAGCCACCACCAGCGCGCGGCGGCCGCGCAGCACCTGGGCCAGGGCCGCGCCCAGCGCCCGCGCCAGGCGCTCGCCCTGGTCGCGCAGCATGAGCGGCAGCAGTTGGAAGCCGGGGGCCAGGACACGCTGCAGGAAGGGCAGCTCGATTTCGATGGCGTGCTCGCGGTCGTGACGCAGGGCGCACAGCACCTCGGCCGGCAGCGCATCCAGGGACTGGGCCAGGGCCGCGCGCAACTTAGCCAGCCCGGTCTGGTCCACTGGCACGGCGCCGAGCGGGGTGGCATAGGCGGCATGGGCGCTGGTGAGCAGCGGGCCGTCGGCGTGGTAGTGGCTCGGGCTCAGCAGCGCCACGACTTCGACGGCCCGCCCGCGCACGGCGCGGAAGGCCCGGGCGGCCACGCCGCCCGAGTATGGGTGGGCGGCGTGTGGCGCCAGCAGCCCGATCACGTCGCCAGGCGGGGCCGGCCTGGGGCCCGGGGACTGGGCCAGGCCGGCCTCAGCCGCGTCGAGGAATGCATCGACCGAGGCGGCCAGCTCAGCCGGCTGCCCTGGATACCAGCGGCCGGCAATAGGCGAGGGACGCACATCCATCCTGCTTTGATTGTAGGCCCGGCAGGGGAGTGGGTCAATGGGATGGGAGGTGCAAGGTGAGAGGTATGAGGCGGCTAAGCGCGGCCGGGCGGCTGGTGACCGTGGGGGCGGACGGGCGGGGCGGCCGGCGCGGGCGACTTAGAGACGCACTTTGCGGGGCTTGACCCGGCTGTGCTCGGCTTCGATGATGGCGATGACCTTGTCGACGGTGTCGTCCACGGTCATGTCGTGGTTGACGACGCAGTAGTCGAATTCGATCAGGCGCTCGAGCTCTTTGCGGGCGGTGGCGATGCGCAGGTTTAGGCCCTCGGGGGTCTCGGTCTTGCGGGCGCGCAGGCGCTCTTCGAGCTCCTTCTCAGAGGAAGTCGTCAGAAAAATTAGGACGGCGCCACCCTGCGTGAGCTGGCGGATCTTGGCCGCGCCCTGGACGTCGATGCGCATGAGCACGTCGTGGCCGGAAGCCAGGGCCTCGCGCACCTGCTGCTTGGGGATGCCCTTGTAGTCGTGATAGACGTGGGCGTATTCCAGCAGCTCGTCCTTCTCGATCATCTCGGCGAACTGGTCGGTGGAGACGAAGAAGTAATCGCGGCCGTGCACCTCACCGGCGCGCGCGGGACGAGTTGTGGCGGTGACGACGAAGTGGATGGGCAGGCGCCGCTCCTTCATGCGCTGGATGACGGTGTCTTTGCCCACGCCCGAGGGGCCGGAAATGACCACGAGCAGCGGTTCGCGCTGGCGATGATAGAGGCTGTCTGGCATGCGGTCTTGATCCTTGTTGGGCGTCCATTATAATTGCTGTAACGCGTTTCCCGTCAACGGATGGGGCGCAGGAAACAGCCGCCATGCCACTATACGATTTCCGCTGTCAGAACTGCAAGAACCGCGTGAGCATCCGCCAGAGCTATGCCGAGTACGGCGTCAGGCCGGTGGTCTGCCCGGTGTGCGGCAGCCAGGCCCTCACCCGGCTGATCAACCGGGTGCGCATCGCCAAGAGCGAAGACCGGCGCCTGGACGACATGTCAGACCCGTCGTTCTTCGGCGACGTGGACGAGAACGACCCCAAGTCGCTGGCGCGGGCGATGAAGAAGATGGGGCAAGAGATGGGCGAGGACCTGCCGCCGGAGTTCGGCGAGATCACGGATCGGCTGGAGTCGGGCGAAGACCCGGAGAGCATCGAGCAGTCAATGCCCGAGCTGAGCGAGGGCGGAGGCGATGAGGATTATTAGTGGTGGGAGGTCAAAGTTCGGAGAGAGGGGTCGACACGCGGCTCCCGGCTTCTGATTTCTGACTTCTGGCTTCCAATCTCTCCGCTACCAGCCGGCGCACGGCGGCCTGCAGCGTGTCGCGGTCGAGGGTGGCATCGAGGACCACCCAGCGCTCAGGCTCGGCGGCGGCCAGCTCGAGGTAGCCGGCGCGCACGCGTTGGTGAAAGGCCAGGTCGTAGGCGTCCAGCCGGTTCCACTCCACGCCGCCCTGCTGGCGGCGGCGCAGTCCCGTTTGGGCCTCCAAATCGAGGAGCAGCGTCAGGTCGGGCCGCAAGTGGTCGGTGGCGAAGGCCGTGATCAGCCGTAGGATGTCCAGATCCAGGCCGTGGCCGAAGCCCTGGTAGGCCAGGGTGCTGTCGGCATAGCGGTCGCTGAGCACCAGGCCACCGGCCGCCAGGTGGGGACGGATGATCTGGCTGACGAGTTGGGCGCGGGCCGCTGAGTAGAGCAGAATCTCGGCCCGCGGGCTCATCTCGCGATTGCGCAGGTCGTGCAGCAGCGCGCGGACCTGCTCGCTGATGGGCGTGCCGCCTGGCTCACGCGTCAGCCGGACGGCCAGGCCCTGTCCGGCCAGGTGCTCAGCCAGCAGAGCGATCTGCGTCGACTTGCCCGAGCCGTCGGGGCCCTCGAAGGTGATGAAGAAGCCCACTAGTCCCTGAAGATCCTTACCCGCCGCCGGGGCTCCTTGCCGTAGGAGTGCGAGATCAGGTTGGCCTTGCGGGCCATCTCGTGCTGCAGGCGGCGGACGTAGGCCGAGGCCGGCTGTAGATCGACCGAGGCGGCGCCGTTGAGCACGGCCGTGATGGCCTGCTGCGCCTCGGACAGCATCTGGTCGGCGTCTTCCGAGCCGAAGGCCGCCCCTGCCCCAAGACGCCCTTGGGCGCCTTGGGGTGATGGGTCGGGCGTGGGCTCGCTCAGGTTGAACAGATCGGAGAGGAAGCTCTCCATCTGGCTGACGGTGTTGGCGCGCAGCACGTAGATCGGCAGGCCGCGTTCCTCGGCGTCGCCGACGATCTTTTGATGCCGGCGGTAATAGGTCTTGAGCGTCACCAATGCCTGGGCGTCGTCCAGGTCGTCGGTGACGATGGCCGGAAGCCGCAGGCGCTTGCCGGCCTGCTCGAGCCGGTTGCGGGCAATGCCATAGGCGTAAATGCGGATCGGCGACAGGGCGGCGCTGCCGTGCGCGGGGACCGGGCCGCGGCCAGGCTCGGCCGCAAGGGCCGCGTCGCGGTCGCGGGTGGCCGCTGGCCCGGGGCGCATCTCCCACGACGGCTGCGCGGCGGGCGCGGGCTCGCGCGCTGTGCGGCGGCCGTTGCCCCAGCGTCCGAAGGCCTCGGGCAGCGGGGTCTCGATGTGCAGCTCGCCGGTCTCGTCGCGGTAGCGGCGCTCGGGCGGCACCGGGCGACCGCGCAGGAAGGCATCCACGGCAATGGCCACGTCGGGGTGGACGTTGAGCTGCTCGCGCTGCTGGATCTCGATCAGCACGTCGAAGGTCGGCGGCGAGCGGCGTTCGAGCACGGTCTTCTGCGTGCCGCGGCGGCGGGCTTCCTCGTCGGAGAGCGTGACGCTTTCGATGCCACCCACCAGGTCGGCCAGGGTAGGATTGAGCAGGATGTTCTCGAGCGAGTTGCCGTGGGCGGTGCCGATGAGCTGCACGCCGCGCTCGGCGATGGTGCGGGCCGCCTCGGCCTCCAGCTGGCGGCCGATCTCGTCGATGATAATCACCTGTGGGTTGTGGTTCTCGACCGCCTCGATCATCACCTCGTGCTGGAGCGAAGGCTGGGCCACCTGCATGCGGCGGGCGCGGCCGACGGCCGGGTGGGGCACGTCGCCGTCGCCGCCGATCTCGTTGGGGGTGTCGACGATGACGACGCGCTTCTGCTCGGCCAGGATGCGGGCGGCCTCGCGCAGCATGGTGGTGTTGTGGCTGACAAAGCCGTTGGCGAAGAAGGAGTGCGTGCCCGGCACGGTCAAGTCGTAGACATAGGCTTCGCCGGCGGCGACGGCCTCCACCGCGTCGAAGAAGAACCGCGCTTCCAGCAGGCCCTGGAGCACTTGCGCGTCGGGATCGGCCGCCAGGCCGCGCTCGCCGACATCGGCCAGGATCGTCGCCAGCGAACGGTAGCTGGGCGCGCGATTATCGCTCTGGGTAAAGCGCTTGAAGGTTTCGGAAGCAGGTCCGACCCTGGCCTTCAACGCGCGCAGCCGGTCGTTCTGATGCGGGACGATGTCGAGGTTGGGGTTACGCCCTGTGGCCTGGAGGGCGGCCACATAGCGTGCCAGTTTTTGCCGCTTGGCAGTCGAGAGGAACCCAATTGCCTCGGCAAAGCGCACCACGTTCTCGCCGATCAGGGTGAGATAGTAGTAATCGCGGTCGTAGTCAGTATTGTGCTTGGCGCGCAGGTTCGCGACGATGCCGTAGTTCAGCAGCAGGACGTGCAGCTGCTGTGCCAGCAAGCGCGAGGCCGTGGCCAGCTCCACCCGGCCGGGGTTGTAGACCGTGCCATCGCCTTCGAACAACGCTCGCAAGAAGGCGCTAACGACAGGCTCAGGCGCGCGCAGGAGGCAGCCAGGGATGCGCTTGGCCGCCGCCGTGCCCTGCGGCAAGCCCAGGCGGGCCAGAAAGCGGCGCAGCTTGACGCCGAAGATGCGGAAGTCCTTGCCGTTCCAGCGCCCCTGGTACAGGTGGCGGCGCAGCCGCAGGCCAAATAGAGATTCGGTCAGCCCAGCCATGTCGGCCTGGATCTCGGGGTCGGTATGGCAAAACGCCACCTGGTTGTCAAAGGACAGCGTGCCTTCGGCTACCAGGTAGCCCAGGAAACGCGCCAGATCCTCGTCAAGCGTTTCGGGCAGCCGGCAGTCCAAGGCATTGGTGCGCTGAGTGAACTCGAAGCGAGGCAGCCGCGTCTGCGTGCCGAAGCACCGCTGGCCGCGCTGGATGGCGACGTAGTCGCCGGGCTTGAGCTCGTCCAACCGCCGGAAGGCAAGATCGCCCGCGGCCGTCAGGGCCACGATCGGGTGCTCGGGTGTGCCCTCCAGCGTAAAGCCCTGGCTGGTCGTCACGCGCAGGGTCGCCGCCAGGCCGCCGTTGTAGGCGTGCGAGACCGGCTCGAGGCCGCGCAGCCCAAAGGCCTGTGTCTCCACCGGCGCAAAGGCATCATCGTCCAGCCCGTCGGGCACCAACTCGGCCAGCGGCTGCAGTCCGTCGGCGGTCAGCACCAGGGTGTCGGCGGTGACACACTTGCCGACGCCGGGCGCCCCCAGCAGCAGCATGCTCTTGCCGCTCTGGACGATGTCTTCGATGATGTCGATGGTGCCATATACCGCGCGGCCGACGCGGCAGGTGAGGCCGACCACCTGCCCACGGCGGTTGCGGATGCCGCTGATGCGGTGCAGGGTGCGCTCCATACCGGCGCGGTTGTCGGCGTCGAAGTCGCCGATGCGGGCAATGACGTAGTCGAGATCGGCGCGGTTGACCTCGGCGTTGGCGAGCACCGCTTCGCCGTCGGTGTAGCGGGCGGTGGGCACCCGCCCCAGGTCCAGGATGACTTCCAGCAGTTCGTCGGTCCGGTCTAGCGCGCGCAGCTTCTCACAGACGTGGGTCGGGATGACCCTCAGCAGGGCTTCGAGGTCATCGGTGATTCGCTTTTGCATGAGTGGGCCACCCAGAGCGTCTAGCGGGTCCATGATGAGAGGGGGGCGCCGCCCGGCGCTGGGAGGCGGTGGAGCGACAGCGCACGCTGGTGATGGGCGTGGGCACCTGGCCCTCGACCACGGGCAGCGGCTTGAGCACGGGCTCGGCCAGGCGCACGGCCAGGCGCTTGACCATGACCGCCTGCGTGCCCAGGGGCGCAAAGCCCACGCGCTTGACCACCTCCTGCAGCCAGTTCTGATAGCGGCGGACGCACACGTAGAGAGGTTTCTCCTTGCGGCCGGGCAGCAGGCGCAGGCAGGCCTGCAGCACGGCCTCAGACAGGTCGTCGGCCTCCGGGTGCAGGAAGGGCTCGACCCAAATGCCCTGCGGACCGCGGCGCACGTCGAGGTAGGCCATCAGCTCGCCGCTGTCCTGCAGCACGTAGCCCCGGTCGATGTGCTGCGGCCCCGGCTCAACCTGCTGGACCAGGCGCGGGACCACGTTGCAGTAGAGCGTGCTGACGCCGATGGCGTCGGCGCGCGTGGCCGGGCGCAGCGGCACGCCGGGCGCGCCCAGGGCCTCGGGCGGCGGCCCGGCCGGGAGCTGCCAGAGCGTCTGGCGGGCGTAAATCGCGAAGCCGGCCTGGCGCAGGCTCTCGAACTCGGGGCTCTTCTCGTTGACCTCGGCGATGAGGTTCTGCGCCCGGCGCTCGCCGGCTTCCACCGCCAGGCGCTCGATGACGCGCTGCCAGCCGTCGACGGCATTCTCGGCGACCGGAGCGATGTAGAGCACGCGGGCGTGCTCCTCGCCGGGGCGATGGCGCAACTGCCCAAATACCGCGTGATGGTTGCCGTCGGCGCGCCAGATGAGGGTGGGAGCGCCGGCCATGGGCATCAGATAGGCCAGCAGCGCATGCTGCAGCGGGTGGTTGCCCTGGGTCAGCCCGGTTTCTGAATCCAGGCACACTCCCTGGTCTGCCAGGGTCTTGACCAGGCCGACGTCTCGCCAGTCAAAGGACCGTATCATTCAGCGTATGTCCGAGGGCAGCCGGACGCGCGTGGAGCGCTCGATGAGGGCGCGCAAGGCGTCGCGGAAGCGCTCGACCTCGCGGATCGTGCCGCGACGCAGGGCCGGCTGGCCGGGCGTGTCGAGGGTGAGCATGCCGCGCTTGCGGAAGTACTCGCAATACAGGCCGGCCAGGATGTCTTGCTCAGAGCGGCCCTCGCTGCGCGCCACCAGCTTGGCCTGGCTTGGCATGCCATTCGCGGCTTCTTCGGGGATGACCTCGGCCCAATGCGGGCTGTGCTCGTCCACTTCCACCAATCCATACAATTCGATCATTTCGGCCCGGTGCACGGCCAGGGCCATGCCGAACAGCGATTCCTGGCCGGTGGCGGCGCGGCGCCACCAACGAATGGCCTCCGGGCTGGCGACCCACTCCCACTCGTAGTCGCCGGGCTGGGCGCCAAATCGCCCGGCCAGCGCCAGCGCCTCGTAATTGGCGACGTATTCGGGCAGGCGCTGCCAGGTGCGGCGGTTCACCAGCATGACGAGCTGGGTCTCGGGCATCTGGCCCAGGTCGGCAAAGTGATAGTTGGGGTGGTCGTTGACCAGAAAAGGGCCCGTCCCCTTGTGCTTTGGGCCAAAAAGCTTGAACACGTCGTACCCCCGCCAGGGCGAACGCCGAGACGCCGCCAATCTGGCGCCAATTCCCCACCCGGTCATTGAATTCTACCATGCGGCCCAAGGGGCAGCAATCATCGGTCAGCGGGGGGTCGATCTGGCGCTGATTGTGACGCCGGCCGCGCGGGCGCGCGGCTCTCGGCCCTGCTGGCCGGCCGCAGTCCCTGGCCGACCAGGCCAAGGCAATGCTCCGGCACTCGGTGGACACGGTGACTCCAGCAGAGAACCCATCCCGCGTCCTGTCCAGGGCGCTGGCGCGCGTGTGGGCGAACTTGAGCCTGAGCGATGATGTCCGCGTCGAAGCGGCCCTCGGCCTGATCGCGGCGAAGGCCTGGCCGGCATTTGACATCTGCATGAGAACACTGCCCCTGTCTGACGATCCTAATCATCGCCAGCCGGCATTGCTGCAGCGGCTCCTGCCGGCCCTGGCGTCGCCGCGGGCCGTGCCGTGGCTGTGGGCGCTGGTGGACCGGGCCGCCAGACCGGCCCAACGCGCTCTGCTCATCCATTGCCTGGGGCGCGCCCGCGGGATAGCGTTGGACGACAGGTTTGAGCAGTTGCTGGCCAACTCGTCCGAAGCGGTGGCCGCGGCCGCAGTGGGGGCGCTGGCGGAATCGCTGGGACCACCATCCGCCGACCGCCTGGCGCAGATTGCGGCGACCGACGGGCGAGCGGACGTGACGCTGGCGGCGCTCGAAGGCCTGGCAATCATCGGGAGTGAGCAGGCCTTGCCCTATCTGCGCGAGAAGCTCCAAGCACCGGTTTGGCACGGTGACGCCGTCTTCCAACTGGCGCAATTTCGCCACATAGTTGCCGAGCGGCTCTTGGCGGAACTCGCCCTGGCCGCCCGAAATGATCTGGCAGCTCTGTATCGGCTCTACCTGCCTGCGCTGGCGATCTCGGGCGGGGCGGCGGCTGTGCAGGCCATCTACGACATCCTGGGACTCAAGCCGGACGACCTGTTGCTCAGCCAGGTCCGGGGCCAACTCTCCCCCGACACGGCCGTGCGAGCGCAGACGGAGTGGAGCAGCTTAGCCGGCGATCCATCACCCACCTGGCGGATGGCGGCCACGGCGGTGCTGGCCCAGGATGCCAGCCAGGTCCTGCTTGACCGGGTGGTTCGCATGGCAATAGACGATGACGACTGGACGGAGCGAGATTTCGCGCGCCGCGCCCTGCGTTGGGGCGCACCGGCGATTGCATCGGAACCCATCGCCGATTTCGTGCTGGCCCACCTGGAGCGACAGGTGGCGCGGCTTGGCCGGCCTGATGCATTTCTACTGGAACTCATGGCGCAGTGCCTGAACGGCCTTGCGCACCACAAGCAGGTGCTGCCGTCCGACGTGGCCCGCCGTGCGCTGGCGATCCTGCGATACCTTTTGCCCCTTACCCATCCGACCGACGAAGGCTTCACGCCGCTGCAGGCCGCGCTAGCGCTCCCCGAATTTGCGGAAGCGGCCGGCGACCTTGAGCGCTTGCCGGGCGAGGCGCCAGACGCGGACAGCCAAGGCCAAATCCTAGACACTCTGGTGGCCATGCGCCCGCCCAAGTTGCTCGATGTCCTGATTCGCCTGGTGCGCTCTTCGCGCGGGCTGGCGCTCCGAGCGAGGATCGAGAGCCATATCGTGGCCTTTGCGAATGACGGCAGGCTCATGCGACTCCCGAACGACTTGAACCACGTGGCCTACGAGGCAGCCATCGTGCGAAACATCCGGTTTCAACGCAAGGGTATCCGCCAAGCCGTGATCTTGGCGAATGGCGCTTCATAGCAGCCACCAAGGCAGATATAGTTACTGTGATTGGCTGTCCATGGCGAAGCTACTGCTCAATTGGAGCACCTCACCTGAGGTGCTTGGTTGTGGAATGATTCAGAGTTGACAACTTCCACAAACAGCAGGACGGCTAAGTTGATCAGCCGTCCTGCTTGCTCAACGTCTATCACACGAAAGAACTAGATTGGAGTCAATTGGCTCCAAGTAGGCTGCCAGTGTGGGCCTCCCGTATTGTTGAACTCATGATTCGCAACCGACTCAGCATTGTGACCGGAGCCACACCCAGCGTGGCTACTGGCATAACCATAGTTTGCAAACAGACTCGAGTTGTAGTTGACCGCTCCGCTCTGAGGATATTGGTACCAGATTACGCCGTTACACCACTCGCGAAAAGTCCACCAATTGTAGCCAATTACGTTTATGGAACGGCCACTGCCTGGTAACGCTCCCGAATAGTCAATCATGAAGCTACGAGTAACAGCAGTCCAAGTGGTTGGACCAGTGATAACAACGTCCTCACTTGCGATGGCATGGTCGTAAGTGGGGCTTGGTATATAGTTGAAGTAAATCGTCTCGGTGTAGGCTATAGCGGCGTAAGCGTTCAGCAACAACACCAAGCTCAAAGCAATCGCAATTATGGACTTCGAATGGCGGTTCATGATTGCCTCCTATTCCAGAAAGCCCAGGATCTCAGCGGGCACTTCAGACACGTGTTCAACGGTGACATACTGGCTTTGTTCGATTAGCACCACGTCACCATTGAGGAGGTGAGCAAATTGATCTGTTCCAATGACCTGCCCCGTGGTTGCGTCAACGGTGAGGCTCATTGTTTGGGCGGACAGCTCGGCGGGAAAATTCGCAAGTTTCTGGGCTGGGGAGAAGTCCTGGCGTATTCCAAATATCACTTGACGATGGCCGTCCGCCGAGACCGCCTCATCTCGATATACTGTGACTGAGGGTCCCCAAGTATTTGCCAGGCTCAATTCGTGGACAAAGTTGAAATCCAGACTGGGGGGTTCGGGTGCTCCCAGGTTAGGTGTTGCGCTATCTGCCAAAGCAGAATTCCGCCAGGAACCATCTTGGTATGTCGCGACTTGAATGACCTTGTTATCGAGGCCACGCATCATGCTCACATCTCTGATAACTTGGTTATTAGCGTCAAACTCAAACCACTGGTCAAACTGAAAGCTCGAAGGAATGACTTGACCATTGGGAAGTGAGCCCCCTGAGTCATCATGCCGTTCAATCTGAACTAGAATGTGAAGCCAACCTGGGCCGGCCAGTTGAGCCTGCCATTGCTCGGTCAAGAGGCGAACTTCATCCGCTAGCGCCGCATTGTCATACACAGTAGCAGTGGCGGTCGCCGACGTTTGCGCTACGGACTGAGCCGCGTCAACAACGTCCTGCGCCGAAGATGGAGTGAGCATTTGTCGTTGACGGACAATGCTAGGGGCCAGACCAACTTGCGACGAGGCGGGTTCGGCTTGATACGCGGTTGCCTGATGTGCTTGATACAAAAGGAAAGCTGCGGAGGCGAGGAGCGACACAATAACGATGCTTCCAATACGCTTTAACATCGGTAATTCCTCCCTTAGTTTACATGTCACTCTGCATAAAAAACTACAGCGGATGCCTCTTGCCGGCTGTCCCACACCCCAGACAGTGTTACCACCATGCAATCGACGACAAGTGTTTCTTGGAACTCCCTTCTACCACGTATTGTAGTAACGAAGATCGCCTCTCAATCGCCACAGTACCGTGAGCGGGTGCCCATCAGGACCGTCTTGTTAGCAACATCTAACGGGCGGAGCGGACGCTTCTGTGATGGATTGCCTCTGTTTTACGCCCATCAATGTACTCCCATCGTCGCGTACAGTCATGAGGTCGCAGTCATGTTTATCGCCATGACTTTGACCCTATTTCAGCGATATTTTGGCTCCACTTCGGCTGCTCGTCCAAAGGCCGTCTGCCTCAAACAAAAAGCTCCCGGTCGTCTGTGGCGCCGGGAGCTAGAGCTTGCCGCTACGAGGCCAGGAGTCTATTGATCCGGGCCAGGGCTGCCTCTCACCAAGCGAAGGCCCTCTGGTTGGACAGGCGGGCGCAGAGTCACCAACGCGATCCCAGTGAAAAGTCCTAGGCACACACCTACTGAGAATCGCGCTACAAGGTGTCCGATCGACAAGGGAAAGATGCCGGCGAACGTCAGTTCGTCGATGATCATGGCGACGAAGGCCCCAAGGGTCAAACCGCAGACCGAGCTCAGCGTCCATATTATCCCCGCCCGACCCGTTGCCGGAACAACTTGGTTTCGCAGCATGAGCCATTGCGCCAGTCCGATGACGGCCCCAGCATATGGAGCCGCGTGATAGAGGCCGATCACCATCTGTGTCCCCGGAAGCCCTTCCAACATAGGCAGCCCAACTGGCCAGCGCCAGAAGGCAACGGCAGAAGCTAGCCCAAAGCCGACAGCTAGTCCAACTGCGTAGGCAGTCAGTGTCACCACTACCCACCGTCGCCAAGGCACTTGTGTGGCACCTAACACGCGGGCGTGGCCGAGGCCCACGATTGTCCCAATCACGGCCCCATTTAGACCATAAGCTGCTAGCAGCGACCGCCACTCCGTCCAAGAAATAATGTGATGGAAGCCGACAACGAAAGGCGGGATCATCCACGCCACCATCGAAATCGTCAGCCATTTACTGATCAAAGCGAGCTTGCTGCTATACATCCTTGTATTCCATGCATGCTGCCTTGCAACGATTGTGCCACCGCTTCTACCGATTGCCCATTGACGATAAGCTGCTAGCCAGCAAGAACAGGGGGCGGGCCAAAGGTTGTTCGCGGCCCGCCCTCGACCCGCGGGAAATACCTAGCCGCCTTGACACCCGTAGCCACCAAAGGCATCAAAGTGGGCATTCACCCAGTGCATGCCGGCGTCCGGTAGGAGCCATGCGCTCGAAGCGACGTAGGTGTCAATAGTAATCGTGCCCCATGGATCAGTCGGGTTCGGCCCGTTCTTGGAGGCCCACCAGTAGAAACCATTATCGTAGGTATTGAGCACACCGGAGTCCAAGCGCCAGGCGACTCCATTATGGACACCCCAGGCACCGTACACCTTCTGCTCTAGTGTGCCGATCCAAATTCCAAAGCGGGAGACACTCACACCGCAAGTATACTCATTGACTGTCGGGGCAGCGCCCGAAGGGCCGTCGGTCTGTGCGCCGGGCGCACTCTCGAAGAGAGTGACACACAGATCAGTATCAGGATCGCAGTGGGTCCACACCAAAACAGAACCTGTGGGCAAAGGCGGCTGCGTGGAAGCAGCGTTGGCGGCTGGCGCAATCGACAGCGTCAGTAGCAGGGTAAGGAGGGTAATAGGCATCGCGTGGCGATGTTTCACAGTCGGTCCTTTCTCTGTTGGCTTCGGCATCAACTGCCTAAGCGTGTAGCGCGCGTATGTTCAGTTCGATTGCCAACATCAGCAGTAGCATGCAGTGCATAATCTGGCTAATGCATAACACATCCCCTACCCTTTCCTTGATCATCCAAAAGGTAAAATTGACAAGTTGCTCACCTTTCCTTCCTGCGCAGACGAACTCTCTGTCAGCCGGACTGGTGCCACTCCGCTCACACGCTGGAACGATTTCTTGAGAGTTAGAAGACAAATCGCTGCCGCTTTACACACAGCAATTTACTCCAGGCGCCTCGTGCTGTCATGAGGCCCCAGTCACGTCTTTCGCTATGACTTTGACCCTATTTCTAGGATAATTCGGCTCCGCTTCGCCGGCTCCTTCAAAGACGCTTTGCCTCAAACAAAAAGCTCCCGGTCGCCATAGACGACCGGGAGCTAGAGCTCGCCTCCTGTATCAGGCTGCCTGCACGACCCTGTGCTGCCAGGCCCACACCACAGCTTCTGCCCGCGAGTGGACGCCCAGGTGATCGTAGAGATTGGTCACATGATTCTTGACCGTGCCTTCCGAAATCACAAGCGTGTCCGCGATCTTCCCGTTGCTGCACCCCTGTGCCATCAGCCGCAAGACTTCCAATTCGCGCTCACTCAGGGCATCGTTTTCGGCGAGGGGTTGCTCTCCGGCCGCCTGCGCGACCAGGCTGGCCGCCACGGCCGCACTCAACCAGGTCTTCCCCTGCGCCACGGCGCGCACGCCCTCGGCAATGACCGAAGGGTCTTCATCCTTTAGGAGATAGCCGGTGGCGCCCGCCTTCAGCATCCCCACCACATTTTCCACATCGCTGTAAGCGGTCAGGATCAGGATACGAGGCTGAGGCGTCTGAGCCTGCAACTCGCGGATCACCCGTACCGCTTTCTGGCCAGGCATGTTGATGTCGAGCAGGAGCACGTCCGGCTGCAGGGCCTGGGCCAGGCGCAGGGCTTCATCGCCGTCCGCCGCCTCGCCGACCACTTCGATGTCCACCGACTGGCCGAACTCATTCTTGATGCCCGAACGCACAACCGGGTGATCATCGGCCAGCACAACTCTGATCGTCATGGGTTCTCTCATTGCTCGCGTTGAGTGGGTGAGACGCCTACGTGTTCAGCCAGTGGCGCTCGCGCCACAAGCCGGGCGCCGTGCGGCGGTGTGGATGAGATTTCCAGACGGCCATTGACCAGGCGCAACCGCTCGCGCGCGCCGGCCAGGCCAAAGTGGCCGGCGCCCACCAGGCGGTTCAATTGCAGCGGCGTCTCGAAGCCGCGCCCATCATCTTCCACGGTCAATGATACCTCGTCGGGGCCGATGCGCAGGCTGACCCGCACCTGGCGGGCCGCGGCGTGCTTCTGGACGTTGAGCAGCGCCTCCTGCAGGATCCGATACATGCACACCGACAACTCCTCCGGCAATTCGCGCTCCTCGTCGCCCTCGATACTCAACCGGATTTGGAGTGCGCCCTGCCGCCCTACCTCGCGCACTCGGGCGCGGACGGCGGACGCCAGGCCCAAGGTATCCAGCGCGGGCGGCCGCAGGTCGGCACAGATGCGCCGGACGTCATCGACCACGCGTTGGATTTCTTCCTTCGGCCAGCGAGAAGAAGAACCATCTGTGCCCTGGCCCGCACTGGCCCGCATCTCGGCCAATTGGAACTTCAAGCCCACCAATGGCTGGATGATCTCATCATGCAATTCGCGAGCGACCCGCTTGCGTTCATCTTCGCGGGCGCGCACGACCTGCCGGTGCAACTGTGCGCTCTCCAGGGCACGTTTTTCAAGCTCGGCGATCAGGCGGGCATTCTGAAGAGCGATGCCAGCCTGTCGCGCCACGACCTCCAGTATTTCTCGATCGCGGGTGTCGAAGGTCCCGCCGCCGCGCTTGGCGTCCAGGATGAGGAGGCCTGATGGAAATTCTTGTCCAGGCAATGGCAGCCAAAGCTGCGCATATGGGCACGTCAGGCATGGCCGCGCCTCGCCGTTGAGACGCCGCCCGGCCACCGCCCGGCGAAGCTTCTCGGCCTCGACCGGCCGAGGATCGTTTTTGAAGTATTCGAGAATGCCCCTGCCCATCTCCAACCGAAGCGATCCGGCCCCGGTTCTGGTGCACGATAAGCCGACAACGGTGGTGACGCCAGGGTCCGATCGGGTCTCTCTCACCAAGAGGCAGGCGCCCTCCAATTGCATGGCGGCCTGGATCTCCTGGCTGAGCTTGTGAGCCAGCATTGATGGGTCCGCCGTGCGGCCGGTTGCCAGACTGATCTTCTGCACGGCAGAGCGATAATCGTACCACCCGCCGTAGAAAACACGACTGACGCCCATGGACAGGAGACGGTGCAACGGATGGAAGACCACCGCCAGGACCAGGATCATCACCAGGTTAACGGCTGGCGCCTGGAGGAGATTGGCGGGTATCAGGCGCATGAGAACCGCACTCAGGATCAGGTACAGCCCGGCCAGCAGCGCCAGCACGAGCGCGGACGCTGCACCGCGGCTCACGTAGCGATCGAGTTGCACCAGCCGGTAGTGCAGAATCGCGTACCCATAGGCCAGTGGCAGGAGGCTCAGAAACAGGAATGAGAACTCATAAGGCCAGAAAGGCTGGCGGAGCAAGGCATCGGGCAACAGCGAGAGGGTCAGGAATGGCACTAGGCTCAGCACGCCGCCCAGGGCGACGATGCCGACCTGCTGCCGTCGCTGGGCGGATGGCGTGGATCGGAAAGTCCAAATCAGCAGACACACGGCTACCAGCAAGGTGCCTGTCAACCAGAGCCGGCGCAGGCTGTAGAGCGCCGGCACCGCGGTGCGCAAGACGATTGGATTCGCTGCGAGATCCAACAGGCCACCAAGGGCTGCGGCCACGTACAGTAGGCCCACCCACACAGGCGCGTGCCATAAGCGGGCTTTGGCCGGGAAGTACAGATGAAGGTGAATGATGACCGGGCCGAGCCACCAGAGCAGGCCATTGAACAGCTGGACGGCCCAGAGCGGTCCGATGGGCGACGCCGCGCCGGAGGCCAGCACGGCAGCGCTCATCTGGCAGAACAAAAAGAACAGCACACTCAGGAGGGAAACGTTGAAGGCCAGAATGACGGCGCCCACGCTCCCGAAAACCAGCGCGACGAACAGCGGGCTCAGTCTGCCGGCGATTTCCATCGCTGCGGGTTGGGTGAGTTCCACGACGACGGAGTGGCTTTCACCGTTCCGCTGGACCAGGAAGATCACGCTGTCGCCAGGCAGCTTACCCGGGTAGAAAAGCGCCTGATTGGGCGCCAGGCCATCAATGGCCAGAAGGCGTTCGCCGGGATGCAGCCGGCCCGCGGCTGGTCCCCTCGGGTCGACGGTTTCGATCAGCCCGGTGACATACGACCAGGTGATCCCCGCATGAGGATGCCTGGCCAGCCGCCAAGCCGACCAACCTGTCAACAGCAGCGATCCGACCGCGAGGGCATACAGGCCAACGGTGCTCAACCGCTGAAGCCGATGGCTCATGCATTCCTCAAAGTGCACACTTCACGGAGCAGCGCCAGCAGTTCACCGCGGGCTTTGCTAGGTTGGCTGGCTGCCATGAGGGCCGCCTCGGCTTGCCGGCGGCGGCGCTCGACTTCGACCGTCAGGTACAGGACGGCACCGCTTTCGATAATTCGGCGGCGAGCTTCGACGAGAGCGGTGGCATCACTCCGGGCCGCCTGAAGGAGGTGGCGGAGCTGGTCGCGCTCGCCCTCGGGCACGACGCTCATCGTGTAGGCCACTGGCAGTGTCCAACTCCCTCCTGAGGCCAGATCGCTTATCTCGCCCGCTACGGGAGATAGGCCGCTCAGGTCATCCCTAATCTGGATGACAGTACCCAAGTTTTGGCCGAACAGGCCAAAGGGGTCGGGCTGGGAGCTGTCGCGACTCGCCAGGCGGGCGCCCGCCCAGCAGGCCAAGTCGAAGAATGCCCCCGACTTGGCCTGCGCCGCCTGCCAGCACTCATCCAGGGAAGGCTCGGACCGCGTCAGATCTGCGTGCTGCCCACCGCACATCGTCAGCACGATGCCATGAAACCTGCTGCGGATGTCCTGGACTACCTCTGGGCTCGTTCCGGAATCTTCGAGGGCGCTCAACGCCAGTGCCGCGCTGGTCATCAGCCCAATCGCCACATTGATCGTCGAGCCTGGAGAAGGGAGCCCTGCCCCGATCTCAACCTGGCCGTCTTCAACGGCATCGAGCAGGTGGGCCGCGTAGTACAGTAATCCCCAGGCGGCGGAAACGGGATCGGCCTGAAGTCGGTTGCCGCCCGCCGCTTCGCAGGACAAGCCGGGCAAGGCAATGAGCGGCGGGCTTCCGAAGGCGACCCGTTTGAGCGTCGTCAGGTCCTGCGCCGGCACCAACGCCGAGCGCATGGCCTGACGATACCCTGGCTCGACGCGAGCGTCAGCCCAGAGCGCCTCTGTCAGGTCGAGGACAGATTGGGCGAGCTCGTGGCGGGCGGGTCGAACTGCGGTGATTGCCACGGCAAATCCTCGAAGGCAACCTCCGACGGGGTGCAAAGATGCGGCCAATGTGCGTGGTCGCGAATGACAGCCCGCAAGGCCTCCATCTCCTCGTCGTTTGCATTCGGGCCAGCAGAGCCTTCCAGCACTGCCCGAGATGCCTGCAGCACATGCATGGCGAAAGGCGGGTCCGTGACTACACGATAAACAAGATGTGCCAATGACATTTATCGCCTCCAGTGACATTCCACGATTGGCCACTAACCAGCGCAAAATTGCAGTCCAAGTTATGGATTCGTTACCTGACTTCCTTGGCCTGCCCGTAGCGCAGTGCTCAATTGAGGTTACGAGGCCGTTGGCTCTCGACAAGTGAACAAAGTCAACATTAACGTGTGCCGTCTGTAACTAGGCAGAGGCGCGCTCAGGCATTTGTGAAAGCCAAGAACAGCCCAAAGAGGATGGAGATTGCGCGAGAACTAGGGTCAAAGTCATGGTGCACATCGTGACTGAGGCCTCATGACAACGAGGCCGATTTCGCCTATGCTGGTCGTTGTTCAAATAGGAGTTCCCGCTGATGCCGTGTAAGTGTTCTGAGACCTTGGCAGTCCAGGTCAGGGCCAAACAAGGCTGTGTAGTAACGGCAACAATGTGTGTCACTTGTCACCATCACCGAGTATCCATCCATCTGTAGGAGATTGCAGGGCTATTCGAAAGGAGTGCATCACGATGTTCGTGCGGTTGCATGTCGCCAAATCAATTCTGTTGCCCACGGCTGTTGCCATCGTCACTGGCGTGTTGATCGGATTTGCCTTCTCACGATCCTACGCGGGACACGCCGAGGCGGCCGATGGCAGCCTAGAAATACCCGTTCCTATTGCTTGGAAAGACCTCCGTGTGGTTTACATGATGTCTTCAGATCCACGAGACACTCCGCAAGCGTTCTCTCTCTCGAGGATCCCGGCAGAAACGAACCTTCAGATCATCAATGAGCTGTCCGAGCTTCAGCAAGGTCCTATTGACGTTCTTGTATTTGACCATGGCTCACTTGACCGCATAGAACCTAGCTGGGCTTCCACTCAAATGCGGGCTTCCGTTGGTTTTGTTGCGCTGAACGTGTCGCCCGCAGAGATGGCAACATTGCTTGGAATTCCCAGTCTAGCTAAGACGTTCGACTACGACCCTCTTGGGAATTCCATGCTTGTCGTGCAGGTAACAGGCGACACGCAGGACCTTCAGCGTGCCATCGACACGGGCGATCTCTTCATTAACGAAGTGCCACGAGTGAGTTGGACTGTCGGGTACGTGAACGCCGAAAACTGGGGCCTCCTTAACGCGCTGGAGACGATTCGGCACTAGGCCGCCTTGCCTGCAACAATCTCGACCTTACGATAGCACTGGTTCACGCAAATACAACGGAGGGATCGACATGTCTACTCGGTTTTCCAAACTCAAGCTTGCCTTCCTGGTTGCTGTTGCACTTGCCAGTACAGCAGTGACCGGAGTGTTTGCTGGCGGTCCCCCAGTTGGCTCCAGCACAAGCACAGTCTCGGCTTGTGGGAGCGGAACTGGTTATGGCAATCAGGAGTATTACGATGCCGGTTCGCACTCCCGGACATGGCAGGATGGAGGGAGTTGCACAGACCTATGGGCGAGGCAGCGGATCTGGGATGCCGGCACATTTATGGAAGACACTGCATATTCTGCTGGTGGTATCGCCGGTTGGGCATACGTAAGCTACCCAACCAACTGGACAAATGCAACGGCCAAACACACCTTCCAGAAGACAGGGGCATCGGGCACGGCATATACTGGCGGCACCTACAACCCTGATAATGGTGTCTATCACGCATCGTGTTCGTGGTATCAATATGGCGACAATGTTAGCCGCTTCATGTGTCCTGGTGCTTGGTAGTTGTTGGACAAGGCTTACATAGAGCGAGGGCCCGTCCGAAGCGGGCCCTCGCACGGGCGGACGGCACTTCATGCGATGATTAGGTCTATTCCTTTCCTTATCCTCGCCTGGATCGCGAGCGCCTGCACGCCGGCTCCAACACCGACGCCGACGATTCCACCTTCGGCATCTGCGACGGCATCACCAGCCGCCGTTCGCACGGCCGTTCCAACCCAGACTGCGACCCCAACTCCAACGCCGACGAGCCTACCGTCGGCGACGGCAACCGTCACCGCGGTTCCCACAACTGTCGCTACATCCACTCTGATCGAGGGTTGGCTTGTCTACCAGAACGACCTCATTGGCTACGAGTTCAGCTATCCGCCGCAGGCTGAGATTACGTCCAAAGGCGCAAACTCCCGCCCCTCTGATGAGGAACTCCCGCCAAACATGACGCCTGTCGAATACCTGGCCCAACTGCGAAGAACCTATCCTGACGACCTATGCGTTGTCATCCAATATGACTTTTCGTTTGTCATCATCCAAGCCCCACCCGACCAGGGCGGTAAGTATGCAACTCCGTGTGGGGTCACCGGCGTAGGTGACTACGATCTTATTGCAAAGACGGAAACGGTGATTATCGATGGGCGCCCCTATGCCGCCAGGGGCTGGGAAGTCCACGAGCGCAATGAAGACGCCACCTTTCTCGAGGAGTTCTTCATCCTGCAACTGGAGGACGGAATGCGTATCGATTATGGCGGAACCTGGGCTCGAGCAGGGGCGTTCCACACGGACTACTTGCCCGTCAAGGAAATACTCCTGCAAATCCTGGCTTCGCTTCGCATCACCAAGTGATGAGCTTAAGCCGCGTGGCGTGCGGTACATGGTATTCAGTGGCCACAATCAAGTTTCCGGAGTATCCGACGCATTTTTCCATCATCCGGAATGGCGATCAACTTCTCAACCCCACTCAGCGAATACTGTAAGTGGTAGCGCTGCCGTATCGTCTCCAGCACGGAATTTCCGGAGGAAACTTGGCCCGAATAACGACACCGTATGGCTCTCCGTCGACTTCCAACCAGAAGTCAACGCGAAGGCTTGGAATACTCACCGTTGCCACGGTTGTTATGATAACGCTTGGACTCAGCACGTCTGCGTATTTGAAGTCCAGCCAATCTACGTCAACTGGAACTGACGTCGGGCTGGCTGGCGTCCGCGGTCAGATCAATCGGCTCGGCGGGGAACTAGCACTTCCCGAGCCCACGGCAGCAGCAGAGTCGCCCGCGGCCGGGCTAGCGAATAGCGGTGCATCAGATCTGCCGCCGGCCCCTGTGACGAATTCCGGCCTGGCAGAGCCGAGGCCCACGGAACAAGTCAGCGACGTACAGGCTGTAAACGGCGTTACGGTCGAAGCCTCCAACTTCCGAACTGAGGGCAAAGAGTTGCTGGCCAAATTCTGTTATCCCCTCATGAGCTCCTATCCTGACTGGGTTGTCGCGCGTCCTGAGTTGCGCCTAGGGGAAACCACCATTCTGGCCGACAGCGTACTTAACGATGATCCTGCCGATGGTGAGCGGTGTGCCACGGCCTACTTCCCGATGCCGGACAGCCCTGATCTAAGGGCATTTCAAGTCACCATTGCTCAACTCCAAACGAGCATGGCCGAACATCCAGATTGTGCCCTGGTGCAGCAAAGGCTTGCAGCCGAGCAGACCGGCATTGAAATCCAGTGTCACGAAGGAGACGGCTACTTTGCTGGCGTCACTGTACTGAAGAGCCCCGCGTCAATGACAAGCCAGGAAGTGGACCAAGCAGTCATGAACGCGTTCGTTGAAAGAGTGCCTGGTCCCTGGTTATTCACCGGCAGCCTGAACATGCCATAAGGCGTTGGGCAGCATTCCGCCAAACAGGGCAGCCGATACCGCGGCTGCCCTGTTTTGTATTGTCAACGGCACAAAGGCTCAGCCATCTGGCTTTCTGCTGCCCTCAACGACAATTAGAATTGCCTCTCCAAACAATTCGGCCCGTGACAGCACATCACTGACGACCTGCAAGCAAACGGTCAAGGACAAAGCGCGCCTCTGGTGTCATTTGTCGGCCACGAGGTAGTGACGCAACACGGCAAGTCGCCCGTGTCCCAGCATCTGCGACACCTCCTGGCGCGCCTGGCGCTCCGTGGCCCCCATCTCCATCAAGCGCTCATGAGTCTCGTTCGCCCACAACGAACGCAGATCGTGCGTACGACTGTGCGCAATGCCCAAGGCGCGGCAGGCTCGCCGCAACTCGCGCTCGTAGGCCCGCGCCAGCGTCCGGCGGTCTCGAAACACGCGACCATCTGGGTGGGCCTGGCTGCCCTCGCGCAATGCCTGGAAGAATTCCCGGCCCGGCAATGACAGCACGGCCACAACGCGCGGCTTGCCGTTCTTAGTACCATCGCCCGCCGCGAGCTCGATCCGGCCGCCTCGCTCGCTGATCGCACCCACTCGCAAGCTCACCGCCTCGCGCAGACGCAGCCCAGCATACCGTAGCACCATCGCGAGCTGCGCGAAGCGTGGATCGCAGCCCAGCCGCAGCCGTTCAACAATGGCCTGCGCCTCTTCCGGCGTGAATGGCGTCGGCTTCGGGTCCCCATGCCGGCCGGCGCCGGCAGTTAGCAAGGGCGGCGCCTCCCTGGCCCGCCAGCCGATGTCCTTCATCACGGCATCCGCCTTGTTGATAGCGGAAGCGATCTTGCCCAGGGTGCCCATCGCTACATCCTTCTCGGCGCAGTGGCGCAGATATTGCTCGGCCATGTGCGGCTCGACCTGGCCGGCCAGTCTGACGCCAAACTCGGACCGGGCGTACTTCAGGAAGTTGCCGAAGGCGTTGATATAGGCGTGCATGGTGTTGAACGAGTAGATGCCCACGCCGGCCTTGCCCTTGGCCTTGGCTGCGTGCCGGCTTTCGGCGAAACGCGCCGCGTGCTGGAACAACCTGGTCGCCTGGTTGAAGGGTGAGCCTGGACCGCTGCCCACTGTTCATTCCTCCTGCCCGCTACTCTTATGTCAAATATAAACTGGTTTACACACGGCGCTTGACCGTAGATAGCACATGACGTGTGTCCCAATCCCGTGGAAACCGTCTTCGCCGGTTTCCACGCTCACTGTCCCGCCACTCAATTCGCGCCAATCGTTCGGCGCAACTCACGTCGAGGATCCGCTAAAGCCCTCATCGGGCACGGCACCCAGCCGGGCACCAGATTTTCGCAACTCTTTGGATCACAGTGCGCCTGGGGCAGTTGCGGATTCTCCCAGCACTGGAACCCATCGGCCAATTTCGGCTTTGGCCTCACCCGATCTCGCTGCTCTGGAACGCGATACGGGCGGCACGGCGCATCCGTCTGCGCGGGCGTGCAAACCTGAACCCTGGAGAAGTGAGCAGTTCCTCCATTCACCCGGCTCCCGATCAAAAAGTCGGTCTGGCGAGTGACTCACTCAACGGGTCCGGCGAGTGAGCGGCGTCCCGGTCCATGTGGTACCAGGCGCGCGCGGAGTCCCCGTAGCCGAGCGAAAAGTCGGCGCACTTGGGCGTTTCCGGGGATCAGACAAGAATAGAGGACTGTAGGGTAGCAGGCGGGGAGTTGAACGGGGTTGAAGAAACTTGAGCAGCTTCTGGGCTTATTCCAATTGCGCGCCTTCGGCGGATCGTGGTTCCGCCCTGGTGGGCAGGCCCAAGCACTCCCGGCGTGCGTTCAGCTCGATCAGCATCTGTGCCGTACGCTCAGGCGTCACCTCGGGCGCGACGCCCTGCAACATCCACGTGCTGCAATGCGGGCACCGGAAGTGCAGTCCACACCGCACCTGCACCGCAGCCCGGCCAGTGTGGAGCGCGCGGAAGGTACAACTCCCGCGCGAGGCGGTCCAAATCAGCCGGGGTAGTCACCCATGCACCTGCGTCGTGGGCAGGTGTGCCGTCCTCCCAACTGACACGCGCACGTTGGCAAAGAGCGCGTCGGCCAGGCTGCCGTTTGTCGCCTGTTCGTCCAGTGAAAGGCTGGCAGAGAAGGTAAAAACAGGGCTAATATTGTGTTGCGCGCCTGACCAAGGACACGGTTCCCGTCGATGTCGTGCTCTTCTGGGTGATGTGGGACGCGCAGAAGGCGGCGCTGGAGGTGGAAGACTACCGCGTGGCCATCGCCTGGGCGGCCCAAACCACGCTGCGCGACATCATCGGCAAGATAACGCTGGCCGATACGCGGCGCGTGATGAGACGCAAGATCATCGACCAGGAACTGCAGCACATCATTGACGAGCACACCAGGCCCTGGGACGTCAGCGTCAACAGCGTCGAGATCCGCGATATCATCGTCCTGCAGGAAATGGAAGGCGGCATGTCGCGCCAGGCGCGCGTGATCCTGGGCCGGTCTAGGTAACAGGCCGCCGAGCGTTTCGCGAAGGCGGCGCGGGGCCGAAGCCCGTCCCGCGCCCCAAGCAGAAGCAAAAGGGCAACGCCGTGGACGAGATCAGCCAATTCATTCCGTACTTAATCCCAATATTCGCGCTACAACTTATCTTGATGGTCGCGGCGCTGATCGACCTGGGCCGGCGTGAGCGCACCCGCGGGCCGAAGTGGGGCTGGTTGCTAGTCATAATCCTAGTCAACGTGATTGGCCCGGTGATCTACTTTATGTTCGGTCGAGAAGAATGAGCGCCATCCGAACCGAAGGGCTGCGCAAGACCTACGGCGCGGTGACGGCGCTGGACGGGCTGGATCTGACGGTGGCGCGGGGAGCGGTCTTTGGTTTCCTGGGACCCAACGGGGCCGGCAAGACAACGACCATCCGCATCCTGACCGGCCTGGCACAAGCCACGGCCGGGCGCGCCTGGATCGGCGGCGTGGAGATCGGCCCGGCGGGGGCCGATGGACGGCTGGTGCGGCAGTTCGGCCACCTGCCCGAGGAGCCAGCCTTCTACAACTGGATGACGCCGCGCGAGCTGCTGGACCACGTCGGCCGGCTGTTTGGGCTGAAGGCGGCCGAGCGGGCGGCCCGCACCCGTCAACTGCTGGAACTGGTCGGCCTGGCCGAGGCCGGCAAACGCCGGATTGGCGGCTTTTCGCGCGGGATGCGGCAGCGGCTGGGGCTGGCCCAGGCCCTGGTGAGCCAGCCACCGGTGCTGTTGCTCGACGAGCCGGCCAGCGCGCTCGACCCAGCCGGGCGCAAGGAAGTGCTGGACCTGATCGAGCGGTTGCGCGGCGAGCGCACCGTGTTCATGTCCACTCACATCCTGGCCGACGTCGAGCGTGTCTGCGACCATGTGGGCGTGGTGGCCCGCGGCCGGCTGATCGCCCAGGCGCCGCGTGAGGCGCTCTTGGCGCAGTATGCCATCCCGGCCTTCGCGCTGGAGGCCGAGCCTGGCGGCGAGCCGGCGCTGGCAACCTGGGCCGAGGCTCAGCGCGCGCGCCCCTGGGTGAGCGCCGTGACAGTGGACGGCGCGCAGGCGCGCGTGACGGTGAGCGACCTGGCAGCCGCCAAGCGCGAGCTGCTGGCGGCGGCAGTCGCGGCCGGGCTGGTGCTGACGCGTTATGAGATGGTGCGGCCGTCGCTAGAGGACGTCTTCTTCAGGCTGGTGAATGGACAGGCGTAAAGGGCAGGCCTAACCGGTCTGGCACATTCTGCGGGGGAACCCACCATGGCGGCATTCGCAGTCTCCTTAAGGAAGGAATTACTCGAACTCTGGCGCACCGGACGGCTGCTGGCGCTGGCGGTCGTGCTGCTGCTGTTTGGCTTTACGTCGCCCCTACTGGCGAAGTTCACGCCCGAACTCATCAAAATGATCCCGGAGGGCGAGCAGATCGCGGCGCTGATCCCAGAGCCGACGGCGCAAGACGCGATCGGGCAATATCTCAAAAACCTGAGCCAATTCGGCGTGATCCTGGCGCTGCTGCTGGCGATGGGCAGCGTGGCCCAGGAGAAGGAACGGGGAACCGCGGCGCTCATGCTGGTCAAACCGCTGCCGCGCTGGGCCTTCCTGGCGGCCAAGTTCGCGGCGCTGGCGTTGGCGTTTGCGGGCTGCCTGGCCCTGGCGGCGGCTGGGGCCTATGCCTACACCTGGCTGCTCTTCGAGCCGCTGGACCTGCTCAACTGGGTAACGGCCAACGGGCTGCTGCTGCTTTTCCTGCTGGTGTACCTGGCCGTGACGCTGCTGTGCAGCGCGCTGATGCGGACCACGGCGGCCGCCGGCGGGTTGGCCTTTGCGGCGCTGGTGGCGCTGGCCATTCCAAGCGTGGCGCCGCAGGTAGCGCGGGCGCTGCCGGGGCGCCTCGTGGCCCTGGCCGGGAGCGTGATGACGGGGGGCGGCGTGGCATGGACGCCGGTATGGGTCAGCCTGGGCCTGGTCGGCGCCGCGCTGCTGGGCGCCTGGCTGGGCTTTCGGAGACAGGAACTCTAGATGCTGTTGGTCGCGTACGTGCTCAATCCGCTGCTGATGATCGCGATGCCGATCGCGCTGGGTATCTTCCTGGCGCGACGGCTGGGCCAGCCGTGGCGGCTGTTCCTGATTGGCGCGGCGACCTTTATCGCCTCGCAGATAGTGCATCTGCCGCTCAACCTGGGGCTTGACCGGCTGTTTGACGCTGGCATGCTGCCGGCGCCGCCGGAGGCCTATCACCTGATCTTCAACGTCACGCTGCTGGGGCTTACGGCCGGCTTGTGCGAGGAGATCGCGCGCTACCTGGTCTACCGCTTTTGGATCAGAACTGCCCGCCACTGGCGCCAGGCGCTGATGTTCGGGGCCGGGCATGGCGGCATCGAGGCCATCATCACGGGCGTTCTGGCCGGGTTGAGCGCCATCAACATCGTGGTGCTGAGCCAGACCGACCTGAGCACGCTGCCGGTCTCGGCCGGGCAGTTGGCGCAGATCCAGGCGGGCCTGGCGACCGCGCTCGGCTATCCCTGGTTCTACCCGCTGCTGGGCGCGCTGGAGCGCTTGTTTGCCATGACACTGCATCTGTGCCTGGCCACGGTCGTGCTGCAGGCGGCCCGCCGGCGCAACCTGCTCTGGCTGGCCGCGGCCATCCTGTGGCACGCCTTCGCCAACGCCCTGGCACTCTACGTGCTAGACCAGGCCGGGCCCTACTGGTCGGAGGCGGCGCTGGCCGTGGTTGCCGCCGTGAGCCTGGCCATCATCTTCGCGCTGCGGGAGCCGCCGCCCGAGCCGGCGCCGAGCAAACTCGCGCCGCTGCCAGCCCCGGCGAGCGCGCCGCGGGAAGCGCCAGCCGTAACGCAGGATACGCTGGAAAGGACGCGCTATCAATGATCCACGCCGAGCAGCTCAGCAAAACGTTTGGTGACGGTCCGAACGCGATCACAGCGGTAGACCGGCTGAGCCTGGACGTGGCCGAAGGCGAGGTCTTTGGCTTCCTGGGCCCCAACGGTGCCGGCAAGACCACGACGGTGCGGATGCTTACCACGCTCATCGGGCCGAGCGGGGGCCGGGCCACGGTTAACGGGCTGACCCTTGGGCGCGACGACGCCGCCATCCGCCAGAGTGTGGGAGTGCTGACTGAAACGCCGGGCCTGTACGATCGACTGAGCGCCGAGCGCAACCTGACGATCTACGCCCGCTTGTACGACGTGGCCGACGTGCCGGGCCAGGTGCGCAAGTATCTACAGATGCTGGGGCTGTGGGAGCGGCGCCAGGATGAGGCGGGCAGCTTCTCGAAGGGCATGCGCCAGAAGCTGGCGCTGGCGCGCGCGCTGCTGCACGAGCCGCGGGTGCTGTTCCTGGACGAGCCCACCAGCGCCCTGGACCCGGAGGCGGCCAAGCTGGTGCGCGACTTCATCGAGGAACTGCGGGGCGCGGGACGCACGATCTTCATGTGCACCCACAACCTGGACGAGGCCGACCGGCTGTGCGACCGCATCGGGATCTTCAAGACGCGACTGATCATGGTCGACTCGCCGGCGAACATCCGCCAGCAGCTCTACGGGCGGCGAGTGGTGGTGCACCTGGCCCAGGCTGCCGAGGGGCTGGCGGCCGAGGCGCGGGCGCTGCCGTTTGTCAAAGAAGTGCAGGCCGTGGACAACAAGCTGGTGGTGACGCTCGACGACCCCGAGGCCAACGACCCGGCGCTGGTGCGGCGGCTGGTGGAGGCCGGCGCGGCGATCCAGTTCGTGGGCGAGCTGCGGCACTCGCTGGAAGACGTCTACCTGCGGCTGATCGAGGCGCAAGGCTAAGGCAGCCTGCCAGCTGGAGCGCACTGTTTCACGTGGAACATCGCACGGTAACCCCTGGAATTGACCCGAAACCATGAACCTACAGCGCATCCGGACGGTCATCGCAAAAGAGTGGGCCGAGGTCTTCAAGAACAAGCTGGTGCTGTTCACGGTGGGCTTCTTGCCGCTGGTCTTCACCGCGCTGCCGCTGGGCATCCTGTACGCCACGCGCGGCGATCCCGAGCAGATGGCCAGCGAGATGAGTGATCTCCCGGCCCAGTTCATGGCCCTGTGCGGAGACATCTCGGCCAGCGAGTGCATGCAGGTCTTTATCCTGAACCAGTTCCTGCTCTTGTTCATGATGATGCCCCTGATCATCCCCATCTCGATCGCGGCCTACAGCATCGTCGGCGAGAAGACCACTCACAGCCTCGAACCGCTGCTCGCTACGCCCATCAGCACCGTCGAGCTGCTCACGGCCAAGAGCCTGGCGGCCGCCATCCCGGCCGTGCTGGCCACCTGGCTCGGCTTTGCGATCTTCGTTGTGGGCGCGCCGCTGGTCAGCACCGGCCCGTCGGTCCTGCGTTACATCCTGGGCCCGATGTGGCTGCTGGCGGTCTTCGGCCTCGGCCCGCTCATGGCCATCATGGCCGTCAACTTCGCCATTATGGTCTCGTCGCGCGTCACCGACCCACGCGTGGCCGAGCAGATGGCGGCTGTCATTATCGTGCCGCTGCTGGCCATCATGTTCGCCCAGATCGGCGGCCTGCTGGTCCTCAACCTGACCTTTATGCTGATTGCGGCCGTGGTCCTGCTGGTCGCCGACGCGGCCCTGATTGTGGTGGGGGCGCGGCTGTTCCAGCGCGAGACGATCCTGACGAAGTGGAAGTAGTGAGCAAGCGCAAACGAATGTTACCGATGGGGCGGCGCCACGGTTCAGGTAAGGAGTAGCGATGGGGATCCGAAGTGTTCTACTCACGGGCGCGCTGCTGGCGCTGCTGCTGCCGGCGGGCGCGGCCGCGCAGGACGACGAGCTGCGGCTTTTCGTGCGCCGCAACTTCGGCTACAGCGGCGGCAGCCAGATCCAGGGGTCGTTCCGGATGGAAGCCGAAGGCCCGGCCGACCTGGCCAGCGTGACGTTCAAGGTCGACGACCAGGTGGTCGGCGCCGACAGCGAGGCTCCCTTCCGGGTGGACTTCGACACCGATGACTACGGCTTAGGCTGGCACGACCTGACGGCCCAGGGCGAGACTGCCAGCGGCCGCGCACTGGTCTCGGCCGCGCGGCGCTTCGAGTTCGTCTCGGCCGCTGCCGGCTGGGAGACCGCCTGGCGCATCATGGCGCCGCTGCTGGGCGTCCTGTTGGTGGTGATGCTGTTGGTCGTGGGCACGTCACTCCTGCAGCTGCGCCGCGGCCGGCGCCACCCCGCGCCGCTGGGCGCGCGGCGCAACTACGGCCTATTTGGCGGCACGATCTGCCCCAAGTGCGGACGGCCGTTCGCACTACACTTGTGGGGCCTTAACCTGCTGGTAGGCAAGCTCGACCGCTGCGACCACTGCGGGCGCTGGAGCGTGGTGCGGGCGCTGCCGCTAGAGCAGTTGCGCGCGGCCGAGGCCGCCGAGCGGCGCGCGGCCCAGCCCGCGGGGGAGCATCCGGCGGAGAGCGCCGAAGAGCAACTGCGCCGGCAACTGGACGACTCGCGCTTTACCGACAATCAATAAGATCTTTAGCCACGAATTACACGAATTCTCACGAGGAACCCTATTCGTGCCAATTCGTGTAATTCGTGGCCGTATTACTTTTATGTAAATATAATTCCCACGGTGGTTGGGATTTAGTTTGCGCCGCGAGGGCGGCGGTGCTATCATCGCGGTCACCCATTTATGTAGAAGTTATACCCGGTAGGAGGGCCTGATGAACAACGGCCGCCAGCCCAACGCACAAACCACGCCGCCGCGCAGCGTCTTCGCCGAACCGGCCCCGCCCGCGCCGCCGCCCCCCCTGGCCGCGCCCCCGCCTCAGCCGCCAGCACCCACGACCGCCAGCCGGCTGTCGAGCGCGTTTTGGAAAGGAGCCACGCTTTTTTCGTTGGCCGTCAACCTGGTGCTGGTGCTGGCGCTGCTCCTGGCGGTGCTGTTCGTGTTTCAGATCAAGCGCGGCCTGGCCCAGCCCCTCGTCGGCGGGCTGCACAGCAATTTCCTGCAGATGGACGCGGCCAGCATCATCACCACGGTCCAGGTCGATGACACGATCCACGTGGTGGACACCATTCACGTCATCGACACGATCCAGGTCAACGACACGCTGCCGGTCGTCTTCGATCTACCGCTGACGACGGTCACGGCCGTCACACTGACGCGCGACATCCCCATCCGCAACACCATGGTCTACCTGAACGGGCTGCCGGTGCCGACCGACATCGTGCTGCCAGCCGGCACGCCGCTGGACATCCAGCTCGACCTGGTGGTGCCGGTGAGCCAGACCGTGCCGGTGGTGCTGGACGTGCCGGTCAACCTGGATGTGCCCATCAGCCTGGACGTGCCCGTGAGCCTGGAAGTGCCGGTCAACATCCCCCTCAACCAGACCGAGTTGCACGCGCCCTTTACGAACCTGGCCAACCTGCTGGGACCATACAACACGCTGCTGGAAGAGACGCCGTCGTCCTGGCGCGAGGTGCTCACGCCGCGGTGACGCCCAGCCCCCCGATGCATGACGGGCCGCCGGTCTGCGACTACGAAGGTTCGGACTACCAGCAGACCTTCTGGGACACGGGCGCGCGGGCCTACGAGGACGCCAGCGAGGCGCGCGCGCTGAGGGCGCTGCTGCCGGCGCGCGGCCGGCTGCTGCTGGAGATCGGCGCGGGCGCCGGGCGCAACACGCCGCGCTACACCGGCTTCGAGCGCGTGGTGCTGCTGGACTATTCGCGCACGCAGCTTGAGCAGGCGCGGGCGCGGCTGGGCGCCGGGCCGCGCTACCTGTACGTGGCGGGCGACGTGTACGCGCTGCCGTTCGTGCCAGGGCTGTTCGACGCGGCCACCATGATCCGCGTCATCCATCACCTGGCCGACGCGCCGGCCGCGCTGCGGCAGGTGCGCGCGGTGCTCGAGCCGGGCGGCACCTTCATCCTGGAGTTCGCCAACAAGCGCAACCTTAAAGCCATCCTGCGCTGGCTGCTCGGACGGCAGCGCTGGAACCCGTTTGCGCCCGAGCCGGTCGAGTTCGCGACACTCAACTTCGACTTTCACCCGGCCGCCATGCTGGCCTGGCTGCGCGCCGGCCGGCTGGAGCCGCGCCAGGTGCGGTCGTTGTCCTATTTCCGCGTGGGCGCGCTCAAACGGCGCGTGCCCACCCGCTGGCTGGTGGGCGTCGACGCGCTGCTGCAGCCCACCGGGCAGTGGCTGCAGTTCTCGCCCAGCGTGTTTGTCCGCGCCCAGGCGGCCGGCGACAGCCCCACCGCCGCGCCGGGACAGTTCTTCCGCTGCCCCGCCTGCGGCAGCGCCGCCTTAAGCGAAACCGGCGGCCACCTGCGCTGCGAGCAGTGCGGCCGCCGGTGGGCGGTGAGGGAAGGGATTTACGATTTCAAGGCGCCGGTGTAGGGCAAGCGTATAAGGGGCATAAAGGGTAGGAACTCGCGCAGCACTTTGCGCTCGAAGTCGCCGGCCACGGCCTCGGGCGGAACGGTTGTCCGCTCATGCGCCAGGATCTGGTTGGCCAGGGCGTGGACGTAATCGAGCCGCAGGCGATAGGTCTGGGCCGAACCGTCGGGACCGGATACCAGGCCGGCGTGCTCCAGGCTGAACATCTGCTGGCGGATCTCCTGGGGCGATTGGCCCAACTGCTCGGCAAGCTGCTCGACCGAGCAACTGCCGGCCGCCAGCCGGCCCGCAATCTGCAGGCGGCGCACGTCGGCCAGGCCTCGGAAGAATTCGAGCAGGGCGGTGTGGGTGTTGGGGATCGGCAGTTCCATGTTCATAGTCGCCGATACTTTCCGTTCGCGCGGGCCATCAGCCCGTGGCCGATCAGCTCGCGGCGCAGGCTGGCCGTGTCGGCGTGGAAGCGGGCCAGAAGGCCGTTGACGTCCTTCTCGCTGTACTTCTTATCGGGCGCGAACGACTCGACGATGTGGTTCAGCACCACTCGCAGCTTCTTCTGCTGGGCCGGGATCTCCTTGAGCGAGCCGTCGGGGCACAGAAAGTCCCTGAGCACCTTGCGCTCGTAGGCGCCCGTGTCTACGCCGGCCGCCGCCCGCGGCAGGGTCTCGCTGGCCAGCAGCCGGTTGGCCATGGCGTGGACCACCTCCAGGCGCAGGCGATAGAGCTTGGAATGGCCTTGCAGGCGGGCCTCCACCAGGCCGGCGTGCGCCAGGTAGGAGAGATGGTGCGACACCGTGGCGGGCTTGATGTCGAGCATATCCGCCAGCACCTCGCCCGAATAGCTCTCCTGGGCCAACAGACCGACGATCTTCAGCCGGTTCCCGTCCGAGAGCGCCTTGAAGAACTCCAGCAGGTCCGGCTCAGCCGCCATCGCGCCCCGGATAAGATTTGATATCCATCGAATCTTAGAGTAGCGCCGGTCCGCGCGCGAGTCAAGGGGCGAAGGCGGTTGGCGCGGCGCGCGGCACGAAGCGGGCAAGGCCAGCGCCAACCAGGAAGTCGCCCCGCTGCCTTCCAGCAGGGCGGCTTCTTTCTGGGCCTTTCGTCTTTCGTCTTGCCCTTATCTACGGTAGAATCCGAACAGATTTCCTAGCTCCAGGAGCCCAGCATGCCGACTGAACGCGAAACCTACCCCATCGAGATCGCAGGGGTCAAACGCGAGCTGCGCCTGTTCGAGATCAAGCCCGGCCTGAAGATCGCCGTGCTCAATATCCTCGGGGATACCGAACTGGTTGAGGCTGCCGCCGTGGGCCTGGCCGAGCGGCTGGCGGACGTCGAGTACGACGTGCTGGTGACGGCCGAGGCGAAGAGCATCCCTCTGATTTACGCCTTGTCGGTGCGCACCCGCAAGCCGTACGTGGTGCTGCGCAAGTCATACAAGCCCTACATGGGCGAGACAATCCAGGCGGAGACACTTTCGATCACCACTGGCGCGCCGCAGACGCTGCACCTGGACGAGAAGGACCGCGAGATGGTGCGGGACAAGCGGGTGGTGTTGGTCGACGACGTGATCTCGACCGGCTCGACGCTGCAGGGCATGCGCCTGGTGCTCGATAAGGCCGGCGCCAAGATCGCCGCCGAGGCGGCCATCCTCACCGAGGGCGAGCGCGCTCAGTGGGAGCAGATCCTGGCGTTGGGCCACCTGCCGGTGTTTACAGGGTAGCGGGACCGGTCCTTATGCCCGCCTAAACGGCCAGTAAGACCGCCGTAACATCTGCGCGCATAATGGGAGCCTGAGGCGGCCAGCAGGTCTCGAAGGAGAACCGCATGCTCAAGAGCATCTTTGGGCGCAAGGAGGACGAAGAGCGCGTCAAAATGGAAGGGCGGCTGCCGCCGGGCCAGTCGCTGACCAACCGCTTCCCGGTGCTGCACTACGGCCCGGTGCCGCGTTTCGACCCGGCCGCCTGGGATCTGCGCGTCTTCGGCGAGGTGGAGGCAGAGCGGCGCTGGAACTGGGAAGAGTTCCAGAAGCTGCCGCGCATCCAGGTGACGATGGATTTGCACTGCGTAACGCGCTGGAGCAAGTTCGACGCCGTGTGGGAAGGCGTGTCGCTGCGCGCCCTGGTGGACGAGGGGCTGATCAGGCTCAAGCCCAGCGCCCGCTATCTGCTGCAGCACTGCGAGTACGGCTTCACGGTCAACATCCCGCTGGAGGTGGCCCTGCAGCCCAACTTCCTGCTGGCCACCCACTTCGACGGCCAACCGCTCGATCCGGATCACGGCTACCCGCTGCGCGGCGTGGTCGGCCACATTCCCGGCGCCGAGCACAAGACGCCATACCTGTGGAAGGGCGGCAAGTGGCTGCGCGGGCTGGAGTTCTTGGCGAAGGACAGGCTGGGCTTTTGGGAGCAGGCCGGCTACCACAACGAAGCCGACGTGTGGAAGGAACAGCGCTTCGCCTACGAGTAGGCATGACGTCGATCCTGATTGTCGACGACGACCCCGATATGGCCGAGCTGTTGGGGCACATGACCGACATCCTGGGCCACGCGCATCGCTACGCGCGCAACGCGCAGGAGGCGCTGGCCGCCATTGCCGCGCGCCAGCCCGACGCGATCGTGCTCGACGTGATGCTCGAGCACACCGACGGCTGGACGCTGTACGACCAACTGCAGCGCATCACCGACGCGCCGATCATCTTCATTACGGCCTGGCGCACCGGCGAGAACCGCCGCCGGGCCGAGGCCCTGCGCGCCGATGGGTTCCTGGCCAAGCCCATCTCGCACCAGGATTACGCCGCCGCGCTCGAGCGCGTGCTGGGCCGGCCCGCGCGGCGCCTGCCCGCGGGGAGGTGACGCTGGCAGCGAGCGGACAAGCTGGTCCACGGATCACACCGACCGGGCCGGATAGCGCGGACGCTCTTGAGATAGGTCAACACCAGATCCGTGTGATCTGCCGTTATCGGTGAAATCCGTGTACGCTGGTTCTGCGCCAATGCCACCCCAACGGATTGAGATCGACCTCGCCTCGCTGGACCTGGAAACCTTCATGCGCGCGGCACTGGCCGAGGCCGAAGGCGCCGGCCAGGCCGGCGAGCTGCCCATTGGGGCCGTGGTCGTCCTCGACGGCCAGGTGATCTCGCGCGGGCGGGCGCGCCACCGGGCGCGGCAAAGCCAGTTGGCCCACGCCGAACTGCAAGCCCTGCTCGACGGCGGCCCGCGGCTATTCACCGATTACGCCCACGCCGTCCTGTTCACCACGGTGGAGCCGTGCCCGCTGTGCCTGGGCGCGGCGGTGATGGCCGACGTGGCCCATATCGTCTTCGCCTGCCCCGACGGCGTGGTGCGCTCGCAGGATACGCTGGCCCACAACGCTTATGTGCGCCGCCACATCCTCACCTACCACGGCGGCGCGCTGGAGGCCGAAGCGCGGGCGCTGATGGCGCGCTACGACCCGGCGATGCTGGCGTATATCTCCGGAGACTCGCCGCAGTACTTGCCGCGCCCCGGGGCGGCTTAACCATTCACGGCGGGGGCGCCGCGGCTGCTGACTTCCACAAGCCCTGGATGACGACCAAAGTCGATGCCTATCGCGACAAACTGCCCGGCCTGAAGGACTGGGACCAGTTCCTGCTGGACAACTCCAGCCTGCCCGGCCCGCGCTAACCTGGAGCTGGTCCAGGCGGTGGCTGACCTGGGGAGCGCCGAGCAATTCGCGCGCTGGGCGGCGCTGAGCCCGGCCGAGGCGCCGGCGCAAACGGCGCGCGAGTTCCTGCCGGTGTGCGGCGCGGTTGGCCTGGGGCGGCTGCTGGCCGAGGGCGACCAAACCGTGCTGGCGACGCTTCGCGGCCTGGCCGGCGACCCGCGCTGGCGCGTACGCGAGGCTGTGGCCATGGCGCTCCAGCGCTGGGGCGACGCCGATATGCCGGCGCTGCTCACCGAGATGGCGGCCTGGGCCAAGGGCGGCTGGCTGGAGCAGCGCGCGGCAGCCGCGGCGGTGTGCGAGCCGCGCCTGCTTGGCCGGCCCGCGCACGCGCGCCGCGTGCTGAAGCTGCTGGCGGCGATCACCGCGGCCGTGGCGCGCGCCAGCGCCGTCGAGCGCAAGACTGAGCCCTTCAGAATTCTGCGCCAGGGCCTGGGCTACTGCTGGAGCGTGGCCGTGGCGGCGCTGCCGGCCGAGGGCCAGGCGGCGATGGAGCAGTGGCTGCCCAGCGGCGACCCCGACGTTCGCTGGATCATGCAGGAGAACCTCAAGAAGAACCGGCTGGCGCGGATGGATGCCGGATGGGTGGCGCGCTGCCGAGTGTAAAGGAGTGAAACCGGATGTGCCGCAACATCAAGCCGCTGTTCAACTTCGAGCCGCCCGTGACCGACGACGAGGTCCACGCGGCAGCGCTGCAATTCGTGCGCAAGATCAGCGGCTTCAACAAACCCTCGCAGGCCAACGCCGCGGCCTTCGAGACGGCGGTCGACGCCATCGCCGCCGCCTCGCGGCAGCTGCTGGATGCGCTGGAGACCAGCAGCCCTCCGAAGGACCGCGCGGAAGAGGCCGCGAAGGCGCGCGGCCGCGCCGAGCGGCGCTTTGCGCGGTGAGTGGCGCAGGTGCGCGCTGTCGTCACGGCGCGGCGGGCCGCGCTGCTCGAGCTGCTGTGGAACGAAGGCTACTTGCTGGCGGCCGGCCTGGTGACACGCACCGAGGCCGTGGTCGGCCGCGGTTGTTTTGGAAAGGCCGCCGCGGCAACACTCAAACGGGATCTGCGAGCGCTGAAGACGGTTCTGGCGGCACAAGGGTGGAATTTGCGCTTCAGCCGCCGTGCCGGCCACAGCGGCTACTACATCGCCGGCCGTCCCGAACTGGCGACAGAGATTGCCGCCGCCATCCGAGCGAGCCTGAGCGATCTCGACCAGCTTCAACTCAAGCTCGCCCAACGACTTACGCCCGCGCAGCGCGTTCAGCAAGCCGGCCAGCTATCCGACCAGCTACGCTGGATGGCCGTCCGCCGGCTGTTGGCTGAACATCCGGATATGTCTCCCCGCAACGCACACCACGCAGTGATGCAGCGCTATGAGCAACTGGGCGGCTGAGGACGAGCCGCTTGGGCTGCTGGCATTTGGGCGCCTCATCATCGATGCGCTCGACGCTGCACATCTGGATTACGCTCTTGGCGGCGCACTGGCCGTCGCGGCCTGGGGCGAGGCGCGCTCCACACAGGATATCGACCTGGCGATCGATTTGCCAGTGGAGCAGCTGCGGCCATTTTCCGCGGAACTGGAAAAGCGCGGTGTGCTGATCCCGCCCGATTTGATGCGCGACCAATTGCTGGAAACACGCGGCGATGTGGCGCTGGTTGGCTATCATAGACAGTGGAGCCATAAAGCCGAACTCTTCTTGCTGCGGCCCGGAGATGATCTGCGGCGCTCGGCCCTGTCGCGCCGTCGCCTGGTCGACCTGGGATCGCCGCTAGGGCAGGTGCACGTCCATGCACCGGAGGACTTGATCCTTTACAAGCTCCAGTTTTTCAGCCTCAGCCAGCAGCAGAAGCACACGCGCGACATCGGCGCCATTCTCGTCGCACCAAGCCGGCAAGCTCGACACGGCCTACCTGAGCCATTGGATCGAGTGCCTCGGGTTGAGCGCCCACTGGCGCCACATGCAAGAACAGGCTGGGCTGCTGGGCGGCGGCGTCAGCGCCGGCTGAGCGTGGTCCGACTGGCGAAATGTGGCCGTGCGGCGCTGTTCTCGCCTAGCCCGCTGGCCAGGGTCTCAGCCGGCAGCGCTGCGAGCGAGGCGCACAA
>JADLEU010000112.1 GCA_020845955.1 Anaerolineales bacterium
CGCGTCCGGGCGACACCAGGGCCGCGCCGTGCTGGGACGACCGGCCGCACGAGGAATGCGGCCTCATCGGCGTCTTTGCGCCCAACGAAGATGTGGCTAGGATGGCCTACTTTGGCCTGCATGCGCTGCAGCACCGGGGCCAGGAAGCTGCCGGCATCGCCGTCTCCGACGGAGTGACCGCCCGGCTGTACAAGGACGTCGGCTTGGTGTCGCAGGTGTTTACGGTTCACAACCTGGCCCCACTGCAAGGTCACTACGCTATCGGCCACACGCGGTATTCCACCACTGGCTCATCGTCGGCGCGAAATGCGCAGCCGTTCCTGGTGGAGACTCTGCATGGGCCTTTGGCCGTGGCCCACAACGGCAACCTGTTGAATACCGCCGCCCTGCGGACCGACCTGCTGCGGCGCGGGGTCGGCCTGTCGTCATCGTCCGACAGCGAGGCCATCATTATGACTCTGGCCGGCGCGCTCGGCGAGACGTGGGACGCCCGAATCGAGCAGGCTATGGCGGAGTGGCGCGGCGCATACTCGCTGGTAATCCTGACGCGCGACGGCGTCTACGCGGTGCGCGATCCGTGGGGCTTCCGGCCGTTAAGCGTCGGCCGGCTGCCCGGTGGCGGGCACGCGGCGGCGTCGGAGACTGGCGCGCTGCGCACGCTGGGCTGCCAGGCCATTCGCGAAGTCAGGCCGGGCGAAATCGTCACGCTGAGCAACACGGCGCTGCGCGTGCGCCAGGCGCTGCCGCCGGCAAAGTCGCTCGCGCGCTGCACGTTCGAGCACATCTATTTTTCGCGACCGGACAGCGTGTGGGACGGGCTGCACGTGCACCACGTGCGCCAGCGGCTGGGCGAAGCGCTGGCGCGGGAGGCGCCAGTGCAAGCCGATGTGGTGGTCCCCGTGCCGGACTCGTCGGTGCCCGCGGCCATTGGGTACGCCCGCATTTCCGGCGTGCCGTACAACGACGGCTTTATCAAGAACCGCTACATCGGCCGAACGTTTATCCAGCCGACCGACAGGCTGCGCCGGCAGGGGGTGGCGCTGAAATATAACTCCTTGGGTGAGAACCTGCGTGGGCAGCGGGTGGTGGTCATCGACGATAGCATCGTGCGCGGAAACACCGCCGGACCGCTGGTGAAGCTGGTGCGCGACGCCGGCGCGCGCGAAGTGCATCTGCGCATTACTTGCCCGCCGATTGCACACCCGTGTTTCATGGGCGTCGACATGGGCCAGTATGACGAACTGATCGCACATAACCAAACGCTCGACGAGATGCGGGACCACTTCGACTGCGACACGCTGCACTTCCTGTCGCTGGCGGGCATGATGGCGGCTATCGGGCGGCAGGCCGGCTACTGCAACGCCTGCTTTACCGGTATCTACCCGCTGGAACTCGGCGCGGAACACAGCAAGACCGGCTTCGAAAAAGCGATTGTCTGAGGCGATGAAAGTCCTGATCGTCGGCGGGGGCGGTCGCGAACACGCGCTGGCCTGGAAGCTGGCGCAATCGCCGCGGCTGGGCCGGCTGTACACGGCACCGGGCAACCCAGGCACAGCCAGTCTGGGCGTCACCGTGCCGCTGGCAGCCGACGCCGGCCCCGCGCTGGTTGATTGGTCCGTGACAAATGCTATCGACCTGGTGGTGATCGGTCCCGAGGCGCCGCTGGCAGCCGGCCTGGCCGATGCGCTGCGGGGGCGGGGGCTGCGCGTGTTCGGGCCTTCGCGGGCGGCCGCAGAAATCGAGGCGTCGAAAGCCTTCGCCAAGGCCTTCATGCGCCGGCACAACCTGCCGACCGCCCGGCACGCTACCTTCACAGATTATTATGCGGCGGTCGGCCATTTGCTGGCGGTAGATTTCGAGCGCAGCGGCGTTGTGATCAAGGCCTCGGGACTGGCGGCTGGCAAAGGTGTGGTGGTGCCTGAATGCGCCGACGACGCCGACGCGGCCCTGAGGGATATCATGGTGACGGGCGCGCACGGCGCGGCCGGCCAGACCGTGGTGATCGAAGAGCGGTTGTCAGGCGAAGAGGTTTCGCTGCTGGCGTTCAGCGATGGCACAACGGTTAAGGCCATGTTGCCGGCTCAAGATCACAAGCGCTTGGGCGATAACGACCAGGGCCCAAACACGGGCGGCATGGGCGCCATTGCGCCAACGCCACTCTGCCCGCCCGCATTAACCGAGCAGATTACGGTCACGATCCTGCAGCCGGCGATCGACGGCCTACGCGCTGAGGGTCGGCCGTTTGTGGGCGTCCTGTATGCCGGGCTGATGCTGACGCCGGCCGGGCCGCAAGTGCTGGAGTTCAACTGCCGTTTTGGCGATCCGGAAACCGAAGCGCTGATGCCGCTCCTGGAGAGTGACCTGCTGGACATCTTGGCCGCCTGTGCGGACGGGCGGCTGGCCGAGGTCGACGTGCGCTGGCGCGCGGGCGCCGCCGCGTGCGTTATCCTTGCGGCGGCCGGCTATCCCGCGGCCCCTGAAACCGGACGGGCAATCCGTGGATTGAACCAGCCCCTCGACCAGGCTGTGATTTATCACGCCGGCACCCGGCAGGTTGGCGACGAGGTGGTCACGGCAGGCGGACGGGTATTGGCAGTGACTGGCTGGGGGGCGAACCTGAAAGATGCCCTGGGACAGGCGTATCAAGTGGCTTCAGGCATCCATTTCGACGGAGTCCAGTACCGGCACGACATCGGCCAGCGGGCGCTGCGCGGGATCTCCTAATGTCACATGCTCCACCAGGCGCTTATGCTGCCAGCGGCGTCAATATCGATGCCGGCAATCAGGCCGTTGCGCTGATGGCCGAGGCCGTGCGCTCGACGTATGGGCCGGAGGTGCTGGGAGGCCTGGGTTCGTTCGGCGGGCTGTACGATGCCAGCGCGCTGCGCCAGATGGCCAACCCGGTGCTGGTTGCGTCGACCGATGGGGTTGGCACGAAGGTGCGGTTGGGGGCTGAGGCCGGGCGGTACCGTTCCATTGGGCACGACATCGTCAACCATTGCGTCAACGACATCCTGGTACAAGGGGCACGCCCGTTGTTCTTTCTGGACTATATCGCCACCTCACATCTGAACCCCTCGCAGGCGGCCGAAGTGGTGACAGGAATGGCCGAAGCCTGCCGCGCGGCCGGGTGCGCGCTGCTTGGTGGCGAGACTGCCGAAATGCCTGACGTCTATGTGCCCGGGGCGTTGGACGTGGCAGGGACGGTTGTGGGCGTCGTGGAGGCCGCGCGGCGGCTCCCGCGCGGCGATGCTGCGCCCGGAGATGTGCTCGTTGGCTTGGCCTCGACCGGCCCGCACACTAACGGCTATTCGCTCATCCGGCGCATATTCGCTGGCGTTGCGCTGGACACCGTCTATCCAGAATTGGGCATGCCGCTGGCCGAGGCGCTGCTGGCCCCGCACCGCTCGTACCTGCAGGAGCTGTGGCCGGTGTTGCAAGACGACGCTCAACCCATCAAGGCGCTGGCGCACCTGACCGGCGGGGGCGTGATGGAGAACCTGCCGCGGGTTCTGCCTGATGGCGTGGGCGCTGTTGTGCGGATCGGGAGCTGGCCCGTCCCGCCAGTATTTGGCCTGATCCAGACGCGGGGCGGTATTGCGCTGGAAGAGATGTATCGTGTATTCAACCAGGGTATTGGAATGGCGCTGGTCGTCGACGCCAGGGAAGCCGCGGCGCTCCAAGCGCGTTTGTCCGAGCCGAGCTGGGTGATCGGCGAGCTCGCGGCCGGTGCTCGAACGGTGCGGCTGGCATGAGCGGGCCGATGCGGCTGGTGGTGCTGATCTCCGGGAACGGAAGCAACCTGCAGGCCGTGCTGGATGCCTGCCACGCCGGGCAGCTGGCCGCGGAGGTCGTGGGAGTCATTTCCAACCGCCTAGATGCCATTGGCCTGGAACGGGCCCGGCGGGCCAGTGTGCCGGCGCTGGCGCTGCCGCCCACCAAAGGCCAGCCGCGGCGCGGCTATGACGCCGCGCTGGCAAGCCAGGTGGCGGCCTTGAGCCCTGATTGGATCGTACTGGCCGGCTGGATGCGCGTGTTGACCACGGCGTTCCTGGATCGATTCCCCAATCGGGTGATCAATCTGCATCCAGCCTTACCGGGGACGTTCCCGGGCACAGGCGCGATTGAACAGGCTTACGCGGCCTTTCAGCGCGGTGAGGTCACTGAGACCGGCGTGATGGTCCACCTAGTACCTGACGAGGCCGTCGATGCAGGCCCAGTGCTGGCGCAGGCGGTGGTGCCGATCGAGGCGGCCGACACCCTTGCCACGCTGGAGGCGCGAGTGCATACCACCGAACACCGGCTGCTGGTCGGGACCCTGATCGGCCTGGCGAGACAGGCTGAAGGAGAGAAGTTGGCATGAACGAGGAGCTATTCAACAGCTGGGAGGCGCTGACGTTTGATGATCTACTGGTGGTGCCGGGTTACACGGAGGTGCTTCCGGATGAAACCGACGTACGGGCACATTTGGCGCCAAGCCTGGGCCTGAATATCCCGCTGTTGTCGGCCGCGATGGACACCGTGACCGAGGCTAGGCTGGCGATTGCCCTGGCGCGCGAGGGCGGATTGGGCATCATTCACCGGAACCTATCGATCGAGGCCCAAGCGGCCGAGGTGGAGAAGGTCAAGCGGTCAGAGTCCGGGATGATCGTCGACCCGCTGACGCTGCCGCCCACCGCCACGCTGCAGGAGGCCGCCGATCTGATGGCACGCTTCCGCATCAGCGGCGTGCCGGTTACCGATACGGGCAACGGCGGCCGGCTGGTGGGCATCCTGACGAACCGCGACATCCGTTTTGTCGAGGTGGAGGACTTCGGGCGGCCGGTAGGCGAGTTCATGACCCGGGAGGGCCTGGTGACGGCGCCGGTCGGAACCACGCTGGAGGCGGCCAAGACGCTGCTACAGCGGCACCGGATCGAAAAGCTGCCACTGGTGGACGCGGGCGGGTGCTTGAAAGGGTTGATCACGGTAAAAGATATTCAGAAGAAGCGCGACTACCCACAGGCGGCCACGGACGGCCGTGGCCGCCTGCTGGCGGGCGCAGCCGTAGGAGTCGGTCCTGATGTCGACGAGCGCGTTGCCGCGCTGGCCGCGGAGGACGTCGACGTGGTGGTCGTCGACACCGCGCACGGGCACTCGGCCGGCGTAATTCGCACCGTCGGCCGGATCAAGGCAGGCTGGCCCGGACTGCCCGTCGTGGCGGGTAACGTGGTGACGGCGGACGGCACGCGGGCCCTGATCGACGTGGGCGTCGACGCCGTCAAGGTAGGCGTGGGAGCCGGCTCGATCTGCACGACGCGCATCATCTCTGGGGCCGGGATGCCGCAGATGACGGCTATCTTCGACTGCGCGCGGGTGGCGCGCCCGCGAGGGATCGCGGTGATTGCGGATGGCGGTATCAAGTACAGCGGCGATATTGTGAAAGCCATCGTGGCGGGGGCCGATGTTGTGATGGTAGGCGGGCTGCTGGCCGGTCTGGAAGAGGCGCCAGGCGAGCTGGAGGTGTACGAGGGGCGGCGCTTCAAGCAGTACCGCGGCATGGGCAGCCTGGGGGCGCTGCAAGGCTTTGGAAAAGATCGCTATGGCAGCGGCCAGGGCACGAAGGGCAAACTGGTGCCGGAAGGGATTGAAGGCCGCGTGGCGTATAAAGGGCTGCTGCGCGATTTCGTGTATCAACTGGTGGGGGGGCTGCGTTCGGGGATGGGCTATGCCGGCGCGGCGACGCTGGATGACTTGCGCACCCAGACCCGCCTGATGCGCATTACGAATGCTGGCCTGATCGAAAGTCACCCCCATGATGTCACAATCACGCGCGAAGCGCCGAACTATCAGCGCGGCTAGTCGAAAGCTTTACACCCTAGGCAATAGGGTTGAAGGGCGGCGCCCATTGGGCTGACATGGGCGCCGCGGCGCGCTGACCTCGAAAAGCCAACGACGGCAATTTGGCCGTCGTTGGCGCAGACGCGGGCTATAATGCCCTTGGTTGGTGTGAGGCTGGATGCGGCAATTGGCGCAGCGCCGGCCGCGAGGAGGACGGTGATGCGGGCCTGGAGGTTGTGGCTGGCGGCGTTGGCGGTCGGGTTGACGGCCTGCGAGGGCGCGTCGGTGCCCAGCAGTCCAACCGCGGTAGAGTCCGGACCGTCGGCCCTGTCGGTCGCCGTGGCCTCGAACGACTTCCCGGCGGGCTCGCCGCGCATTCCCTTCATCTTGCTCCAAGAAGCGCAACCGATCGGCGATGCGCAGGCGGTCACGCTGACGGCGTTTGACCTTGCCTCGGGGACGCCGGTTCCCGGATGGTCGGGCACGGCCGTCGCCTATCAGGACTATGGCGTGCCCTACTGGGTGGCATATCCCGAATTGCCGCGCGCGGGCCATTGGGGATTGGCCGCCGCGGTGACGCTGGCGAACGGTAGTCAGATGGCGGCACAATTCACGGTGGAGGCCCTGGCCGATGCCTCGGCGCCCGAGATCGGCGAAGTGCCGCCGGCCAGCGAAAACCGAACCCTGGAAACCGAGCCTGACCTGGCGAAATTGACCTCCGATCCAGCGCCTGAGCCGGCGCTCTACCAACTCACGGTGGCCGAAGCTCTCGAGTCAGGCCGGCCAACCGTCGTCACCTTTGCCACGCCGGCCTTCTGCGAAAGCCGGCTGTGCGCGCCGGTGGTGGACAGCGTAAAGGCCGTGTATGCCGGCTTGGGCGACAAAGCCAACTTCATCCACATCGAGGTGTACGAAAGCTTCGACCCGTTCGTCTACGTCAAGGAGATGGATGAGTGGCACCTGCAGAGCGAGCCGTGGACTTTCGTGCTGGATCGGGATGGCGTCGTCGCGGCCCGGTTGGGCGGGCC
>JADLEU010000113.1 GCA_020845955.1 Anaerolineales bacterium
AGTCGGAGCCGTAACGGTAGCTGCCCAGGGGGTAATTGACGCTGTCGGAGGCGATCGGGCGCGCAAACCAGAAGTGATCTTCGGCGCGAACGGAGAGCGGCACGCCGATGACGGGCGGGCGCCAGTTTGCCGGCGGTTGAAAGGCAACGGGAGTTGGGAAAACAAAGACGAGCGGCGTGGCCTCGGTCGGCGCGGCGCGAAGACTGGCATCCGCGCCACTAGGCGAGGGCGGGATCGCGGTCGCTGGCACAACCGTCACGGGAGCGCCCGCGGTTGGTGGGGCGGTAGGCGTGGCAGGCAGGCTCGGGCTGGCCGAAGGCAGCGCGGGAGGCCCGGCCGCGGCGACCGGTTGTGGGGACCAGACAATGTCACAGCCGGCCGCCAGCAGCCCGCTCACCGCAATCAGCCCCAGCAGACAACAGCGGCGCAGCACGGTCATGGCCCTTCGCCCAGAACGGCGCTGGTGGCCGTGGCCGACGGCGTGGGCGTGGGCGTCTCGGTGAACCACGTGCCGGTAGGCGTGGCAGACGGGCGCGGCGTCACCGATGGCGTAAGCGTGAGGGTCGGCCATGGGGTGCGGCTGGGCGTGAGGGTGATGGTGGGCCGGCGGGTGAGCGTCGGCGTGGGCGTGATGGTGGGCCGGCGCGTGGAGGTCGTGGTCGGCGTGCGCGTCGGCGTGCGCGTCGGTGTGATCGTGCGGGTCGGCGTCTGGGTGATCGTGGGCGTGTTGGTGGGTGAGGGCACGGGCGTGCGCGTGGCCACGGCGGCAGCCGAATAGACCTCGCGCATGGCAGTCAGCCAGTCGAGGCCGTCGCGATGCTCGAAACGCCGGTAGTTTAGGCCGGGCTCGAACAGGCGCCAATTGCTTTCGGCCGCCACGCGCATCCAGCCGTAGTCGCCGGCCAGCAAAGTAAAGTCCACGTAGTAGCCGGGCGGCATAACGCTGAAATACTCGCCGCCGGCGTCGTAGGGCTGCGGGCGGCCGGAGTAGCGCGCGGCCAGGTTCCACGGCGGCTGGCGCAGAGGCTCGCCCTGCGAGCCATCCTGGACGGCGGCCAAGAGCCAGACGCGCCAAAAAGTCCGGTAGCCATAGTCTTCGCGGGTGAGCTTGACCCAGCCGAACTGCTCCGCCGCCTGGGCGAAGTCAAAGGCGCGACCGGTCTTGAGCCAGGAGCTGTAGTCGAGGGACGGCGGCATGGGCGCGTCGACCGGCACGAGGACGTTGTCGAGGGTGTTGAGGAAGTCCCAACCAACGGCGCGAGCGGTAGCGCTGCGCAGGCCGTTGAAGGCTTCATCGACCCGATCAGACAGGCGCGGGTCGGCCGCGTTGACGCCCTCGAGCGGGACGAGAGCGTAGGGTGCGCTGTCGGAAGGGGCGCCGGTTAGCGCCTCGCTCCACAGCAAGCCCTCGCCGATGGCGGCGAGCCGAGCGAGTGGATCGGGCAGGATGGCGGGCAGTTCGACACCCGACCAGGTCAATCCGCGCAGGCGGCCAGCCTCGGTGCGGTGGGCAATTTGCTGCAGACCCTCCTGGCCGAGGGGGGCGATCAGGATGTAGTCCGGGCCGCCTTCCTGCACGGAGACAGTGGCCAGCGACGATCCCTCGGGCGACCAGGCGGGGTAGAGTCCCTGGCCGGCGGGCTGAGCCGCGGCCAGCGTTTCGGCGGCGGCATGAGACCAGACCTGGCTGAAGGGCGAGAGGGCATCGGCGTAGGCCAGCAGCCCGCCGTTTGGGCTGTAGCTCGGGTCGGCCTCCTGCACGGCTGGCGTGTTGGTCAGTTGGGTGTGGTCGCGCTCGTCGGGACCGTCGAGGGACATGTGCCAGAGGTCAGGGTTGCCGCTGCGCATCGAGACCCAGACGATCTCGCGGCCGCCGGGCGACCAGGCCGGCTCGTAGTCGGCCGCCGGGTCGGAGGTCAGCGGGATCAGGTCGCCGCCCCGCGCGCCGACGATGGCAATGTCGAGGTTGTCCTGCCGATACAGTTCGAAGACCAGGTATTGGCCGTCAGGGCTCCAATAGGGGTTGCCCTTGAATTCCTTGCCGAAGGTGATCTGGCGGGTTTCGCCGCTGCCGAGGTCAAGGACATACAGGTTCCAGGAGCCGTCGCGCTGGGAGCTGAAAGCCAGTTCACGGCCATCAGGGCTGATGGCCGGGTCACGGTCGTCCCAGGGACCGGCCGTGAGGCGGGCGGGCTGGGCGCGGCCGACGACCTTGGCCCACAGGTTGGTGTAGCCGCTGCTGCGGTAGGCGTAGTAGAGCGTGCCGCCCAGGCTGAGCGGATTGGGCGGGGCCGTGGCGGTGGGCCCGGCCGGAACAGGGCTAACGTCGATGCTGATGTCGGCAATCTCGCCGGAGACAACCGAGTCGGGCGGGTTGGTTGGCTCGGCGGCGGCGGCGCCGAGTCCTGGCGTGGGCGGCAGGGTGTCCGCGGGCCGGGTCTGGGTCAGCACCGGCGCAGAGGCGCCGGCGGCGGCCACGGCCGGCGCGCGCGCGGCGCGCTCAATCCACAATGTCCCGGCGGCTACGAGCAGGACAGCGACGACCAGGAGCAGGCCCACGGCCGGGAGGTAGCGCCGGGGCATGTGCAGGTGGATCGCGCCGTCGGCCTGGGCGGGCGTGGCGCTGGATGTGGCGGCCAGGGCGGCCAGGCGGGAGGCGGTTTTCGCGCCGCCCGGCAGGCGGCGATAGCGGGCGGCGACCAGGCCGGCCACAGACCCCAGCTTGAGCCCCGACTTGAGCGCCAGGCGACCCAAGCGGTTGGCCAGCCGATAGACGAGCGCCAGCATAGTGTCGGATAATAGCATGATCCGTACCGGGGGGCCACGCGGCCCAGGCCCGCCAACCGTGACCCGCAAACAAGATAACCGAATTCTAACATGGAACCGGGTTTGCGGGGATCAGGGCGCCGCGGCCGGGGAGGCTGGTGTACGGCCGAGGGGATAAGCCGATCCCTCCTCGACGGCGCGTCCATGAAACCAGGCGTTAGAGGCCAGACGCGGGGTGGCCAGGCGGATAGATTAGGTAGACGGTGCCGCCCGAGTGCTTGAGCCAGAGCGCCTCCAGCTCCCCCCGGCGGTAGGTGCGGCCCACGCCTCCATCGGGAGCGGCGGCTGGGTCGTTGACGATGGGGTCGCCAGATCCATCGAAACCGGTCAGGACCGCCAGGTGGCCAGCGCTGGATGGAATCGGGGCGCCGGTGAGGCTGCCCGGCTGCCATGCGTAGCTGAGGATGACGGGCACACCGGCCGCGATCCAGGGCTCGGCTTGGGCCAGACTGGCAAAGCGGGCCACGTGGGCCTCCATTCCCTGCGTGGCAGCGTAGGCCGTGTTGAAGGGCCAGTTGCCGTGCCCGGCGTAGCGCCAATCGTAGACGCCTTCGACCGCGGCGCGCACGCGCGGCTCGCAGGGCCCGGCCGCACCCTGCCAGTACGACAGGACCATCGCGATCGAGGTGGGGCTGCACCACACTTCGCCCCCGTCGGGGTAGATCATCTGCGAGCAGTTGGGCACGGCCAGGCGCTGGCCCCACAAGGCCGGGTTGCCGGGTTCCAGGGCGGATTGGGCGGGTGCGGTGGACGTGGCCAGCGTGAGGCTGCGCAGGCTGGGCACAGACGCGGCGCCGTCCGCCTGAAACAGGCGGACCTTGAGCTGATAGGCCTCAGCCACCCCGCTTGCGGCGGTCAGGATCAGGGTGTCAACGGTGACGAAACCATCGGCGTCGCCCTGTTCGCTGACCGAGTGACGCTCGATGGCTGACCGGTCGGCCGCCCAGACACCGAGGTTGTACCACTTCGTCCAGCGGGCGCCCAGCCGGACGCGGATGTGGGTCTCGATCCAGCCGCCGGCCGGCGTGCTGGCATTCCACGATGGGATGGCTTCAGTCCAGGCGAAGGCGGCGGCGACCTCGGGGCTGGTGGCCTCGCCCACTCGAAACGTGCCGCCATTGTAAAACGCGCCGCCGAAATAGGCGCCGCGCGCGTAGGGATCGGTCTCGGATGCGGCCGCTGCCGGGTCAAGCCGCAGCGCGCCATCGGTTGCCAGGCTCACGCCGGTTCGTGCCCACGCGGTGAAGGCGCCATCGGCCGCGCGCCAGCGGTCAAGGCGAGCCTGGTAACGCGAGCCTTGACCGCGCGCCTTGGGCGCAGGGGCGAATGCCAGCAGGGCATTCACGCCCAGCCCCAGAATGACCCCCCAAGCTGGAGAACGCATGCTTGCCCTCCCAAGGCCGCGAATGGTCGCTGAGCCAACCGATGGGCCAAGCGCGGCGCCCTTCCAAGCGCGGCGGCCGCGGCGGAGTCTAGGGATGGCGGAGGAATTGTCAAGGCGCGCGCGAGGCCGGATGCCCAGCCCGGGCGGCGCTGCCCGGCGCGCCCACGCTTATTGAGCTGGCCGCTCAGCAAAAGCCATCGTGTAGAGGTCGAAATATCGCCCGCGCTGTTCCAGAAGCTGGGCATGGGCGCCGGTTTCGACGATGCGGCCCTGGTCCATGACGACGATCAAATCGGCCCGCGTGATCGTGGACAGTCGATGGGCGATGACGAAAGCGGTGCGGTTGCGCAGCAGCCGTTGCAGCGCGGCCTGGATAATGCGCTCCGTCTGCGTGTCGACGCTGGCAGTGGCCTCGTCCAGGATCAAGATCCGCGGGTCGGCCAGCAAGGCGCGGGCGAAGGAGATAAGCTGGCGCTGGCCGCCGGACAGGATGGCGCCCCCCTCGCCGACGAGGGTGTCGTAGCCCTGGTCGAGGGCGGCGATGAAGGGATGCGCGCCCACCGCCTGGGCGGCGGCCTCGACGGCGGCGTCGGCGGCGTCGAGGGCGCCATAGCGGATGTTCTCACGCACGGTGCCGGAGAACAGAAACGGGTCCTGCAGCACGACGCCCATCTGGCGGCGGAGCGAGGCCTGGGTGACGCTGCGCGCGTCGCCGCCGTCGATGAGCACCGCGCCCGCGGTGGGGTCGTAAAAGCGCGAGAGCAGCCGCACCAGCGTCGATTTTCCGGCGCCGGTCTCGCCCACCAGGGCCACGGTTTGCCCCGCGCCGACGCTCAGGTTGACGTCTTCCAGCACCGGCCTGCCGCCGGCTGCGTAGCGAAAACTGACGGCGCGGAACTCGACATCGCCGCGCACCGGCGGGAGGTCGACGGCGCCGGGCGCATCCTGGACCTCGATCGGCGTGTCGAGGAGCTCGAAGATGCGCTCGCTGCTGGCCATCGTCGCCTGGAAGGTGTTGTAGCGCTGCGAGAGCTCGCGGATGGGGTCGAAGAAGCGGTCAATATAGAGGGCGAAGGCGACCAGCGTGCCTGCGCTCAGGGGCGGGCCGCCCAGGCCGAGCGTGGCGTCGAAGCGGCCCAGCACCGCCAGGCCCCCGATCCAGACCACCAGACCGAGGGCCAGGCTGCCGATGAAGTCGACGGTGGGGAAGAAGATGGAGGTAATGAGCGCGGCGCGGTTAGTCTGGCGCAAGTGGTTGCCGTTGACGTCCCCGGCAAAGACGCGGGAGTTGTGGTCTTCGCGCGAAAAGGACTGCACCACGCGCACGGCGACGATGTTCTCGTTGAGGACGGCGTTCACCCACCCGACGGCCGAGCGCACCAGGCGGTAGCTTTCGCGCGCGCGGCGGCGGAAGAGCGCCGTGGCAATGACCATCAGCGGCATCACCAGGAACGAGATGAGCGACAACTGCCAGTGCAGGCTGAGCATGGCCAGGCTAATGCCGACCAGGTCGAACAGGTTGCGCACGACGGCCAGCATGGCCCAGACGATCATCTCGCGCAGGACACTGACGTCGTTCACCATGCGCGAAACCA
>JADLEU010000114.1 GCA_020845955.1 Anaerolineales bacterium
TCGAAGGGCCGAGACACGCCGGCCGGGTTGTCATTGTCCTTCGACAGGGCGCCGGCGTTGGCCAGGCTGGCGACGGCAAAGCCCAGGATGGTGGCGTCGCTGGCCCCGGCCACCATCAGATCGGCGTCACCGCGCTTGATGATCTCCAGGGCCTCGCCGATGTTGGTGTTGCCCGTGGCGCAGGCAGAGACAGCGCACCAGTTGGGGCCGCGCAGCCCGTGCTGAATGGCAATCAAGGCCGCGGCGCTGTTAGCCATCACCTGGGGTACCGTCAGAGGGCCAACACGGCTTGCCCCTTTCTGATCGTAGGTGTGAATGGCGTCGAGGGTGGCGTGGATGCCGCCAATACCAGAACCGAAGATGACGCCGGCCCGGTAAGGGTCCAGCTTGTCTGTGGCAACGCCGGCGTCGTGCAGAGCCTGGCTGGCTGCCGCCAGGGAGAATTGGGCAAAGATGTCTGTGCGGCGCGCCTCACGGTGATCCATATAGTTGCGCGGATCAAAGCCCTTGACCTCGCAGGCGATGCGCACATCCATCGCCGACGCATCAAAATGAGTGATGGGGCCGGCGCCGGAGCGGCCTTCCAGCAGGGATGTCCACAGGGTCGGCACATCCAACCCAACGGGAGTGATGGCGCCTAGTCCGGTTATGACAATACGTTGGCTGGCGGGCAAAAGGGCACCTCCTTCAACACGAGGAGAATATAGGGTAACGCACGCGGCGGCGCATGGCACAGCACAGTCACATGGTTAAACACCGGGCGCGGGCAAAGGATACGTATTGTGCACGCGCAGGGCGACGAGCCAGCCGCCTAGTTGCAGGACAAAGGAGAGGACAAAGACCCCTTCCATGCCAATGGCCGGGATGCTGACCAGCGCCGCCCCCAGGAGCGAGCCGGCGATGCCGCGCAGGCCAGCTAGGAAGCCGTGCAGGGCTGCATAGTCGGGCACTTGGTCGGGCCCGGCGAAGGCCATGATGACGTTCATGACCCCCAGGTCCCCGGCGGCGATGACCATGCCCGATAGCGCGAAGGCCAGCGCCACCAGCTTGATATCGGCGGCCAAGAAGTAGCAGAGCGGCAGCATGGCCTGCAGCAGCAGGCTCACCTGCACGACCCATACTGGCCCCCTGCGGTCCACCAGGCGGCCAAAGAGCACGTACGACAGCATCCAGACCACAGAGTTGAGGAAGTTGAGCAGACCGATCTGGCTGTACGAAAGCTGGAGCCGGTCTACCTGAAAGATGGTGAACAGCGGGGCGGCCAGCATGTAGCCCGTGCCCACGATCATCAACGCCGAGCTGTACAGGGCAAAGTTGCCGTCTCGCTTGAGTATACCCAGGCTGCGACGAAAGGACGGGCGACCCGTGGCTGCCGGATCGACGCGCATGCGCAGAAAGGCAACGCCCGAGGCAATGCCAAACAGGGCGCCGCACACAAACGTGAGCGGATAACCCAGGGTGTCCATCATGCGCCCGGCCAGCGGCGTGGCCACGATCAGCGCCGCCGTCATGCCCACCCGCACGTAACCCATGGCCCGCCCACGCAGTTGGGGCGGATAGACAGCGCGCATCACGGCCAGGTAGTTGGGTGGGCTAAGGGAGACGACAACATAAAAGACGCCGACGAGCAAGACAACCGGGCTGGCCGTGCTGATAAAGACAATGAAGAGAAAGACGCCCCGGCCCAGTATCCAGGTCAAGGCCGTACCCTGTAGCCGCCAGCGGTGCGGGATGTACAGCCCGAACGGGGCCATCAGGTTGGCGGCCAACGGCATGGCCACCACCAGGGCCACTTCGAAGGCATTGCCGCCCAGGCGCCGGGTGAGCACAGGCACAAAGTTGACGACGGTGGCCGTAAAAACGCCGACCAGGACCGCCGAGACGAAATCGCAGCGGAAGTTGTGGCGAATGTGCGAGGGAACCAGGCGGCCCAGGACGTCGTGCGTGTGCATATGAGGTAGCCTATCGATCTCCGTACCCTGTTACTGTATCATAGTAGACGACGGTGAACCGATGGGGTATAACAGATGTGTGTGTACCATCACCTGCGGCTACCCCATCGGTGAACCGGCCTGGGATACAAGGACCACCCCTTACCTGCGCCACGAGCGCCTGGTTAGGACTGTCCCCCAGGCTCGTCGGTTCCGTCGTCGAAAGCACGGTGCGCCATGAGCGCTGTAACAGGGCCACGATGGGCCGGCGTCGATGGGTGACCTCCTTGCTGTGCTCCCGGAGGTCAGACATGAACCTTTCCATTGGCATCGATTGGAGCAGCCAGAAGCACGATGCCGTCATCCTGAATGAGTACGGCGCCACCATTGCCGCCGTCAGCTTCCCTCACACGGTGGACGGTTTCGCCTACTTTGACGATGTCCGTCGCCAGACAGGGGTCGCCGCCGCTGAGTGCGCGGTGGGCATGGAGACCCACTACAGCCTGCTCATCGATTTCCTGCATGACCGGGCCTATGGCACAGTGTATGTCGTGCCGCCCCGCATTGTCAAGAACCGCCGCCGCGAGGCGAGCGCCAGCAGCGCTCACACTGATCAGACAGACGCTCAGCTCATTGCCACACTGGTACGCCAGGAGCCGCACCTCCTCCAGGTGTGGCGGCCGGAGGGTCTGCTCATCAGCCAGTTGCGGGCAACGGTGAGTGAGCGATTGTTTCTGGTGACGGAAAGCCTGCGTCTGGGCAATCGCCTGGCGAGTCTCTTAGGTCGCTACTACCCGGCGGCCCGGATCGTCTTCAGCGACCCGCTGAGCCAGATTGCCTTACACTTTGTGCAGACCTACCCGACGCCGCAGGCAGCGACCACACTGAGCTACGAGCAGTTCGTCGCCTTCGCCAAAGAGCATGGCTACCGGCGCACCTCGACCTTGCCACGCGCCTATGCGCGCTTACAGACGCCGCAGCCGGTGGCCCGGCCCGCGGCGGTGGCTGCGCTCTGGGCGGACGCACAGCAGTTGGCCCAGCTTCTTCTTGTGTTGACCCAGGCGAAGCTCGCCACACAAAAACGGCTGGCCGCGCTCTTTGCCGCCCACCCCGACCATGAGCTGTTCGCCTCGCTCCCCGCGGTGGGGGAGACGTTGGCCCCAAGCCTCTTGGCGAAGTTCGGCGACGACCGCGAGCGGTTTCCCACGGCGGCCAGTGTGCAGGCCTTGGCGGGAACGTGCCCGGTGACCATGCAGAGCGGGAAGATGCGGCAGGTGGTGTTCCGCCACGCCTGTGATCATGAGTTCCGCACCATTGCCCAACAGTGGGCGCGCATCGCCAGCCAGGAGATGCCGTGGGCCGCGGCCTATCTGGGCCGGCACATGCAGCCGCA
>JADLEU010000115.1 GCA_020845955.1 Anaerolineales bacterium
GGGCAGAACGTGGGCATCCGCCGCTATCCCGGCGAGGGGCAGACGCTCTACGAGAAGTTCCGGTTCGACCCGCGCACGAAGAACATCTTCTATCTGTACATGAACTGCTACTCGGAATACGCCATTCCATACGTCCTGGGCAAGGTGGATTTCTCGGCGGCCCGTCGGGTGCTGGACGTGGGGGGCGGCGGCGGCAGCAATGCCATCGCGCTGGCGCAACAGAATCCGCAGATGGAGATCACCATTCTCGATCTCCCCTCCGCGCAGCAGATTTGCGAGGACCAGATCAGCCGGCGCCACCTGTGCGACCGGATCAAATTCGTGGCCCGCGACATCTTCAAGGACGGGTTCCCAAACGGCTTTGACCACGTGCTGTTCTTCCACGAGTTGATGATCTGGAACCATGACCAGATCCGGACCCTGCTCGACAAGGCCTACAACGCCCTGGGCGAGGCCGGCCGGGTCGTCATCGTCGGCTCGGTCTCCAACGACTCGGAGGACGGCCCGCTCATGGCGGCCCTGGACACCGTCTACTTCCGGTCCGTCGCGGCCGGCCAGGGGATGATCTACCCCTGGAAGGACTACGAGCGCCTATTGCGGGACGTGGGGTTCCGCGAGGTGCAGCGCATCTCGTGCGACACGTGGACGCCGCACGGCGTCATCATTGGAGAGAAGTAGGCCGGGCCTTCAGCGCCAGCGCTCAAACTCCACAACGGCTGCGCAGGTCGAAAGGCCTCGTTGATCCTCAGCAGCGAGGCCCTTCGCGCGCCGAGGGGCCGGCAGGAAGCCGTCGAATGGCTTCCACCGGGTCGCCCCAGCGCGAGATGCGGCCGGGCGTGCGCGCCAACCTTGTGGGTGAGCTGGCAAGGGTGGTACACCCCGACGCTGACCGCCGCTGACTTCTACTCCAACAGCGCCAGCTACCACGGCGGCCGGGCCTACGCCGGTTACGCCGGGAACTATGCCACCAGCCTCCTGCGGGGCATGTTCGTCAGCAACACCACGAATGGCGACGGCAGGTTGTGCAGCGACAGCGACCTCGCGCTGGACGACACCCAGTTCCTGCGCAACATCGCCCGCAGCGGCAACGGCGGAGGCGCGTATGCCGTTCGCAACGCCACCGCCACCCGAACCTACTTCGCCCACAACACCGTCATCACTGGCGGCAACAGCGGCGGACTTGACACGGCCGGTAGCGTCACCATTAGCGCGTCGGGCTTCTTCAACAACCGCACGCTGACCGGCAGCGGCGGCCCGGGGGCCGAGGTGAACGCCAACCTCGCAAACGTGCAGTACATCAGCAACTCGGCCCAGGTGCACGGCGGCGCTATCCTGGCCTATGGGACGGCGCGCCTCACCGATACCCAGGTGCTGAGCAATGCCACCGCCAGCCATGGCGGCGGACTGGCGACCAACTCTGCCGTGGTCGCAAGCAGCCAACTCGAGAACAACCGCGGCAGCTACAGCGGCGGTGTCTACGGCGCCGCCGCGGCGCAAATTACGGAGACCGTCTTCATCAGTAACGCCGCCACTGGGCATGGCGGCGGGCTATTCGCCTCCGGCCTGTGTGCCGTGGACGGCGGGCGCTTCGAGCGCAACCGGGCCACCGGCCCAGGCCAGGGCGGCGCGATCTACTGCAACGCGCCCACGCTGACCATCTCGGGCACGCAGATTCTCTCGAACAGCGCCGGCTCGGAGGGGGGCGTGCGGGCGCTGACGAACACGCTGGCGAACAGGACTCTGCTGTACAACACCTCCGGCAGCGCGATGGGCGCGCCGCAGTGCTACGGCCCGCTGCTGATCAGCGGCAGCGCCTTCCAACAGAACCAGTCGGCCGGCAACGGCGCCGGCCTGTCGTGCGCCAGCACGGTGCAGATCGAGGGCTCGCAGTTCATCAGCAACACGGCAGGCGGCGACAGCGCGCTGGGCGGCGGAGAAGTGGCCGCCATCCAGGCGCTAACCGCTACCCACAGCACCTTTGCCGGGAACCCGGCCGCCAACTCGGGCGGCGGCGCGCTGGCCACCTACCAGCGCGTCTACCTGGACCACGCCACCTTCACCGGCAATACCGTCGCGGCCGGCGACGGCGGGGCGGTCTACGCCCTGAACGGCGCGCTGGTCGATCACGCGAGCTTCACCGACAATCAGAGCGGTCGCAACGGCGGGGCGCTGGCCATCAGGGGCACGCTGACGCTGGGCAGCAGACGCTGGTGGGCAACTACGCCAGCAACGGCGGCGGCCTGCAGGCCGCCGCGGGCGGCAGTATCGCCAACACGCTGTTCGCGCTCAACAGCGCGCTGGGGGCAGGCCAGCAGATCTACCTGGCGCCCACCACGACGCTCCAGGTGCGCTTCGCAACAGTGGCCGCACCCAGCCTGACGGGCGGCGAGGCGATCCTGGTCAACGGCAGCGGCAGCGTGAACCTGCAGAACACGATCGTCACCAGCCATTCCATCGGCCTGCACCGGCAGAAGGGGACGGTGGCGCGGGACTACAACTTGTTCTATGGCAACACGACCCTGACCTTTGGCCTCGTCTCGGGCGGGTCGCACACGGTGCTGGGCAGCCCGCGCTTTGCCAACGCGCCTGGCGACGACTACCACTTGCAGGCCGGCAGCGCGGCCTTGAACACCGGAGTAGGCGTGGGGGTGTACACGGACTACGACGGCGACGCGCGGCCGCTCAGCACCGGCTTCGACATCGGTTACGACGAAGCTGTTGCCTTGTTTCAGGTTCTGCTGCCGATCATCGCTCGCTAGCGGAGGCGGGGCCGCCGGAGGCTGGCAGGGCGCTTGCCCTGGCCCGCGGCTGCGACCGTCGCCAGACTGCGCCCTGCCCAATTCTATTTAATCGCCGCCCGCGGGGCCATCCGCCTCACGAGCCAGCCGGGCCGCCCGCCTCCAGCGCGCGGCCCGGCCCTCTGCGCCCGCGCTATCCGCCACTGCCAGCAGCGCTCCCGCTGTCGAAACCGATCTCGTCAAAACGCAATCCGGTCATCCCCGTCACCGTGACGCTCGCGCGTGGACGGACCGGGGACCGCACGGCCTGGGCGAAGCGCGGCGGTCCGGGCAGGGGGGCGCCTGAGCGCGAGACCGGCCGCCGCTGCAAGATCCTACAGGCTTCCGCTGCTATCTTGCGGTTGCGGGGACCGTCCCACTGGAAGGGGTGAGAACCGGACCAGCGGCACTGCGCTGACGAGAGAAGCAATGATCTCCGCTGGCTGGCGGGAGCTTTGGCCAACAAGGCGTGAGCCGAGTTGTTGGAAGGCGGCGGGGTGGCGCCGGGCGTAGGCGGCGAGGTGCTGCGCGGCTTCTTCAGGCGAGGCCGTCCGCGCGACGGCTTGGAAGCGGACTGAGCCTACCGTGAGATCGACAAGGGGCTGAGCAGTGACGTTCTGATACCAGTCGGACTTCTTGCCCCACGCGGCGGCGACGACATAGGCGCCATCGCGGGGATCATGATCGACGACTTCAACGACCGCACGGCGGAGCCGGCCGGATTTGCGCCCGCGGTGCTCAAGCAGCAGGAAACGTTTGCCCAGGATCCAGCCAAGCCGAAGCCGATAAAGCAGGATGGGCAGGCGCATGGCCAGGCGAAATAGTCCCCGAGGGTGGGGCAGGCGAATCGAGGCTTGTGGGGGGGTGATGCTGTTCATGCTCAGGCATTGGCGATCACCGGCTTGCGCTAATTATAGCGCGCCGCACTGCTGCTGACAGGGTTTTGGGAGACGGCATTTTGATTGGACACGACAACCTGGAATAGTTCCCAGCGCACTCTCCTCGCGCCGCGCCTGTGTCGTGGCCAAAGTGGGCACGGCCTCAGCACGCCGGGCTATTCTGATCGGGCCGGCTGGCGCTTGAAAGCTGGAGGCTGAACGCTATCTCCATCGCGCGTGCCTACGGCGACGGCCGCATCGTGTGGGCTGACCCGCTCGTGTTGGAGGATCGCGACTGATCACGGCGAAGGGGCAACCGTCCCCGGGCAGAAGTGCGCCAAACATCGGCTACAATCGCCTGCATGGCGATCTTCAAAGTGGCGGGAACGCTTGCGCCTGCCGCGCCATTCAGCTTCGACCTCGCGCTGCGCTTCATCGAGCGCTTCAACAATCTGGCGGCGGCTCAGTCCGTGACGACTCCGGCCAGCCGTCCCGTCCTATACAAAGCGCTCGGCGTCTATGGCCGGACGGTGGTGGCCCGCGTCCAGTCCACCGGCCAGGTGGAGCAGCCAACGCTGGACTATGCGCTGTTCGCCCCGGAACCGATTGACGCGGATTTGGCCGCGGCGGCAGTCGACGGGTTCGCCTTCTACCTCAGCCTGTCCGACGAACTGCGCCGATTCTATGCCGCGGGCCGGGCCGATCCCATCTTTGCCCCCCTTCTCGAAACGCTGTACGGCTACCACCAGGTGAAGTTCACCACTCCTTTCGAGAGCGCCTGCTGGGCGGTGATCTCGCAGCGCAACCAATGGGTTACAGTTCAGCGCATGCAGCGCGCGCTGGCCGAGACGTTCGGTGGGCGGCTCACGGTCGACGGGCTCGAGCTCGTCGCCTTTCCCGAGCCGGAACTGCTGGCGGTCGTGCCGCCTGCAGAGCTGGCGCGCGTCATCGGCCACAAGCCCAAGGGCGCCTGCCTCAGCGCTGTGGCTCACGCCTTCGCCGGCGCTGACCAGCGCTTCCTGCGCACGGCGCCCTACGCCGAGGTCGACGCCTGGCTGCGCGGCATTCGCTGTCTGGGGCCGTGGTCGGCCGGCTTCGTCTTGATGCGCGGGCTGGGGCGCATGGAGGGCCTGCCGCCCGGCGACCGCCACATCGAGGCGGCCGTGGCCGAGTGCTATGGCCCCACCCCGCTGAACGCCCTGGCCAGGCGCTACGCGCCCTACCAGGGGTACTGGGCCCATTATCTGCTGGTCGCCCAGTCGGCGTGACCGGCGGCTGCCGCTTGCGCCTTCCCGTGTTAGAATCGCGCAGTTCTCAGCGGAGCACATACCCCTATGTTTGAGCGCGAATTGGCCGTCATCGGCGAACGGATCTCGCAGGCGCTGGCCGGGCTGGGCGCACCCGCCCCGAGCGAGGTGAAGTGGCAGCCCACCCCCTTCGCGGGCGAATGGGGCCAGGGCACCAATATCTGCTTCCAGGCCGCGGCGGCCGAGGCCCGTTCAGGCAAAAAGGTCAACGTCCCCGCCCGCGCCCAGGAACTGGCGCGGCTGGTAGCCGAACAGGTGACCCTGCCGCCCGGTTTCTCGCGGTTGGTGGCCGACAAGGCCTACGTCAACGCCTACTTCGACACGGCCAGCTTCGCCGGCCGCGTGGTGGCCGCTGCCATCACCGAGGGCGCCGCTTTTGGCCGGGGCGCGCCCAAGAGCGAGCGCGTGATGGTTGAATACGCGCAGCCCAACACCCACCATTCGTTCCACATCGGCCACGCGCGCAACGCCCTGCTGGGCGAGGCGCTGGCCCGCATCATGGAATTCGCGGGCTTCGAGACGATCCGCGCCTCGTACCCCGGCGACCTGGGCCTGACCGTCATCACGGCCGTCTGGGGCTACAAGCGGTTTCACTACGGCCAGGAGCCCGAAGGCGTGTTCGAGCGCGGCGAATGGCTGCTGAAAATCTATGCCGAGGCCACCGCGCTGCTGACCGAACAGCCCAACGAGACCCCGTCCGAGACCGAGCAGCGCCTGAGCTACGAGGCCGAGCGACGCGAGTTCTACCGGCGCTACGACGCCGGCGATCCCGAGGTGCGCGCGTTGTGGCGCATGACGCGCCAGTGGAGCCTGGACGAGTTCCAGGCCATCCTGGACATGCTCGCTATTCACATCGATGTGTTCTTTTTTGAGAGCGAGGTCGACGAGCCCAGCAAGGCCATCGTCGACGAGCTGATTGCGCGCGGCATCGCCGAGGACCTGCGGCCCGACGGGCCGGTGGTGGTCAAGATCGACGAAAAGCTGGGGCTGGCGAAGGAAAAGTACCGCACGGTCGTCATCCTGCGCAGCGACGGCACGACGTTGTATTCCACCAAGGACCTGATGCTGGCCAAGGTCAAGTTCGAGAAATACAGCGTCGATCGCTCGCTCTACGTGGTCGACTTTCGCCAGAGCTTGTACTTCCAGCAGGTGTTCAAGATCCTGGAACTGTGGGGCTTTCCCCAGGCGGCCAAGTGTTATCACCTGTCCTACGGCTACGTCACGCTGCCGGGCGGCGCCATGTCGTCGCGCAAGGGGCACGTGGTGCTCTTCCGGGAGGTGGCCGACGAGGCCTACCGGCGCGTTCAAGCCGTCATTGCCGAACGCAATCCCGACCTGGACGAGGCCCAGCGCCACACCGTGTCTACCCAGATCGGCCTGGGCGCCATCGCCTATGCGCTGCTCGAAGTCGATAACATCCGCGACATTGTCTTCGAATGGGAGGCGGCTCTGAGCTTCGATGGCCGGAGCGCGCCCTACATCCAGAACGCCTACGTGCGGGCCAACAGCATCCTCAAGAAAGCTCAGGCCGCGGGCCTAGCGCCGGCCGAGGGGACGGGCAACTTCCCCTTCGCGCTCGAGCCGGCCGAGGTCGAGTTGATCGATCTGCTGGCCCGCTTCCCCGGCGTCGTGCAGCAGGCCGCGCTGGACTACAAGCCGCTGCACGTGGCCAACTACGTCTACGAGCTGGCCAAGACCTTCCATGGCTTCTATCACCTAGTGCCCGTGCTGCAGACCGAGGACGCCGTCCGGCGCGCGGCGCGGCTGCAGCTCGTGGCGGCTACGCGCCAGGTGTTGGCCAATGCGCTGCGCCTGCTGGCGATCCAGGCGCCCGACGTGATGTAGGCCCTGTGACCTGTGCTATACTCGCTCTCCGCCAATAATTGAGGATCGCCTGCCTATGGCCAAGACCCGTACCCTGATTATGGGCGCCGCGGGCCGCGACTTTCACAACTTCAACCTGGTCTACCGCGACAACGCTGCCTACGAGGTGGTGGCCTTCACCGCCACCCAGATCCCCAACATCGAGGGCCGGCTCTACCCGCCCGAGTTGGCCGGCCGGCTCTACCCGCAGGGCGTCCCGATCTACGCCGAGAGCGAGCTCGAGCGCCTGATCCGTGACTTGCGCGTGGACGAGGTGGTGTTCGCCTACAGCGACGTGCCGCACGTCTACGTCATGCACCAGGCTTCGCGCGTCCTGGCGGCTGGAGCCAACTTCCGGCTGCTGGGTCCGCGCGCTACCCAGGTCAAGTCCACCAAGCCAGTCGTGTCGATCGGCGCGGTGCGCACCGGCGCCGGCAAGAGCCAGACCACCCGGCGCGTGGCCGCGGCCCTGCGCGACCTGGGCTATCGCGTGGCTGCCGTGCGGCATCCCATGCCCTACGGCAACCTGATCGCCCAGACGGCCCAGCGCTTCGCCAACTACGACGACCTGGACGAATATGAGACCACCATCGAGGAGCGCGAGGAGTATGAGCCGCACCTCGACCGGGGCGTGGTGGTCTTCGCCGGCGTGGATTACGAGAAAATCCTGCGGCTGGCCGAGCAGGAGGTCGACATCGTGCTGTGGGACGGCGGCAACAACGACCTGCCTTTCTACCAGAGCGATTACCACATCGTGGTGGCCGATCCGCACCGGCTGGGTCACGAGAGCACCTATCACCCGGGCGAGGCCAATGTGCGGATGGCCGATGTCATCGTCATCAATAAAGTCGACACGGCCGACGGCGCCAACGTCATCGCGCTCCGGGAAGCGCTACGCACGCTGAACCTGGCGGCGGTGGTGGTGGAGGCCGCTTCGCCCCTGGCGGTCGCTGACCCGGCCGCTATCCGCGGCAAACGTGTGTTGGCCATCGAAGACGGGCCGACCCTGACGCACGGCGAAATGGCCTACGGCGCCGCCTGGGTGGCCGCGCGCCGCTTCGGCGCGGCCGAGATCATCGATCCACGGCCCTACGCCGTGGGCACGATTGCCGACACCTACCGCAAGTACCCCACCACGGGCGCCGTGCTGCCGGCCATGGGGTATGGTCCCGCGCAGATCAAGGAGCTGGAAACCACCATCAACAACACACCGGCCGACCTGGTGCTCATCGGCACGCCCATCGACCTGCGGCGGGTGCTCAAGCTACAGCGCCCGGCCCTGCGGGTGGGTTACGACCTGCAAGAGATCGGCCGGCCAACCCTGGCCGAGTTGCTCGAAGCTAAGTTCGGCCGCAAACGCTGAACCCGGCTCTGACTATTCCCATATCCCTATTCGCCGAGGGCTACACGCCAGTCACTACCATGCGCCACTTCCTCCACATCACCGACTACTCCGCACAGGAACTCCAATATCTGCTCAACCTGGCCGTGCGCCTGAAGAAGGAGCGCCAGCGCGGCGCCAACCGGCCGGTGCTCAAAGGCCAGGTCCTGGGCATGGTCTTTCAGAAGCCGTCGCTGCGGACGCGCGTCTCGTTCGATATGGCCATGCGCCACTTGGGCGGCGATGCGCTTTACCTCTCGCCCAACGAGATTGGCCTGGGCGGGCGCGAGGCGGTGTCCGACGTGGCCCGCGTCCTGTCCGGCTACGTGCAAGCCATCATGGCCCGTACCTTCGCGCATCAGCACATCTTGGACCTGGCCCAGTGGGCCAGCGTACCGGTGGTCAACGGCCTGTCGGACTACAACCACCCCTGCCAGGCCCTGGCCGACGCGCTGACCATCCTGGAACATAAAGGGCCGCTCAAGGGCCAGAACATCACCTTCATCGGCGACGGCAATAACGTCGCCGTGTCGCTGTTGCACATCTGCGCCAGGCTGGGTGCCAACTTCACCCTGGCCGCCCCCGAGGGCTACGACCTCGACCCGCGGGCCGTGGCGCTGGCGCGAGCCACGGCCGAGGAGAGCGGCTCGGCCCTACTCGTCGTCCGCGATCCGCGCGAAGCGGTCGAAGGCGCCGACATAATCTACACCGACACCTGGACCAGCATGGGCCAGGAGACCGAAACCGAGAAGCGGCGCCTGGTGTTCGCACCCTACCAGGTGAACGCCCAACTCCTGTCGGAGGCCGCTCCGGGCGCCATTGTGATGCACTGCCTGCCGGCCCACCGCGGCGAAGAGATCACCGACGAGGTCATAGATGGCCCCCAGTCCGTCGTCTTCCCGCAGGCCGAGAACCGGCTGCACGCGCAGAAAGCGATCCTGGCCTTTCTGCTGGCCGAGAAGGGTCAACTGCCGCAGCGCCCATCGCGCGCCAGCGCCGCGCGCAACGGCCAGACCGCCAGCCGCAAGCGCCCGGCCCAGGCAGCGCGCCGGGCTAAGCGCCCGCGCACCCGGCGCTGATCGGGACACCGCGCATGACGCTGCAGCGTCGGGAATGACCGCGCTGGAATAGCCAGGCACGGCAGTACCAAGGGACAGCAGAGACGCGGCCTCGCCGCGTCTCGTTTTCTCGGCCAACAATTCCTCAAGCCCCTGCCAGGGAGGACCGCGGTACAATCCCTGTACACCACAGACTTGAGGATGGACATGCACGCCAAAGACTACGTCAATCTGGAAGATGCCTACGGCGCCCACAACTATCACCCACTCGACGTCGTCATCGAGCGCGGCGAGGGGGTGTGGGTGTGGGATGTCGAGGGCCGCAAGTACCTGGACTGCCTCTCAGCCTATTCGGCCCTCAGCCATGGGCACTGCCATCCGGCCATTGTTGCCGCTCTGGTGGCGCAGGCCCAGAAGCTAACGCTCACCTCGCGCGCTTTCCGCAACGACCAGTTAGGCCTGTTTTACCAGGAACTCACGGCCTTGACCGGATACGAGATGGCGCTGCCAATGAACACGGGCGCTGAGGCAGTGGAGACCGCCCTCAAGCTGGCGCGCAAGTGGGGTTATGCCGTCAAGGGCATCCCCGCCGGGCAGGCCGAGATCATCACGGCCCAGGGCAACTTCCACGGCCGCACCATCAGCATCATCTCCTTCTCCACCGAGCCGCTCTACCATGACGCTTTTGGCCCGTTCACACCCGGCTTTGTGACTGTACCCTATGGTGATGCGGCCGCGCTGGCGGCCGCCCTCACGCCCAACACGGCCGCCGTGCTGCTCGAGCCCATCCAGGGGGAGGCCGGCGTAATTGTGCCGCCGGCGGGCTACCTACGCGCGGTAGCGGACCTCTGCCGGCGCAACCATGTGCTATTGCTGATCGATGAGATCCAGACGGGCCTCGGTCGCACCGGCAAGGTCTTGGCCAGCGATCACGAGGGCGTGCGGCCCGACGTCGTGATCCTGGGCAAGGCCCTGGGCGGCGGCGTGTATCCAGTTTCGGCGGTCGTGGCCGACCGGGCTATCCTGGGCTTGTTCCGCCCGGGGGAGCACGGCTCGACGTTTGGCGGCAACCCATTGGCCGCCGCCGCCGGCCGGGCCGCGCTGCGCGTGTTGGTGGAAGAACGGCTGGTCGAGAACGCCGCGCGCGAGGGCGAGTATTTCCAGGAGCGGCTGGCCGAGATCCCCAGCCCGCACGTCAAGGAAGTTCGCGGCCGGGGATTGCTGATCGGTGTAGAGCTGCATCCGCAGGCGGGCGGCGCACGGCGCTTCTGCGAGGCGCTCCAGCAGCGCGGGATCTTATGCAAAGAGACCCACGAGCACGTCATCCGCTTCGCTCCGCCGCTGATCATCGACCGGGCGACCATCGACTGGGCCATCGCGCCCATCCAGGACGTGCTCAACCTGCCCTGAGACGGGCGACACCTATCATCAGAGCGCGAACGGGGCTGCAGCGCTGCAGCCCCGTTCGCGCAGTTCGGCTGGTGTCGATCCTGGCAACCCGGCCGCCTAGCCGGGCACATCGAGCCGGTAGCCCTGGCCGCGCAGAGTTTTCAAATAGCGCGGTTTGCGCGGGTTCGGCTCGATGACGCTGCGCAGCCAGCTCATGTGCACGTCGAGGGTGCGCGTGTCACCCGTGTAATCGGTGTCCCAGACGTGCTTGATGATGGCCTTGCGCGTCAGCAGCTGGCCGGGAGCGCGCAGGAACATCTCCAGCAGCCTAGCTTGCTTGGGCGTCACGCGCTCCTCACGCCCCGCGCACGAGATGCGGCGTTGGGGCAGGTTGAGCTTGATCGGTCCCAACTGCAGGGCGGCGCTGTCATCGCCAGGCAGAAGTCGGGCCACGCCGTTGAGCAGCTTGCGCGGCGTAAACGGCACGACCAGCGTGGCCGCGGCGCCGCAATTCGCGTCGGGAACATTCTTCTTATCGGCGATGACGACGACGGGCGTGCCATTGCGCGACGCCTTGAATTGACGGCAGATACGGGCGCCGCTCGTCTTGAGCGAAGCCGCATTCAACACGATGATGTCAGGCGACAATGACTGCGAACGCCGCAGCGCGGCCTGGGCTGTGCGCTCAACCGTAACAGCATAGCCGCGCTTCTCCAGCGCGGCTGCAAACGAGGGGGTATTCGCCCGTTCGCTTTCGAGTAAGAGTACCTTGGCAGTGGCCATCCTGGCGCCCCCGAAACAACGGGGCAGTCCGGAAGACTTACTCGTGGCAACCTTCCGACTGCCCAAACGTGCCCCGATTATACTGCCCGTCAAAGGACTCCGCAAGAGACTCGAGTACTGATTCTTAATGTTGGACCTATGTTAACGACCAGAATCGTTAACATTGAATCAGCCAGGCCTGGAGGTCTCACACCGAATTCTTACTCGGCCCGCCCTTTTGACAGCTGGAGGGTCTTGGTTACAATCTACAGCGCGATGCGTTCAGCACCGATAAAGCTTGTCGTCGTCGGCGGTCTGCGTCAGGATTTCTGCATCACACCTGTGGGCGCTGTCCATCTGCGCGAGATCGGCGGCAACGCCCTGTATGCCGCCGTAGGCGCGCGGCTATGGGCCGAGTCGGTCGGCCTGGTGGCGCGGGTGGGCAGCAACTATCCGCGGCACTGGCTCGACATCATCGCCGCGCACGGCATCGACACCGGGGGCGTGACGATTGCCCCCTACCCCCTCGACACGCGCACGTTCTACGCCTACCTGACGCTGGAAGAACGTGACGACACAAACCCCGAGGTTCATTTTGCGCGGCTGGGCCAGCCGCTGCCGCCCGATCTGGTTGGCTATGCGACGTCGACCGAAGGCCAGGAAACCCGCGACGCGCTCAGCCCGCTGGGCGTCCGCCCAGACGACGTGCCGCGCAGCTACCTGCCGGGGGCGGGCTTTCACCTTTCGCCCTTCGATTTCGGCGTGCACTATGCCTTTCCGCAGTGGCTGCGGCAGCAGGGTGCGCGCTGTGTCACCTGCGACCCGTCGGTTCGCTACATGCAGCCAGCCCATGCCGCCGACGTGCGCCACATCCTCCAATTCGTCGACGCGTTCCTGCCCTCTGAGATGGAAACACGCGGCTTCTTCGCCGAGCCACCGGCCGATCTGTGGCAGGCGGCCGAGGCCTTTGGCGCCATGGGTGCGCGCTGCGTGGTACTCAAGCTGGGCGCTCGCGGGCAATATGTCTATGAAACCGCTACCGGCCGTCGCTGGCACGTGCCCGCCTATCCCGCCCAGGTGATCGACGTGACTGGCGCTGGCGATGCCTACTGCGGCGGTTTTCTGGTAGGCTTGAGTGCCACGGGCGACCCGTTGCTGGCCGCTCTGCAGGGCAACGTCAGCGCCTCGCTGGTCATCGAGGGGCTGGGCGCGCTCTACGCCCTCGACCACGGCACCGGCCAGGTCGCGCGGCGCCTGGCCGAGCTGCGCCAGGCCGTCATACCCGTCTAAACCAGCAAGGGAGGCCCGTGAATACACCTCTGGTCGAACGTTTGCTAGACCAAGCCTGCGCCATCCAACAGATCCCGGCGCCGACCTTTGCCGAAGCGGCCCGCGCGGCCTTTGTGCGCGATCAATTCGTCGCCCAGGGGTTGGCCGACGTCGAGGTCGACGACCTGGGCAACGTCTACGCGTGCCGGCCCGGCCAGGGCAGCGCGGCGCCGGTGCTGTTGACCGCTCACACCGATACCGTCTTTCCGGCCGGCACACCGCTGACCCTGCAGCGCGGCTCGGACCGCATCGCCGGCCCCGGCATCGGCGACAATTCGCTGGGCGTGGCCGGGTTGTTCGGAGTGCTGTGGGCGCTGGGCGATAACGCCTTGCCCGGCGATCTGTACCTGGTAGCCAACGTGGGCGAAGAGGGCCTGGGCGACCTGCGCGGCATGCGGCGCGTAATCGACCGCCTGGGGTCGCGCGTCAGCGCTACCATCGTGCTGGAGGGCATGGCCCTCGGCCACATCTATCACTCGGCCATCGGGGTGCGGCGCTACCGCCTGACGGCCCGCACCGAGGGCGGGCACAGCTGGCTGCACTTCGGGCGGCCGTCAGCCATCCACAGCCTGGTACGCTTGGGCGCCCAAATCACCGACCTGGTCGTGCCGCTGGCCCCGCGCACCACGTTCAACATCGGCACCATTTCCGGCGGAACTTCAATCAATACCATTGCGCGCGAGGCCACCTTCGATCTCGATCTGCGCTCGGAAGCCCCGGCCTTGCTGGAAGCCCTGGTGGCCCGAGTTGAGGGCCTGGTGGCCACCAGCAGTACGCCGGAAGCGCGGATCGAGGCCAGCGTCATCGGCGACCGGCCGGCCGGCGCCATTCCGCGCGAGCATCCCCTGGTGCAGCTGGCGGCCCAAGCCCTGGATGAGGCCGGCCTGGAAGGCTGCGCCTTCGAAAACGGGTCTACCGATGCCAACGTGCCGCTCAGCCGCGGGCTGCCCTGCGTCTGCCTGGGGCTGGCGCACGGGGCCAATTCGCACCGCCCCGACGAGTTTATCGAGACACGCGACGTCGACAAGGGCCTGGCCGCGTTGGTGGCGGTCGTGCGCGGCGCCTATACGCTCAGACAGCCATGACGCTCAAGATTGGCACCGCCCGGGCGGCACCCGGCCGCCTGACCTATGGGCAGTATCCGTTGCTCGACCACCCGGTGGGCGGCTCAGACGCGATGCCCGTCATCCTGGCCCAGGGTGACCCACGCGGGCCCGTGTTCTGGGTGGTCTCGGGTATCCACGGACCGGAGCACGCCGGGCTACAGGTCATCCACCGTTTGCTTACGCGTGACCTGGCCAGGCAGCTCAACGGCACACTGGTAGCCCTACCGGCGCTCAACCCCGCCGGCCTGCGGACAATGCAGCGCCAGGCCTACTATCATGACGGCGACCCCAACCGCCTGTGGCCCGACGGCCGGCCCGCCCGCCAGCCCGAGCCCGACGACGACCCACCCTCGGCCCTGGAGCAGGCGTACGGCCGAGTGTTCGAAGACATGCGCGGCGCGGCGGCCGTCGTCGATTTGCACAACGCCTGGACTAACTCGGTATCCTTTGTGTTCCGCGACCGGGTCTTCTACCGCAACGACGGCCCGCCGGCCAAGCGCAAGCGGGCCCGCGCCGCCGCCCAAAAGGTCGACGCCCAACTGGCCACAATGTGCGCCGCCTACGGTCACCCCATCGTGCAGGAGCTGCCGGTCAAGAAGTATTTGGCCCGGCAGCTGCACCGCTCGACTACCGCGGCCGTCACCAACCTCCTGAGCATTCCGGCCCTGACCATGGAGCTGGGCACTGGCCACATGCCCGACCCGGCCATCGTGCGTGCCGCGGTAGCCGGCCTGCGCAACCTGCTGCGCTGGGCCGGCATGCTGCCAGGCGAGCCAGAACCCATCACGGGCATCAAGCGGCCTGACCCGGGTTATGCCTGCCGGCGCTGCAGCACGCCGCGCGTATCGCTAGCCTGCGTCATCCACCACCTGTGCGAGCCCGGCGAACTGGTGAGCGCGGGCCAGCCGGTGGCCGAAGTGCGCGATGTTTGGGGTCGGTCCATCGGCGAGAACGTTCTGAAAAGCGAGTACGACGGCTGGGTCATGGCTCGTAGCCACGGCATCCTGTACTACCCGGGCGCGGCGGTCTACGGCCTGGCCATCCGCGACGACTTACCGACCGTTCAACCTTACCCCAAGGATTACTTCAAGTCCTGAAGATGGCCGCTCCGCCGCGCAGCGCCCTGCGGCCCGGGCTGCGGGTGCAGATCATCGAGAAACATAATCAGCGCACCGGCGCCCTGACCGAAGGCGTGATTGCCCGCATCCTGACCAAGAGCGCCCGCCATCCGCACGGCATCAAGGTAATGCTGGAAGACGGGCGCGTGGGCCGCGTTCAATCTATCGACCTCTAGTGCCCGCGGGGCCGGTTTGGAGATCTGGCAGCGCCTGCGCCAGATCTATGTGCCGCTCTCAGCGCGTGACTGAGGACCGGCTAAGGGGTGGTGGTCGCCGCGCCCGGTGGGTCACGTGCCAGGTCCGGCGCACTCAGCGCTTATCAGGCGGCTCGCCCTTACTGCGTGCGCGTTTGCGCGCCAGCAAGGCCGCCGAGGTAGCCGTTGGCTTAATGCTGGCTGGGCTCGCGGCCGGCTCAGCCGGGGGCGGCGCGGCGCTGGCGCTGCCGCGAGCTGGCAGACCGTCATCGGTCGTGGGCGGCCGGGTGACGATAGGTGGCAGCACGGCTGTGCCGCCGGGCGGCAGTGGGGTCTCGCCGCCGGGCGGCTTCGCCTCGGTCCCGGCTCGGCCCTTGGCGCGCATGAGCGTCGTCAGTTGCTCGGCGCGCTGGTGCGGCACAGCCGCGGCCGCTGGCCGGCGCAGGGCCAGCCAGGCGCGCACCCGCTGCCAGGCCCGCTGGATTTCGTAGCGCGTGACGACCAGCCGCCGCACGGCAATGTCCAGCGGCAGCAGCACTGCCGCCAACAGCAGCAGCGCCGGCCAGACCGGGCGCGCGGCGGCGCGCGGCGCCGGCAGGTTGTGCGCGTAGATCGCGCTCAAGTCGTCGCCCAGCACGCCGCCGCCGGTGACAGCGGCCACTCGCGCCAGGAAGTTGGGATCGGCGGTGAAGCTCCGGTACTCGGGTGAGTACGACAGCACCCACCCGGCGGTCTGGGCCACCGCGGCCTCGGCGCCTGCGGCCTGTTCTGGGTCACTGCCCGCCACGCGGATCAGATAGGCGCCTTCCACGGCCGGCGTAAAGCTGCCGGCGTAACGGCCCGGCGCCACCTGTTCCAGCGTCAGCGTCTGCACGCTGCCGTCGGGCGCGACCACGTTCACCTGCATGGTCAGACTGTTGAGATAGTCGCCGTTCTCGGCGCGGGCGTCGACCGTCACCTGGGCCTGCCCCTCGCCCTGGCCCACGCGCACCTCGACGTTGGGCTGGGCGCCAGCACTGATCGTGTAGCGCACCACCTGCGCCCAGAAGCGCGCGAACTGCTCCCAGGTCACCCAGTTCTTGGCCCAGCGCCCGGTAGCGTCAGACGTCCAGGCCACCGACCGGCCCAGGCCATACTGCCAGGCGGCCAGGATCGGGTCGTCCTGGCTGGAGATCAGCACGGTTTGAGCCGGCTCCTTGGCCGTGGTGCCCACGTACCCCAACAGCGCCGGCACGCCATCCACGCCGGCCAGCATGGGGCTGGGGTTCACCTGCCGGGGGAAGAACTCCTCCTCGATAATATAGGCGCGCGTCGCCAGGGTCGTCTCTTCCGTGAAGATGGAAGGGATCGACGCCGCGTCGGCGGCGAAGTGATAAATGCCGCCGCCCGCCACGGCCAGGTCGGGCAGGAAAGGCGCCGCGTCGGAGCCTACGCCCACAGTCGAGAGCGTGATGCCGTAGTCGGCGTGCATGGCGCGGATCATCTCGGCGATACCGGTCGGGTCGGCCCCGCCGTCGGTCAGCAGGATGATGTGCTTGACGGCCGCGTCGTCCTCGGGCAGCACCCGCGAGGCCGCCTGGACCCCGGCGAAGATGTCGGTGCCGCCGTCGGCCCGGATGGAGCCGATGCCGTTGACGATGGCGTCACGCTGATCGAGCGTCGTAATCGGCACCACCCAGCTCGCCGAGTCATCGAATGCGACCACCCCCACTTTGTCGGTCGGGGCCAGTAGATCCACCGAGCGGATGGCCGCTTCCTTGGCCAGCTCCACCTTGGTCGGCCCGCCCGAGGTGTCGGCCATGCTGCCCGACTTGTCGATGATAAAGACAATAGTCAGCCGCGGCCGCCGCAGCTGGTCTTTGATCTGCATCTCGACCGGCAGCGTCTCTTCAAGCGGGGTGCGGAAGTAGCCCCCCACCCCGTAGCTGGTAGGCCCGCCCACCACGACCAACCCACCGCCCAGGTCGCGCACGTACGACTGCAGCGCCAGCATCTGCCGCCCGGAGAGCTGGCTGCTGGCCGGCACATCGACCAGGATGACCGAGACATACTCCGACAACGACGCCAGCTCTGACGGCAGCCCGCTCGGGTTGACCACATCGACCAAGATGTTCGCCGCGCCCAACGCCGCCGTCAGCTCGGTCGCTTCGTCGATACCGTCGCGCGGCGAGGGGTTCTTGACCAGCAGCACCCGCGGCGGGCCGGCAATCTGCGAAAAGGCCGCCAACTCGTTGTTCTGATAGAAGGTGTCGTTGTCCACGACCGGGATGATCTGCACCCGATACTCGGCAAAACCGGGCTCGCCGGCCGTCAGCGGCAGCGTGTAGGCGTTCGTTCCGCGGCGCAGCTCCAGCGTCCCCTCGTGGACCACGGCCGTGCCGGCCAGTACGCGCACGCCAACCAACTGGTCGACGCTGGCCTCAATGGTGACCTCGAGGCCGAACTGCTCGCCCTGGCGCAGATGGGCCGGCGCCGTCACATCGGCGACCACCGCCTCCGCCCCACCGCGCGTGGCGAACGGCACGACCAGGATCTCGACGCCGCTGGCCGCCGCCAGCCGCGCCGCCTCGACAGCGTCGCCGGTCGTCTCGATGCCGTCCGACAAGATGACCATGCGCCGGGCCGTGTCGACCGGGAGCAGCGCCAGCCCAAGGCGGATGGCCTCGGCCAGGTCGGTCTGCAGGCTTGTCACGCTCGAGGTAAAGCCGCCCAGCTCCTTGCTGGCCGACAGCGGCCGCTCGACCAGCGCTTCGCCGCCAAAGACAATGACGCCCGAGCGGTCATGAAGCCCCATGCCGGCCAGCGCGCGCCGCACGTAGTCCAGCGCCACCTGGCGCGCGGCCAGCGGCATCGAGTCGGAATGATCTACCAGGTAAACGACCGAAAGCGCATCGGCCGCCCGGCGCACCTCCAGGCCGGCCAGCCCCAGGATCAGCAGCACGGCAATCACCAGCCGCAGGGCCAGGCTGATGATCTCTCGCCGCCGGCTGGGCCCGCGCGAGGGCCGCCCCACCCAGACTAAGAAGGGTAGAGCCAGTAGCAGCAGCAGGAAGGCGGGCGCCGAGAAAGACACTACCTACGCACTGATCTTCACGATTTCATCAAACTCATCCGCTCGAGGCGGCTCGAGGCGGCGCCATAAGTCCGCAACCACCGTGGCCGGCGCCGGCCGGCAACCCCAGTCACCTCCGGGCCTGGCGGCGTTGCGCGCCAGGCAGACGCCCAGCGGCAAGTTGAACCACACGGCCACCAGCCGGGCTCCCTGCCGCCGCGATTGGGTCACCAGGTTGGACCTCCAGGCCCGAAAGACGTGGGTGGCGTCGGCGATGGCACTGCCGCCGTGCGCCACGATTTGCGCCACGCGCGCCTCCAGGATCGCAAAGACCCGGTCGCCCTCGCCCTCGGCCGGAATGCCAGCGGCTTCGAGCTCGTTGCGGATCTCGTCCGAAGAGACAACCGTGGCGCCTAACCGCTCGGCGTTGGCCCGCGCCCAGGTCGATTTGCCCGAGCCCTGGACCCCGATCAGGACGTACACCGCGCCCGGCACGAACGCTAACGCGCTTTCCTGCGCAGCACCAGCCCGCGCCAACCCGGCGCGGCGGGCAAAGTCACGCCGCGATGATAAAGCCACCACTCCAGGAGCAGCAACAGAAAAGCCAGCCCGGCCAGCCAGGGCCAAGTTTCGAGCTGGCCCTGCGCCGCGCGTGGGGCGGCAGCCACATCGCTGCGGCCGATGCGGATGGAAGCGGCTGGGCGGATGTCCGATTCGCTTGGCTCGAACAGGTTGACGGCAAACGCGCCCAGCTGCGCCTGGTTCGAGAAAACCCGGTAGA
>JADLEU010000116.1 GCA_020845955.1 Anaerolineales bacterium
AACAGGATCGTGGTGGGCGTCATGGCGCCCAGCACCCACAGCAGGCGCACCAGCGGCAGCCGGCTGCCGACCGTGGGCGACAGCGCCTGGACCCACGGATGCTGCAGCACCCCCGTGCTGACGATGAGTGTCTGCAGGGCGGGCAGCAGGCTGTAGGCGGCGGCAAAGGCCAGGACGCAGACCAATCCATCGAGCAGCCAGAAGAAACGGCGCGGGATCATGGCAGGCCAAGGCCATAGCGGCCAGATGAAGGCGTTCTAGGGTTGAGAATCTGCAACAAGGCGGGGCCAGACAGACGTGGTCACGTTTATCGCCGGAGATTATACCGTATGGCCCACGGCTGGCTTGACCATGACCTCGCCGCGCACCAAGCAGTAACACTCTTCTAGCTGGGCAGCGAGTTTCGGCCAGGCCAGGACCCCCCTGGCCAAATGGAGCGCGTTGCGCTCGCACGCCTCGCGCAGGCCGGGCTCATCCACCAGCCGCTCAAGCTGCGCGACGATGTCCTCTGGCTGGCAGCGCGCCACCAGGCCGGCCCGATGCGCCTCCAACAGCGCTGCCAGGTCGCCCACGGCGGTGATTACCGTGGCGCGGCCGCCGGCCAGGAATGGATTGACCTTAGACGGCCAGCGCGCGCGGCTGGCGACCGTGTCGGCCAGCGGGGTGAGCAGGGCGTCGCTGGCGGCCATGTAGTCGCGCAGCGCTGCCTCAGGCAGAAAACCAGGCGCCGAGAACTGAGGCGCCTGGCGCAGGTCGGCCGGCACCTCTACCGGCTTGCCGATCATGATGAACTGGGTTTCCGGCCGGCGCGCGAACAGCCGGCGGAGGCTCTCAAAGAGCAGCGCCAACTCGGAGCGCGTCATGGCGCCCACGGTGACGAACACCGGGCGCCCAGGGGCCAGGCCCAGCCGCCGGCGGGCCTCGGCCCGGGCGGGGAGCGGCAGCGCGTCGACCTCGCAGCCCTGCGGCAGGCGCCACAGCGCCGTCGCGGGCACGCCCAGGCCCTGGGCGCGCTGCATCAGCGCGGTGGAGATGGCGGTCGAGCCGTCTGCCCGGGTGCGAAACGCCTCTTCAAAATAGGTTTCGACCGGCGCGTAGACGCGTTTGAGCAGGCTGTTGGGCCTCTCGGCCTGCGTGCCGCCGCGGCCCCACCAATCGCACCAGTCGATGAAGAGCTTGCCGCCGGCACGCCGCGACTGGCGGCGCGCAAAGAGCGCCGGCAGGATGACCACTGGCCGGGAGTCCCAGGCGTGGATGATGTCCCAGGCCCGGCCGCGCAGCCAGCCCAGGCGGCGCGCGGTGTCCCACGGGTCCCAGCCGGTGCGCCCCAGGCCCCACAGCAGGTCGGGCGTATGGAGGAGGTCGACCCCGGCGGCCGCTTCGCGCTCGAAACGCCAGCGCTGGCACGCCGAGATGGTGAGCAAGGTGACGGCATGGCCGCGGGCCGCCAGGTGGCGCGCCGCCTGGAAGGCGCGGAAGTAGGTGCCGCCCTGGCGGGCGACGTTGTGGTTGAGAAACAGGATGCGCATTGGGCGGTCAGGCGCCCTTTAAGACATCTTGATAGACGGCCAGCGTCTGCGCCGCCGTCCGCTCCCAGGAGAACGCCTGCAGGCGCTCGCGCCCCTTCGCGATGAGCGCCCGCCGGCACTCGGCGTCGGCTGTCACCTGTTCCATGGCCCGTGCCAGCTCGGCCGGCTGCAGCGGGTCGAAATACAGCGCGGCTTCGCCAGCCACCTCTGGCAGCGCGCTGGTCCGGGCGCTCAGCACCGGCACGCCCCAGTGCATGGCCTCCAGCAGCGGCAGGCCAAAGCCCTCATAGGAAGAGGGAAACACAAAGGCGATCGCCCGGCGGTAGAGCTCGGCCAGCGCCTCCGTGGAGACGTAGCCGCTAATCTCGACGCGCCCGGCGATGCCCAGCGCTTCGGCCTGCTGGCGCAATTGGGCGCGGGTCAGCATGCGCGGGCGGGCCCGCGCGGGGATTTCCCCCACAATGACCAGGCGGATCTCCGCGTCCAGGCGGGCCTGCGCGAAGGCTTCCAGCAGGCGCGGCAGGTTCTTGTGGAGCAGGCCGCTGGCGACCGTCAGCAGCACGCTGCGCGCCGCGGCCGGCCGCGCCTCATCCACGTCCGGCAGCAGCCCCAGTTGGCCGGGCCCATCCGGGATCGCGACGATTTTTTCACTGGGCAGCCGCAGGCGCCGCATCAATTCGGAGCGCGCGAATTGACTGGCCGTGATGATGCGCCTGGCGCGGCGCAGCATCAGCGGCTGCAGCCAGGTGTAGTAGCGCGCCTTGGCCTCCATCGCGGCCGGGTAGTGCTCCTGGTAGTAGAAGTAGGCCAGGTCGTGCACGGTGACGACTACCGGGAGGCCGGCCGAGACTAGCGGACACGTGTGAAATGGGCTGTGGAGCAGATCGACCCCGAGCCGGCGCGCCGCCAACGGAAAGCCGAACTGCTCCCAGAGGGGCCGCGTCCACTTACGCGCCGGGTCGAGCGGCACCACCTGGTAGCCGACGCGCGGGTGCCGCGGCAGCCAGCCGGCCCGCGACGCCGCGGTGTTGACGAAGACCACGAACTCCACCGGCTCGGGCCGCGCCAGCAGCGCCCGCAGCAGTTGGAGCAGGTATACGCCCGCGCCCGGCCCGCTGCCTGCGCTCAGAAAAAGTTCGTAAATGCTGATACCGACCCGCACCAATCGACCAGACACGCGCCGCTGGCGCGGCACTATTGCTGCGCTGTCATGCCTCTCGCCTGCGCCAGGCGGTGACTGCGCCGGACCACTTCCAGCCAGCTGTCGACAAAGCGATCTGCAGAAAAACGCTCGTCGAACAGCTTCCGGCTGCGCTGTCCCATGAGCTGCCGCAGTTCGTCGTTGCGGAACAGTTCATTAAGGCGCTCGGCGAGCGCCGCCGGATCCTGGCGCGGCACCAGATAACCGTTCCAGCCATCGATCACCGATTCGCTCAATGCGCCCTGATCGGTACAGACAACCGGCAGACCGGCGGCGAGCGCTTCCACCACCACGACGGGATGGCCTTCAATGTCGTAATAGGTCGGAAACACGAAGACATCGGCGGAGGCAAACGCGTCGATCTTGCTGCGGCCGCTTAGGACCCCTCTGAATACAACCCGGTCCTGGAGGCCGTCCCGCCCGACAATTGCGAGAGCCTCCTGACGGTATTCATCGGACGACCAATCACCCACCAGGTTGAAGCTTGCCTGGGGCACGCGAGACGCGCTCAGGAGAATGTCGGTAACGCCCTTGGCGGGGTGCAGCCACCCCACAAACAATGCTTGCCGCGGTAGGTTTGCCGCGGCGCGTGCCGCCCGCTGCGCCGCGGCATACCGGAATGGCCCGCCATCAATCCCATTCGGCACCACGAACACCCTCCCTGGCTGCACAAAGCCGGCCACAACAGGCCGCAGGGCCTCACCCAGCACGATGGCGGCGGTTGCCCGGCCGAGGACGCCCGCCACCAGCCAACGCCGCCAGCCTTGGTACCGCGTGTACCGGCAATAGCCGGCATGCAGATGAACGACAATAGCCGCACTGAACAACCGTCCCAGGCTGATGAAGATGGCATCGCGCAGAAAACCGATAAAGCTTACGGAATTTGTAAGCGGGAGATAGATCACCTCCGGCCGGAAGCGCACCAACAGGCCGAGATACTGGGCAATGTGCTTAGTGCCGACGATCGCCTTGCGCCATTGACGACTTCCCTTGTCGGCCAGGGATGTTGAGACCTGGGTGTTGATATGGCGAAACTCTACCTCCTGACGCCGCCGGAGATGGCCAATCAGAATCTCGTTCATTACCTCCGGCCCGCTGGCCGGTGGGGGCAGGGGACCTAACAGAAGCAAGCGGGTCATTCAGCCAGCGTCGCCAGCGTGAGCCAGCAGACCGAATTCCGACATAAGCCCAAGCTTGCTGCCAGTTCGCTGGAAGAATTCCGATTGTGATGACCAGTAGCGCACGATCTCAACGTTCAACCCCTTGTTTGCCAATAGGGCCACAAGCGCATCCTGATCCACACCTCCTCTCGTCACGTGGTATTCGGCATTGTCAAACGCGGACCCGGGCAGATAAACACCCCGCAGCCTCCGGATTCGGCGTCCGATGCCGCCCAGCACATCTGGCCGCCATAAGCGCCAGGCGGCATAGGCGAATTGCTGAAACAAGCGATGGCCCCGAGGCACCGAGCGGTAGCGGAGCGGGTCGGCGAAGGTAACTATCACCCCCGTCTTGCGCAGTCGCTGCAGGGCCAATTCAAGCAGACCGGCGTAGTCGGGCACATGGTGCAAGAAAGCAATGCACGACACGATATCGAACTGCTCGCGGCATTCAGACAAGTACGCTTCCACTTCCATGGTCGCGCAGCGCAGCCGGTCACCATGTTCCGCGCACTTGGCCCTCAGCTCAGCCATCATGGCAGGCGACTGCTCCACAGCCGTCACTTCGACCCTCAGCGCCAGCCAATGTCGCGTGACGGAGCCTTCCCCCGCGCCGAGGTCCAGCACTCGGACCGGCGCCGCCGGGCAGAGCGAGAGGGCCCGTCGCATCTGCTTGAGCATGAGCTCGGTCACGGCCGGATGGCTGAGATGCGGCGTCGTTTCGACGTACTCCGTCAGGTGATCGGAACCATATACCTGGGCATTAGCATGCCGGGCCTCGTTCACGGCCAATTCTCCTTCGCGCGCAGGCGAATCATTCAGCCGTGAGCCTTCCGTTCAACCAAGAATGCGTGGTTGTTGCGTGGGCATCTGCCGTGCGTATAAAAAACGCGCCCTTGGTTCCAACCCAGGCGCCCATTGTGCGATCGAGCAAGCGCAGTGGCAGTCGCAGCGCTGGACAGCCGCACACGATCGGCCGCCCGACAGAAGCGAGCCGGATGGGCTGGCCGCGTACGCGGATAAAACAGCCACGGCCGTGCCGAGCGTATCGAGATGATGCCGACCATGGCGCACCACGACAAGGTCGAAGGTGTCGCCAGCGAACGGCGGACCTTCAATGCCTCCGCCGACCAATCATGCCTTGATGAGTATGGATCATGAGTTTCCTGCTCTCGCCGCTTAGACTGTGTCTTTTGGTCCTCGGCCGAATCAAACTCGGAGCGCACTAACCTGGCGATGCCATCTCGAATCGGGTAGCAGTGGTCCGGGGACAGACCAACTCGCCAGACACGATCTCGCCTCCAGCCTGTGTCGCAACTGAGCGTAAACCGAGCGAGACATGGCATGCTGGACAGCGCAGGACAGGCAAATGAGAGTGACGCATAGTGAACCAGTGAGCGTTTAGGTGTTCTCCCGATACATGGCCGCAACGACGGGCAGTTGCGGGAAGTCCAGGGTGTCCTTGCGTAGTCGTCGGCGGTAGAACTGAAAGGCCGAGGTTGTCGCCGCCGTAACTTCGGCGTAGTCATCGCTTCGGTTCAGCCGCAGAAAATAGAACCGCTGCATGGTGGCGCGCGTCACGGGCCGGCGCTGCCGTGCCACCTGCCGGGGCCACTCAATCACGCTGTGCGCGCAAATCGCCAAGAACCGCCCCAACACACCCTGGCGCAAGGCATCCAGCGCCGATTTCGGCAGCTGCATACCCAAGAATAGGAGTAGGTCAGGCCACGGCATGTAGCGCGCCTGCGCGATGATCATCCCTTTGAGCAGCAGCAGCGTGGCGACCGGCGACCGCATCTTTGGCGAGGTGGTATGCACCAGCCAGGCGCTCGTGTCGCGCAGCAGGCGGATGTCGGCTGCATGGCACCGATAGGCAAAATCCCACTCTTCGCCGCCGTACTGAAAAGCATCATCCAGGTAGCCGATCTGGTCGAAAACTTCCGAGCGTACCAGGTAACAACAGCCCCAGAACAGCCAATCATAGTAAGGCTGGGCTGCCCATGGGACACGCTCTGCGGCGGCCAGGGCGTGCATTTCTCCCAACGTGAGCGCCTCAGTCGCCGGGTCGCGCGCCGCCTCCGACCAGATCCCCTGGACCGGATGAAAGGTGATGACGCCGCAATCAGCATGCCGCTGAGCGGAGGCCCGCACCTTTTTGAGAAAATTCGGATCGGGAAGGCGCATGTCGCTGTCCAAGAACAAGATCAGGTCGGCTTGCGCCGCAGTGGTAGCGACGTTGCGGCCAAAGGAGAGGCCCATGTTGCGATGCAGACGTATCACGCGCACCGCCGGGAAGTTGCCTGCGACCATCGCGACTGTGGCATCTGCGGATCCATTGTCGACGACTACAATCTCGTCCGCCGGTTCTGACTGCGCCTGCAGGTCGTTCAGCACCAGGCGCAGCTCCTCGCACCGGTTCCAAGAGACAATATTGACAGACAGAGTGCTCATCTAGCTCGATGCGGCTAAAGCCCACGATCCGCCAGCCGGGTTAATTGGGCCCAAGCGCGGCAAGCCCGTCCAGCGCGGGTTGAAAGTCAGGTGCCAACGCCAAGGCTTCGGCCCAGGCAGCCCGAGCAGCTGCCTCATTCCCAAGCTGGACATACGTGGCAGCCAACGCGTGCCAGAACCAGGGGTCACAGTCATTCTGGGCAAGCGCCTGTTGGTACATGAGGATCGCCTCTTCCAGGCGTCCTGCCTGGCGCAGCGCGTTTCCCCGAATTGCATCAGCCAACGGGCCAGAAAGGGCGTGTGTCTCCAACAACTCAGCTGCCTCTGCTGAACGGCCGGTTTGATCCAGTGCGTGCGCCCAGGCCAGCCACGTGATCGCGTTGTGCCCACCCAGTACCTCGGCTGCTGCAAAAGCCACAAGAGCGCCGCGCGCATCGCCCTCGCCATAGAGCTCGACACGACCCAATTCGGCTCGAGCCTGACCGTGCTCGGGCGCGATCCGCAGCGCCAGCTCGCAAGCCTGGCGGGCCTCGCTCCACCGCTGCGAATTGATGCCCGCCACGCAGACATGCATCCAATAGTTGGCCGTTTCGGGTGCGCGCTTCCATACCTCGACAGCGGCCTCGGTATCGCCCAGGTTGTAATAGGCCAGGCCGACCCAATGCAGGTGCAGTGGATCCTTTATTGGCGTCGAGGCCTGTTCGTAGTCGCTGCGTAGACGCGCCCAATCGCTGGTGTAGCCCCAGAAGCGCGCCCGCTCAGCCGAGTCAGAGCTGGTTGCGGTTTGGCGCAGGGCGCGGGCGAGCACCGTCTGGCCAGAGACCTGGCAAGCCAACGCGACCGTTGGCGGGGGCCACAAGCAGTTGATGATAGCCAGGCGCGCCCAGTTGGCCGCAATGGCACTCGGATAACGCAGCGTCAGACCAGCCACCAGGGCCAGGCCCACCAGGAACGGATAACGCAGGCGGGCGCTAGCTCCGACCACTATGCCGTCCCCGGCAAGGCACGCTGAGCCAACCATTGGCGGCGGAGCGCCCGGTATTCCATGTCGGCCGCGGCAACCAGCATCCAAAACGCAAAGTGTCCGTAGGCGGCGAACCCAGCATCCGTCAGCGCAACCGTCCCCATGAATGCTGCTGCCGCGCCCAGCCATGTGCCGAACTGATGCGGCGCTCGCAGCCGGCGACCCAGCCGATATATGCGCCCGGCCAAAACCAGAAAGCTCAGTAACAATCCAACGTAGGCCACAAACGAGAAGACGCCGCCTTCCACCAGGTGAGTGACGTACTCGTTGTGAAACGCCGTGCCGCCCTGCAGCCCGCCCCGCAGGGTCTCGACGCGGCCAAACAACCCGCGCGTCAATAACTGTGAGGTGCCAAGACCATATCCGGCCGGCCGCTGCGCGAACAGCTCCAGGCCGCGCGCGCGCAGCACCGCCCGTTGATCGAGTGAGCTTGTCTCTCCGAGCCGTGACAGGAGCAGACTCGCCGCGGGCGTAAACATGAGCGCTGCCAGGGCCGCCATCGCGGCGCCACCCAGCATCGCCCGGGTGCGCGAGCCGGTGACTAGAAACGCGAGCCCGCTGAGCACCACCAGGCTGAACCAAACCGCGCGGGTAAAGGTGGCAAAGATGAGCAGTCCCCCAATGACCAGCCACAGCCAGCGGCGCCAGTCGCTGCCCCGGTAGTCGACCCGCAACAAGACCGCCAGGAAAATGAGGCCCATGAAGATGGCAAACGGGTTGTACAGGTTGAGCGAGCCGGAGACCCGCACCACGCCCAAACCGGGATAGGGTGCCAGCGAGTAGTTTGTTGCCGGTAGAGCGCCGACCACTGCGGCTGGCAGCCACGGGCTCAGCAGCTGCGCGAGCGCAACTATCATTGGAAAAATCGACGACAGGATGACCAGCCGGCCAAGCATGACCGAGTGATTGCGGCGGCCGGCCCACATCACCGTGGCCAGGTAACTCAACGGTGGAACCGCACTGACAACCGCGCCACGCAAGCCCAGCGCCCTGAAAGGCGAGATGAGCAAGGCATAGGTCTGCGTGCCTAAGTAAATCAGGACTGGCAGAAACAAGTAGGGTCGCGCCACCGGCCGCATGACAAGCACTGCCGCTATGGCCACAATGGCAAACCCGAACATGAGCACGTCAATGAGGCCGGCCGCCGTCACGCCAAACGCGCCCGGCACGATTTCGAACTGGCTCAGGTAGAAGTGCAGGCTCGGGTGCAGGAAGGTCCAGGCGAACAGGACGCCTAGCACGGCGCGCGACAAGAGACCCAGCCGGGCGCGCGACCGGGGACGCGCCCTCGCGTCTCGCGGCAGGAATTGGCTGATGGCGGTCATCTCGAATGGCGCCCCAGTTGCTGCGACAGGACCCTGAGGGCCCATTTGACGTACCCGACCATCCCAGCAGAGCGAAACAACCTGGAGGCCGTCAGCGCATCTGACCGCTCGTCAGCGATCATAAACGGCGGATACGCCAGCGGAAAGCGCATTTCCTCGGCTGCCAGGTTAGCCACGCGGCTGTTGCCACGGGTGTTCGTGGCAGCGACGTTGAATCCGATGTTCGTCACGAGGTTGACATTCGGCAGAACACATAGCCCATGATAGACCCAGCAGGCAAACGCCCAGCCATAGTCCCAGGTGTCGATCCGCCGGTCGTAAGCCGCCTGTAGGTGGCGGCGCCAATAGCCGGCGACGCTGTAGCTGCCGAACAAGTCCTTCAGCCACCCGCCGTCGCGCACCTCCGGCCACAGGCGCATCTCGTCGTCGAATAACCGCCACGCGCGCCGCCAGGTGGCCCACCCCCAAATATGCGGGTAGCGCGAGTAGTAGTAGCTGTCCTTGGTGCGTTGGCGCCCCATCTGGAAGTTGTCGCCCGAAACAATCATCACCTGGTTGTTGTAACGGTAACGGGTCAGCAGTTCCTCGCAAAAGCGGAAGAAGCTGGGGTGGGGGACGCAATCGTCTTCGAGGATGATCGCTTCCTCAACCTGATCGAAGACCCACGTCAGGCCGGTTGCGACGCGCTGCCGGCAGCCCAGGTTCACATCGGAATAGTTCGTCAGGACCTCGCACGGCCAGTCAACCGCTTCCACAACGCCGCGCACTTCGGCGCACCGCTGGGCCTCCCCCGGCCTGTCCAGCCGCGGCCCATCAGCCACGACGAGGAGCATGGGCGGCCTGGCCTGCCGCACGACGTTCATCACCTGCCGCGTCGTGTCGGGCCGGTTGAAAACCACCAGGGCAACCGGTGTCGCCAGTGACCAGGCACTCATCGTGACCTTGCACTCCCAGCCTGCTGCTGCCGGCCATGCCGGCCGGTTGCCTTGACGCGAACGCCCATGGTCACGGCGCCGTCACAGCAGGCGCAGCGCGTCCGGGTGCTGCGCCAGAAAGCGAAACCGCGCCAAGCGTGGCCGGCCGCCCGCCTGTGGCGCATCCTGGCGCAATTCGAGCTCCAAGAGAGCCAGCGGCGCGAAAATGTCCCACCAGCCGGCATGGAGCTCCCGAGCCCTGAAGTAGCCGCGCACAAATCGCTGTGCCTCAGCCAGCATGAATCCCGGCTCGCAAAACGTCATCTGGAAGGCCTGGAGCGGCGACAGTTTTCGCCCATAGGCCAGGGCCCAGCCATACCCCAACGGAAACAGCAGGACATCGCCGAAAGGCAGCGCGTCTCGGCGGCAGTGTTCCCAGTCTACGACTTGCAGCCGGCCGTGGTCCATAAGGACGTTGCGCGGCCAGAAGTCACCGTGCCCCCAGCCGCATGGTAGGGGCCGCTCCGCGGCCGCCTGCGCACGCTCGACCAGGCTCTCCAAATAGCGCCCCTCAGCCGGGGTCAGGCCAGCGTGCTCAAGCGCCCCGTCTGCGGCGCCAAGAACACGCTGCCGCAACTCCTTCGCAGACATGCGGACGGGTCTGTCTGTGTTGCGGTGAAACTCGACAAGCCAGGCCAGGGCCTGTTGGAACTCCATTTTGATCTGCGCGTGGGCACGACTGGCTACGGCTGCCATGGAACGACCGGCAAAGGCGTATTCCACGCCTATTCGCGTGCCGGCGGCGGGTAGCAGTCCAATTGGGCGCGTGATCGTTTCGGCCAGCGCAGGCGGCAGCGCACGGCGCAGCGCTTCCAGAGTGCTGAACTGCGCGGCCAGAAGAGTCTCGGCCTCCGAGGTGCGCGGCACACGGATGACCAACGCCGGTACCGGAGCCGTGTCTGCAAACCCAAACAACGTCGCACATCCGCGCGGGCTGAGCGAGCCGTTCACCTTCAGCAGGCGCACCTGCCGCGGCGCGGTGCTGTGGGCAAACCATTGAGTCCAATGAGACCGCAACAGGTCCTCGAGCTCTGGGCGCATACGGTCAGTCTCGCCGGGCAAAGAGCGCAAAGCACGGCGCCAGCAGCTCGGGAAGCCACGGAATATGAGCCATACTAATGGCGATTTGCTGCTTGAGCGTGCGGGGATAGACCAGGGCCTCCAGGTAATACTGTAGCATCTGGCGATCGCCCAGCAGGTACATGACCAGAGGGTTGTTGTAATCTGGGGCTACTATGTAGGTGCGCACATTCCGAAAGCCGGCCTCAGTCAACAGGCGCTGATAACCGCGCGCGGAATAGGTATAGGTTCGATAGTCGTCAAACTCGGTGTTGTAGAACACGGCCCGCTTAAAGTGGCGCCGGAGCCCCAGATAGGCATTTGCCAGCCAGCGCGGCATCAGGCTGGTAAAGGGCAGCCCGGTGTGATCGGGCGCGCGCAGGAAGTACTGGTAGCCGAAGCGGTTCTCGATCCCGATGTAGACCTCACCGCCGGGGCGCAGCAGGCCATGAATGCGGCGCAGCACTTCAAGCTGTATTTCCCGTGGCCCGGCGCTGCGCTTGCTCACCGCCACCCACTCGAGCAGCCCATTCATAATCGCCAAGTCGAACTGGCCAGACTGCAGCGGCAGCGCGTGGACGCTGGCCTGGAGCACGGTGACGTTTGTCCGGCCGGATTGCCGGAAGCGCAGCGCCTGGAAAGCCGCGCGCTCGACGACGTTCTCAACCGACGTCACCTGGTTCACCCGCGGCGCCAACCAATAGCTGATTGGGCCCCAGCCGCTGCCCAGGTCAAGCACATGGCTCTGCGCCGTGAGGCGCGAAAAGTATGCCCAGTCCACGCGCCCGGCGCTGACCACGTAGCGATAGATATCCGGGTAACTGGGCTGGACGAGCTCGGCCAAGGCCGCTTCCCAGCCCGCCTCGGCGGCCCGCGCATTCACCTGCTGCATCACGGCCTGCGGCACCTCACCCCAATAGGCTTCCTCAGGGCTGAACGAGCGCACGCCCGACACCAGCGGCCAGGCGGCCTGGCATTGCGCGCAGACCAGCGGCTCTGCGCTGGCGGGCGGCAGGTCGGCGCCGCAGGCGGGGCAGCACAGGCCCAGCGCCAGCTCGCGGGCTGGGGCGGCGCTAGACGGCGTCATGATCGGCGTGGGCCTCCTTAACCACCTGCAGCGGGGGCCGCCGGACGATCGCGGCCAGCATCGCCAGGTCCGCGCGCGGGAGCCCCCCCAGCGCATAGAGGGCCAGGCCGTAGGCCAGGGGCGCCAGCGCCACGGTCGCCAGCCACCGCTGCCCGCCCAAAGCCCAGCCCACGGCCAGGATCGTGGTGCTGCTCAGCGCCACCCGCCAGGCCGTGGGCCACAGCGCCGGCCGGGCAACTTCCTGGCTCACCCAGACGTAGAGCAGCGCAAACACAACGGTTTCAGTCAGCACGGTTGTCAGGCCGGCGCCAACAAAGCCCCACTTGGGCAGGACCATGGCGTTGGCCAACAGGTTGAAGGCGGCCCCAACGGCCACCGCGCGCGTCCGCCGCCCCTGTTGGTTGATCGACGTCAACATCATCGCCAGGGTCTGGTTCACAAAGCGCAAGGGCAAGGCCCAACTCAGCAGCTGCAGCGCCGGCACCGATGCGGCATACTCGCGCCCAAACACGGCCGGCAGCAGGAAGGGCGCAATGGCATACAACCCGACAGCCATGGGAAAACCAAGCGCGAACAAGTAGTGGAAAGACTTCTGCAGGGAGTAGACCTGCCGCTCGCGCTGTGTGCCGTGGGCCCGGGCCAGAATCGGCAGGAGCGAATTGTTGAACGCGGTGGCGATGATGATGAGCGGAAAGAAGAACGTATTCGCGGCCTTGTAGTAACCGACCTCGGTCTCCCCCCGGAAGAAGGTCAGCAGAACCACATCCGACTGCAGATAGAGGTTCGAGAGCAGGATGTTCAGGCCAAACGGGAGCGCCTGCACCAACAGGGGCTTGAAACTGCCTGGATCGATCGCGGCCCAACCCAGCCTCAAGTGGTGGTACAGGCCGGCGCTGAATGCCAGGGCCGCCGCGCGCGACAGGATCAAGAGCCAAAGGAAGGCGTCCAGGCCGGTCAGGCGGGCAGCGACGATGACGCCGACCCCAGCCAGCAGGACCACTTTCTCCACCAACACGGCCAGGGTGTTGTACTCCATGCGTTCCAGTCCATAGAACACACCCGAGAACAGCGTCAGGAGTACGCCCAAGATCATCCACAGGCTGGCCAACGCCATCGGATACAGACCCTGGGGCGAATAGCCCAGGAGCTCCGAGCTGGCCAGGATAACGCCGAAGGTTACCAGCGAGAGCGCCAGGCTTAACGCCAGCGCATTGGACAGGAGTTGTGGGGCCTGGCTGTGGTAGCGCGCGATGTGGGGAACAAGCAGCAGATTCAGGCCCAGGTCGCAGGCAAAGGCGAATTGGGCCGTAAACACCACGACCGCCGAATAACGGCCGAGCACATCGACCCCGCCGGTGCGGGCGATGACGGCCGTCAGCACAAAGGCTGCCGCAACGGTCAGAATGCTGCTGATTATTTGAAAGAGGGTGTTCTTGGCGACGCGCATGACTTTGGGAAACTACACTGGTTGGCGCCCCGGCCGCCTGGCCGCGGGCAGCGCGCCTGGCATTGCCAGGAACGCCGAATCTCGCTACTATGAGCGCCGGTCCCGGCCGGCGGCCGGCACACAGTCCATGCCCCCCATCGCAAGCCGCACCGCAAACCGCATCGCCCAAGCCCTCACGGCCGGCGAGTTGCTCGTCCTGGCGCTGGTCGCCCCGGCGCTGTTGTTTCCGACGCCGGCCCGCAGCCTGGCGCTGGTGGTCCTGCCCGGCTTGTGGCTGGGCGCGCGGGCGGCCACCGGCCGCTTCACCCCGCGCACGCCGTTCGACCTATCCGTGCTGGTCCTGCTCGGCATGGTGCTCGTCAGCCTGTTCGCCGCGTTCGACCTGGCCAACAGCCTTCCTAAGGTCGCCGGCCTGCTCTGGGACGTGGCGGTCTTCTACGCCCTGGTCCGCTGGATGACGACCCCCGGGCGCCTGCGGCTGGGCCTGCTTGGGTTGGCCTTCGCCGGGGCCGGCCTCAGCCTGCTGGGCCTGGCCGGGATCGACTGGCTGATCAAGTGGCCCGCGCTCGCGCCCGTTGTCCGGCTGCTGCCGGTGCTGGTGCGCGGCCTGCCGGGGGCCGAGGAGGGCTTTCAGCCCAACGCCGTCGCCGGCATCCTCATCCTGTGCCTGCCCGTCCAGTTGGCGCTGCTGTTCCCGGGCCGCGCGCCCGGCATCCCCCAGCCGGCCAGCGCCTGGCCGCGATGGGCGGAGCGGCTCCTGCCCCGGCTGCTAGGGCTGGCCCTGACCGTCACCGCCTTCACCGTGCTGCTCACACAGTCGCGCGGTGCTCTGCTCGGGCTGGGTGTGGCGCTGCTGGTCATGGCGGCCTGGCGCGCGCGCCGGCCGGGCCGGCTGGTCTTGATCGCGGCGGGCGCCGCCGCAGCCGCCGGGGTCGTGTTGGGGCCAGCGCGGCTGGCCCAAATCGCGCTGGATGCCGGAGGCGCGGGCCTGCTGGGCAGCGCGGCCAGCCGGCTGGAGCTATGGTCCCGCGCCTTGACCGCCATTCACGACTTTCCCCTGACCGGCCTGGGGATGAACTCGTTCCGGCACGTCGTCCGCGTGCTCTATCCGCTCTTCCTCACCTCGCCCGAGTACGACATCGCCCACGCCCACAATCACTTCCTGCAGGCCGCGCTCGACCTGGGCCTGCCCGGGCTGGCGGCTTACGTGTCGCTCTGGCTCACGGCCGGCTACTTGCTGGCGCGGACCCGGCGCCGGGCCGCCGATAGCCTGGCGCGCGTGGCGGCCGAGGGGCTCGGCGCCGGCCTGCTGGCGCACTTCCTCTTCAGCCTCACCGACGTCATCCCCCTGGGCGCCAAGATCAGCCTGTTCTTCTGGGTCGCCCTGGCGCTGGTGGCCGCCGCGGCCCAGGTCAGCGCATGCCACGCGGCGCCGGCGCCGCGTGGCGCCAGGCCTCCGGCCGAAACGGCCGAGCCAGCCGTTCAAGCGCATGGCTGAGTGGGGGTGCGCGCCCACGCTCGGGCAGCGGCTGCTGCTGCGGGCCATCTATCTGCCTGGCCCCGAGGCCCGCCAGGCCTGGCAGGCGTGGCGGGCAGGCGGCTATCGCGGCCAGCTCGAACCCGGGTCGCGCCGGCTGCTGCCGCTCGTGCAGCGCCGGCTGCAGGCCGAGGGGCTGGCCGAGGCGGGCCTGCCGGAGCTGAAAGACGCCTACCGGCGCGCCTGGCTCAACAATCAGCGCCTGTTTGGCATCGCCGCCGACCTGCTGCGCCAGCTCCAGGCCGCGGGGCTGCGCCCGCTGGTGCTGAAAGGCGCGGCCCTGGCGCAGCGCTACTACGCCGACGCGGGCCTGCGGCCGATGACGGATCTCGATCTGCTGGTGCCGGCCGACGCCGCGCTCGCGGCCGATGCCTGGCTGCGCGCGCACGGCTGGCGGCCGGCCCACCCCGCCTTCGACCCGCGCGCTCACATGGCCATCCGGCATTCGGCCGAATACGCCGCCCCCGGCGGCCGCCGCTTCGACCTGCACTGGCATGTGCTGGCCGACTGCGTCTACCCGGGCGCCGATCAGGCCTTCTGGGAGCATGCCGTCCCGCTGAGCCTGAACGGCGTCGCGGCCCTGGCGCTCTGCCCAACCGACCAGCTCATTCACGTCTGCGTCCACGGGATGCGCTGGGCCGCGCTGCCGCCGGTGCGCTGGGCGGCCGACGCGATGCAGATCCTGCGCGTCGCCGGCGGTGAAATCGATTGGGACCGGCTGCTGCGGCTGGCGGCCGCCATGCGGCTGAGTCTATCGCTGCATGCGCCGCTGCGGTTTCTGCGCGCCGAGCTGGCTGCCCCCGTTCCGGCCGGCGTCGTCGACGCTCTGGCGGCCATCCCGGTCACGCGCGCCGAGCGCCGCTACTTCCGGCTCAAGACCTCGCGCCCGGGGCGCCTGGGCGGCCTGCCGCTGACTTGGCACCTATACTCGCAATCGGCGCGCGCCAGCGGTCGGGGGCCAAATCCAACCGGGTATCTGCGCTACCTTCAGCACGCCTTCAACTTGCCCAGCCCCTGGCGCCTGCCTGGCTACGCCCTGCGGCGCCTGTGGGAAACGCGGCGCCCACGCGCTGAGCCGTAGCGCCTCACACGCCGGTGATCAGCTCGCTCGCCCAATTCCGCTCGCGGCCGTACCACTCCACCAGCGCCCGCACCCCGCTCTCAAAACTCACCCGCGGTTCCCAGCCAAGCACCTGCCCGGCCCGGGTGATGTTGGCCCAGGTGGCCGGCACGTCAGCCGGGTGCGCCGGCTGCCGCTCGACGATGGCCTGGCGGCCGGTCAACTGCTCCACCAGCCGCAGCGCGTCGTTCAGCACCACCGGCTTGTCCGATCCCAGGTTGATCACCTGGTAGCCCACCGGCCGCAGCGCCGCAATCGTCCCGCGGGCGATGTCGTCCACGTAGGTGAAATCGCGCGACTGGCTGCCGTCGCCGTACAGCGTGATCGGCCGCCCCTCGCTCACCCGCTGCACGAACCGGAACAGGCTCATGTCGGGCCGGCCCGCCGGGCCGTACACCGTGAAGTAGCGCACTACCGTCACATCCACCCCGTGCAGGTAGTGGTAGGTGTAGCACAGCGCCTCGGCCGCCTTCTTCGACGCGGCATAGGGCGACAGGGGCCGGTTGGTGTCGGCGTCTTCCTGGTACGGCATGGGGTTGTGCCCGCCGTACAGGCTCGAGGTCGAGGCCAGCACGAACTTGCCCGGGCCGTGCCGGCGGCACTGCTCCAGCAGGTTCAGCGTGCCCGTCACGTTGGCGTCGTAATATACCCAGGGGTCGGCCACGCTCTGGCGCACCCCGGCCCGCGCCGCCAGGTTGATCACCGCCTCGAACGGGTCCGCGCCGCCGTCCCACACCGCCCCCAGCGCCGCCCGGTCGGTGATGTCGGCCTGGTGAAAGCCGAACCCCGGCCGCCCCTGCAGCTGCCGCAGGCGCCAGTGCTTCAGCCGCACGTCGTAGGCGTCGTTGAGGTTGTCCAACCCCGTCACCTGGTGCCCCCCGGCCAGCAGTTGCTGGGCCGCCACCGACCCGATGAAGCCGGCCGCGCCGGTCAGGAGTATGTGCATGGCTTCCCTTCAGGTGCTTGGGCCGCGCGGCGCTCTCAGTCAGGAACCGAAAGCCCTGACCACGTCC
>JADLEU010000117.1 GCA_020845955.1 Anaerolineales bacterium
CAGGCCATCGGCAAAGCGCACGGGCGAGCGCAATTGGGCGCTCCAATAACTGGGCTGCGTGACTGGCCCATCGGCCCACTGCCCGTTGAGGGTGGCAACAAAAGGGATTGCCGGCGCCGAAAGCGGGGTGCGCGCCACCAGCTGCTCGAACTCGTTCAGGATGGGGTCCATCATCGACGAGTGGAAGGCATGCGACGTGTGCAGGCGCCGCGCCGTGATCGACTCCTGGGCCAGGGCACCTTCCACCCGATCGATGGCCTGGCTCGGGCCGGACAGCACCGCATAGCCGGGCGCATTCAACGCGGCGAGCGAGACATCTCCGTCGACAAACCGCGCCACCTTTTCCGCCGGTGCCATAACGGCCAACATTGCGCCGCGCGGCAGGTCAGAGATGAGCCGGCCCCGGCGCGCGATCAGGGCAAGCGCAGCGCGCAGATCCATCACCCCGGCCAAGGCAGCCGCCACGTACTCGCCGACGCTGTGCCCGATCATGGCCGCCGGCGGGATTCCCCAGGAACGCCACAACTCGGCCAGGGCATACTCCACCGCAAACAGCGCCGGCTGCGTGAAGCGAGTGTCCTGCAAAGCCTCGGCCGCGGCCCGGCGCCGCCGCGGCCCCGGGAAGAGCAGCCGCCGCAAATCGATGCCGAGCTCCGGCCTGAGCAGGTGCGCGCAGCGATCGATTGTCCGGCGCACGACCGGCTCACAATGGTAAAGGCCGGCGGCCATCCCCGGATACTGGGAGCCTTGGCCGGGAAACATAAATACCACCGGCCGACCTTCCGCCTTTGCGGCCCCACCAAGGCCCTCGGGACCGCGCAGCGCGGCGATCGCACCCGCACGGTCATCGGCGCCGGTGACTAGCGCCCGGCGATGTCGAAACGCCCGGCGCCCAACGTGCAGCGTGTGGGCGACATCCGCCAGGTCAAGCTCGCCGTGCGCCTGCAGATGGTCGGCCAGCTGCCGGGCAGCGACATCGAGCGCGGCAGGGCTGCGCGCCGACAGGACGAGCAGTTGGTGTGGGCGGCGCTCAGACGGCGATGGCCTGGCTGGCGCCTCCTCCACCACCGCGTGTGCGTTGGTCCCGCCCACCCCGAAGGAACTAACGCCGGCCCGCCGCGGGGCGCCATTGCGGCGCCAGGGCTCCAGACGTGTCGTGACGTAGAAAGGGCTGGAAGCAAAATCAATGGCAGGATTGGGTGCGGTGTAGTGCAGGGTGGGCGGGATGGCGCCGTGTTCGAGGGCCAGGACGGTCTTGATCAGGCCGGCAATGCCCGCCGCACAGGACAGGTGGCCAAAGTTGGACTTGACGGACCCGATGCCGCAGAAACCGCGCTGGCCGGTCTGCGCTCTAAAGACCTCTGTTAAGGCAGCCAACTCAATTGGGTCGCCCAGGATGGTAGCGGTGCCATGCGCCTCGATGTAGCCGATCGACTCGGGCGTGACGGCCGCCATGGCGTGAGCGGCGCGGATAGCCGCGGCCTGGCCCCTGTAACTCGGCGCAGTATATCCGACCTTGTCGCTGCCATCGTTGTTGAGCCCAACGCCAAGGATGACCGCCCGAATGTTGTCGCCATCGGCCAGCGCGGTGCTGAGACGCTTCAGGACGACGATGCCAACGCCGCTGCCCACGATGGTGCCCTGGGCATTTGCGTCGAAGGGTCGGCAGTGTCCATCGGGCGAGAGGATTGAACCGGCGGTGTAGAAGTAGCCCCCACGCTGCGGCACGCGCACGGTGACACCGCCGGCGAGGGCCATGTCGCATCGGCCGGCGTGTAGACTTTCGCAGGCCAAAGCAACGGCCACGAGCGAGGTCGAGCAGGTCGTCTGGCAGGCAATACTGGGGCCGCGCAGATTGAGCCGGTATGACACCTGGGTGCACAGATGATCTTTATCGTTGGTGACCATCAGCTGCATACCATCCAGATAGCCGAGCGAGTCGATATTCTGGTAGAGCTGGTAAAGGTAACCGCTGAGCTCACAGCCACCGAAGACGCCGATGGCGCCTGGGTAAGCAGCGGGCTCGTAGCCGGCGTCCTCGAGCGCCTCCCACGCCGTCTCCAGAAATAGTCGCTGCTGCGGGTCGGTCAGGGCCGCGTCACGGGCCGAAAAGCCGAAGAACTCGGCATCGAATTGATCCACGCCGTCGAGCACCGGGGAGGCATTGACATAGCCGGGTAAGCGGATCACGTTCTCCGGCACCCCGGCCGCGAGCATGTCCTCGTTGCTGAGGGTCGCAATCGATTCGACGCCGTTGGCCAGATTGCGCCAATATTGATCGAGGTCGGCGGCGCCGGGGAAGCGTCCGCGCATCCCGATAATGGCGATTGGCTCGGCCGCCGGCTGTTCTGCAAAGTCGCTGCTGGACTTCATCGCTGCCGTTTCGCTGGTTTCCCCTTGGCAGCCGCGCGCTTGGTGCGTTTGCGCGTGCCGGCCGCTGCTTCGGTTTTGGTGGTCGCGGTGGCGGCGATGCGCAGGGGTATCTCAAGGCGCGGCTCGCCGGCGCGCTCGACGTGTATCGCGCCGACGTAGAGCACATCCGGGACAAAGTCATGCGCGTCGAGCCGCAGCGACAGTAGGAGGCTGCCCTGTCCGTTGGGCGGCAGGCTGATCTCTGCCGGCACCACGGCAATCTGGGACGCAAAAGCTGATCCCACGCCGTCGGCGCGGCGGACGTCGGTGACGCTGCAGCGGACCAGAGCGGGCTCCGGCCGGGTATTCGTTAGTGAGAGAGAAGTCGATGTGGTTTCGCCCAGTGGGGCCACCAGGTGCAGCGCCGGCGGCGTCTCCTGGCCCGGTCGTTCGGCGGCGGCCAGCACACCGGTCAGAAAGTCCTCCTCATACTCGGCGCGGAGGTCGTTGAGGCTGTTGAGCAGCTCAAGGTACAGACTGCCGAGCTGGTTGAGATGCTCGGGGAGGTGCTGCTGCAAGTAGTTGGCCGAGGCAGCCTGGACCTCGTTCGGCTCGATCTCCCCGGCGGCCACCCGTTCGAGCAGTCCCTGGTAAGCGGCGACGGTCGCCGCGCCGAGTTGGCTCGCGTACTCCATAAGCTTTTGATACCAAAGGATCGGGTTGCCTGGGTCCATCTCGGGCGGCGCTGCCGGCGGAAGCGCGACCGGTGCGGACAGGACGAGGCTGACGAGGTCGTGCGCGGCGGCCGCATCGATCTGCACCATGCGGCCGAAGAAGCGGGAGCTGATTTCGGCCATGCGGCTGGCGTAGGCCGGCCCGCGCGCCTGTATGTAGGCTGGCGCCATGTCTTGGAATACGGTGGCCGCCAACTCGCCCCGCGCCACGGCATCCAGCACCTGTTGATAGAGCTGTGAAGTTCGGGAAGACTGTTTGGCGGCCCGCAGGAGATACTGGGCGTAGAGAACGGGCCATTCGCCCCAGGCGTTATTGTCCGCTGTCCTTCCGTTCCAACTATTCCAGCTAGCGGTTTGATCGGCCACAAAGCACCTATGCACGTTGGCGCGAGGCGGATGACCTTTTCGTGTCGTGTGTCGACAGATCGTGCGGTGGTGGTTGCTCGCCCAAGGGGCGGACGATAGTACCAAGGTACGGGCTGCCAGCTAATGAGGCCTTGCAGCCATCGAAGATCGACTGGATGGCAATCTGGCTAGGCTTGCCACCGATTCGGTCGATCCGGTTGAGGCCCCAACATTATTGAGCAGATGAGGGCCAGAGTCAATACAGCCCGTCGAGTTGTCGCCTCAGACCGGGCCACATTGGCGTCACGTGACCCTTGTGCTGAGTGATCGGCGGACAGGTCTGGCACGGCGCGCCATCGAGGATCCAGAGGCCGTTGCAGCTCACCGCTTGGCGCTGTTCCCCGGTCACTGAAGCTGGCTTGCGGCGCAGATCAAACAGCCGCCGATACTTGGTTTTCTCGGCGACATACCGAAATGGTCGGGATGGCTGGTCGTCGCGGCTGGATGCCGCCAAAGCAGGCCAAGCGCGGCACCTGTCGGGAAGCTCGAGTTGGCCTCCAATCCAGGCGGCCAGGCCGGCACCGAACAGCATCTGCCCAGCTGTCCCGTCGTGAAGAAGGCAGCGCACAGTGCCACCGTGGCCGACAGACCGCCGAGCAGCAGGGGACTGCTGAAGGTCAGGGCTGCCAGGACGGCGCAACAGGCTCCGCTACGCTCGCATCCAAAACTGGCCGCAGCCAATTCGCGTGGGCGGTGATCACGAATCGCGACCTGGCTAGGGCTGCGCGATATCCAGCACCTGCTCCTGGTCGGTCGTTACTTGCAGGGAGGCTCCGCTCAACCCGGCCTGGACGTCGGCCAGGCGGCTGCTGCCGCCAGCGCTGAGCATGCCGGCCACCAGGCCAGTGATGATGGGCGCTGCAAACGAAGTGCCCGCCCACCAGGCCCACTTGGTATCGTTGGGCCGGCCATCGGGGAATGGGCCGATATAGAGCCCCAGGATGCCATTAGCCTCGCCCGCCTCGCCGCCCAGGGTAGCATAGCCGGTCTTCTGCGGGCGGTCGGCCAAATTGGAGTAGGAGGCAGCCACAACTCCCCCCGGGCCGCCAGAACCGCGCGGCAGTGCGCCCACGCCGATGACGGAGTCGAAGGCGGCCGGGTAACGTGCGGAAGGTCGGTTCCCAGAAGGGTTGCCGTTATTGCGCACGGCGTCGTTGCCAGCGGCGGCCACCAGCGGCACGTCGTAGCCTTTCAGCCACAAACAAAGCGCCTCGATCGGAGCGGACCAGCGTTCGAGCAAGCCGCTATGCTGGCGCACCCGATCGAGACAGCCCGCGTCGCGGTGTCCCTCAAGCGGCACGCTAAAGACCAGGCTGCAATTCACAACCAGCTTGCCGCTACGCGGCTGCTGCAGCGCCTGCCAAAGCCCGGCGGCGATGCTTTCCAGGTCACCGACACCATAGGGGTTGAGCACCTCGTAGAGATGAAGGGTCGCTTGTGGGACCACGCTGTGAATGATGCCGGCGGCGAACAGGCCATGATCGCTCATCAGGTATTGATGCTCGCTGAGCTCGTAGTCTGCCAGGCGATGGAGCGTGGCCGCATTGGCTGGATGAAGGTGCAGCGGGCCGCCGGGGGCCAGCATGCTTTCCAGCAGAGGATGCTGGCCGGGATGGCAGGAGTGCCACTCGTAATAGGTCCGCACCAAGTCGTGCAGCGCGGGGGCCGTATCGAGAATGGCCACGTCAACGCTTTTGCCATCGCCAAACCGGGAGCCCCCTCCGCGGCCCAGCTTGCGCTCAAACCTGCCGCAATTGGCCGGCGAGGCCGCCTTGACTGGTCGCGCGCCCGGACCGCCCGTGCCGATTTGGGCTGGAGCGCCGCCCGCCAGCCAATTGGGCGCGGCCGTCCGCAGCGTGAGAGCCTGCTGCCCCAGGCCATCGCCGATAATGTCCTCCTGCAGCTGGATGAGCAAGTCGACCAGTGCGTCCGGGTCGTCGCCGATTCCGGCCGCCTCGACCAGAACGAAGGTGAAGTTGGTCCGCTGCTTGCTTACAAACGTCAGCGCGGGCCGATCGCCCAACCGGCGCGGAAGCAGGCGCGCGCCCTTGAGGCGGCGGTTCAGCCGTTGGAGCAGAATCGCAATCTGGCGCGGATCGAGGTGGCCGCGATGTTCCAGGTGCAGCGTCACCTGGCGGGGCTGGAAGTACTGGTGTAGAGCGTTGGGTGCGGGCCGGCCGGGTGGATACTGTCCGGTATCATCCATGGTTGCTTCCCTCCGCAATGGTGCCATCCATGCTGGACAGCGGGCCGGCATCGCCGACCAGCTGAAACGCTCCCCAAAAGGCGGGGTGCAGTGCCGGTTCTTCGACGCGCACGGCGCGTTGGGCCGCGCGCAGGGCGGCGGCCTTCGACGCGCCGGCTCGCAAGTCTTGATAAAAGTTCTCCATGAATGCCACGGTCAGGCTGTCGGCCACGGACCAAAGGCTGAGGAGCAAGGCGCCAGCGCCGGCATAGAGCAGTCCGCGGCCGAGGCCAATGAGCTCGTCGGCGCCCGCCACGTTGGCGCGGCCGGTTTCGCACGCGCTGAGGGTGACGAGCTCGTAACGGAGATCATTCTGCAGAAGATCGTCCGCGTAAAGCTGGCCATCGGCGAGGCGCAGGTAGGACAAGTCAGGCTGATCCAAACGGTACCGGCCATGCGCGGCGATGTGCAGGATCTGGCGCGGCTCCGCGGCGAGGACCGTCCGCTGCGCAGCTTCCTCAAGGTAGCGATCACCGCCGAACAACCGCTGGACCATTTCAGCCTCGGCGTGGCTGTGTGCCAAGCGGCCATTCCAGGAATGCGCCATCGCCAAAGCGCCGGCAGGCTGGCGGGGGGCCGTGCGAGTGACCAGCCCGGCCGCCGGTTGAACCACGACCTCGCAGCGGTCGACCAGGTAGCGCTGGCCATCGTGCAGCAAATGGAAGGGCAAATAGTGGAGAGCGCCGTAAGGCACGACGACCAGTCGGCGGCAGGCAGCCGCGATCTGCAGCGGCGCCAGCAACCGCGCGTCAAGCTGGCGCAGGAGGCGCTGGGCCAGTGGGGTAAGCATACGCGCAGGCTGGGCCCGCGGCCCGAACCGCAAGGCCGCCGCCAGGTTGAGCTGGAGCTGTGCCAGCAAGTGATTCACGTCGTCGGCCGTGCCAGGCAAGGGGGTCATCTGTACGGCGCCCTGGTCGACGGTGAAGGCCCACAGGCAGGCGCCATCGTTGTAATACTCGACGAGCAGCGTCCCCGCCGGCAGATTGGCCTGGAGGCTGGCCACGGAGATGGTTGGGACGGTCTGCGCGATACGATCCGCGTTGGTGTGGAGATAGAGCTGTTCTGTAATTGCGCGCATCTGCCGCTCTCGGGCGGCAACTTCGACGCGCGCCTGTTCGGGCGTCAACGAGGCAGATCGGTCAGAAGCCTGGGTGGGCTCGTGGGCCAACCGGTAAAGCCACTGGTGCTCCGCCCGCAGCCGCGCCAGCGCCTCACTCAGCGCCTGCCCGCGCTCGCCGGCCTGGGACCACAGCAGATGGTCGCGGTTGACCAGGTATCCCAGCAGCACCTGGCTCTTGGCCTGCTCAAGGGTCTCCAGGGCGGCCTCGGCCCGGCCGGCCCGCAGGTGAAGGCCAATCAATCGCCGCGGCGCCTCTTCCTTGTCCTCCAGGAAACCGGGACGCAGGGTAATGGTCAACCCGCGCTCGACGCGCCGCGTAGTCGCCATGGCGGCCTGGTAATGCCGCGCCGCTTGGGAGTCGCTGCCGCGCGCTTCGCTTGCCTGGCCCAAGAGTAGGTGAGCGTCATAGCGCAGTGCGGGGACGTTGTAGCGGCGCGCGTAGCGCAGGCTGCTGCGCCCGCCCGCGTCCGCTGCCGCCACGCGGCCGGCGCTCAGCGCGGCGCGGGCCAACAGTAAGTGGGCCGCGGCCAGACTGGCCAATTGCCCCGCCGCCTCAAAGCGCTCGGCGGCCGCTGTGGCCGCCTGGAGGGCCTGTTGCTGCTGGCCCTGGCGGAGTGCCAGTTGGCCCAGCAACATCCGGGCGCTGGCGCTCCAAGTGTGGGCGCCCAGCGCCGCGAAGTGCTCGGCGGCCTCCTCGACCGCTGCCCTGGCCGCGGCAAACCCGGCCAACCCGGCCTCGCTGGCCGCCAGGTGAAGCAGCGTGCGGGCCAACTGAAAGGTGTCGCCCGAGCGCCGATAGTCCTCGACCACCTGGCGAGCCAGATCCCGGGCCTCCGCATAGCGGCTGAGCCCCAGGTAGCATTCAATCAGGTCGCAGCGCGCCACCAGGGCAGTTGGCGGAAAGCGCTGCTCGGTCTCATCCAGCACGGCCTGCAGTTGGCGCAGCGCGAGTGGGTAGTGACCCTGGGCGCGGGCCAGATAGGCCAGGTTGATGTCAACCGTCGCCTGGTTGAGAGATTCGCCGCGCTCGGCGAACAGCGCGCGCGCTCTCTGGTAGTAGGCTTGCGCCTGCTGAAGATCACCCAGGGCATCATAGGCAAAGCCGAGATTGGTCTGCAAGGGGCCTAAGTATTGCGCGCCGAGCTTGCCGAGCGCCTGGGCCAGCTCAAGCGCCGACTGAAACCAGGCCAGCGCCTGGCGCTGCTCGCCGAGGTAGTTGTATACCAGCGCGGTCTGGAAGTTGAGGCGCAGCAGCTTTTCGGTCTCACCGTGCCGCACGAAGATGGCCCGCGCCTGATCCGCCTCGCGCAGCATCTCGTCGACGCGCTTGAGCTGGACGCATACGTACAGCCGGCCAATGCAGGTGCGCGCCCAGCCGACTTCGTCGCCGGCCGATTGGAATAATGTTCCGGCCAGGACCAGATCGTCCCAGGCCTCGGCAAAGCGGCCGAGCAGCTTCAAAGCGTCACCCTGGGCCATGTGACCCAGGGCTGTCTGACGCCGGTCGTGCCGAGCCTGGCCAATGGCGACGATCAGCTGGGCCAATGCCAGCGATTGGTTGGGGTCAATGGCCCAATGACGGTCAGCTTCGCCCTTGAGGCGTTCGACCACCTGGTCCGCCACCTGGCCCAGATCGGGCGGTGCCAGCACCTGCGCGTCGCGCGTCAGCAGCAGTTGTTCGGTCAGGTGATCGATATCCACGCGATTACGGCTCGACGGCAAAATCAGGCCACAGCACGGGCTCACCGGCCGCCGGAGTGAATTTCAGATCCACCGCGCCTGGCTCAAGGCTGTCCAGCCTGAACCCGCCGGCATCGTCCAACACCGTGGTCTGGCCAAGCACACCATTCCGCCAGAGCTGAACCAACGCACCCGTCCATTGGTCCTGCTCGGGCGCGGCCAACTGACCGATGAGGGTGGCCAGGCCGGCCTGGGCCGGCTGCGCCTCCAGCACGAGCAGAATATCACCAACGGCTGCTGTGACCGGTCCCTGAGTTTCTCCCCGCAAGGCCAAGGCCGACTGGCGAGGGATAAGCTGCGCCACCAGCCCGCCCAGCCGGGCGGCAAACGAGCCCTCGGGCAGGCGGGCCGCCGGCGCCGGGGCGCGCACCTCGCCCGCGGCCAGGAAAGCCCGGAGATCGTTCAGTTCTGCGGCGCAGCTTGGGCAGTGCTCGGCATGCCGGGTCACGGAGGTGGCCGCCTCGACCTCCAACCGGCCCAGGTGGTAGTCGGCCAGGGCTTGCGGGCTGGGGCAGTCCCAGCGATAGAGGCGGCTGGCCAGGTGGCGATCGAATTGGCGAGCTTCTTCCAGGCGCATGGCGCACTCCGGGCAAACAGCTAAGTGCTCGTCAATAGCCGGCTCGGCCTGGCCGTCGAGGACTGCCGACAATTGCTCCAGGGTCAGGGGCGGCGGCTGGCGGCAGGACATGTCGGCTTAAGCACTTCTACCCGAATAAATGCAGCCGGTAGTGAAATATCGCACTGGCGTTGAACGGCTCAAGTCCGGGCCTCGGCGCCGGCCGGCCGGCCCAACCGCTGCCTCAACTCAGGGTCGCTGCGCAGCACCTGGCGCAGGCGATAAAGCGCAAGCGAAACCTCGCGCTCGCTGCGCCAGACGGCGGGATGGGCCGCCACAATCGCCTTGGGCTTGAGGTTAAGCACGAAGGCGCAGCGCGCCAGGTGTTGGTCACGGTCGTCGGGCAGACAGCGGCAGATGTGCTGCCAGAGCTCGGCGGCCTGCAGTTCGGCATCGACATCTTCCGGATCGGCGGCGGCCCAGGCTTCCTCCAAGGGCAGCACAGGCAGCTTCTCGTGGTCGCGTATGTGCTGCGCGATCCCACTGTGGACGCAGGCTTTGAGATAGGCCAAAACCTGCGCCAATGACGCAAACTGGCTGAATTTCTGGCCACGCAGGGCGAAGTAGAACCGATTGAGCGCCGCGTTGGCGAAGAACTCGGCGCTTTCGCCGGTCTGCTCGAAGCGAGGGTGCAGGTGGACCCAGATGAGCACCTGGCGTTCGTAGATGCGGTAGACGTAGGTGAAGGCTTCGGGGCTGCCTTCCGCCAGCGCGCGGCGCAATAGCTCAAAACAATGGATGGGATCGCTGGGTCGGCGCCGGCTGTAACGTTGGGTTTGCTCAGCGCAGGCATTGGCGAGTTCGTCAAGCGGTAAGCTGGCGGCAGCCATCGCGACATCCTTCGCACCGGTACAAAGAGACGCCAGGGTGAGGGATCCTCGCCTGATTATAGCATACGCGTCTGGTTGATCGATTGATAAGGCCTGGCCGGCCGCACTCATCCAGGGAGAACGCTAGTTGCAGTCCTGCTAGCGAGACTTCGTCTCAAACTGACGAGAGTGGCTACTGACGATCGGGGTGGGCGGAAACAAAGGGGTTCCAGTCGCAGGAAACCGGACCCGGTTGTATAACAACCGGCGGTGAAGAAACCGCC
>JADLEU010000118.1 GCA_020845955.1 Anaerolineales bacterium
AACGTGCGGTAGGCGCAGCGCGTGTGGCGCGCCGGCGCGTCGAAGGCGCCCTACGCCTACAACGCAGCTCTGGCGGAGTGGCTTCTGTGCCCTGAGCTCGATCGGTCTTCCGCGTGCGCCCTGGTCGCTGACGCACGCCAGCTGTGGATGCGTCCGAGGAAGCGGCCCGTCGGACGATTGGCCGATGTTGCGCTCGGAGTACACCCTGTCTGTGCTAGAATCCGCACAGAGCGATCACGCAACGGGGAACTGCTTGGACAAGGCGCCTGAGGATTGTTGAGGGATTGAGCCATGACCGAGGTGGAACTCAAACTTACCCTGCCGGACAGGTTGGCCCGCGAGGCCGAGGCGGCCGGACTGCTCAGCCCGGAAGTCATCGAGCGCCTGCTGCGCGAGGAAGTGCGCCGCCTGCATGTTGATCAGCTTTTCAGCGCCGCCGATCGCCTGGCCGGGCTTGACCTGCCGACGCTGACCGACGCGGAGCTCGAAGCCGAAATCGAGGCGGCTCGCGCCGAGCGGCGGGCTTCTAATGCGGGTCGTCGCTGACACCAATACCGTCGTTTCGGGCCTTTTGTGGCGGGGTGCGCCCCGGCAAGTCCTGGACGCGGCTCGAAGCGGTCGAATCGACCTTTTCACGAGCGTTACCTTGCTCGTTGAGCTTGAGGAGGTTCTGGGGCGCAGGAAGTTTGCTGGGCGGCTCAAAGCCGCCGGGATTACCGCGCGGGAACTGGTTTTGGGCTATGCGGCGCTTGCGAATGTCATTGAACCTGCCGCAATCGCGCCAGTTGTTGCTGACGATCCGGACGATGATGTTGTGTTGGCGTGCGCGGTGTCTGCCCGAGCCGAAGCAATCGTGTCTGGCGACCTGCACCTGCTCAAGCTGAATGAGTTCCAGCGCATTCCTATTGTGACGGCAACCGAACTGCTGGCGCGGCTGCCCGCCGGCTAGCCTCCTTACCCAAGCACCCCCCTCCACATAAACAGCCTGGGAACGGGCGCTGATCGACGCCTGCGATGTTGACCGCTGCTGCAAGTCTCGAGAGTCGCTGCACGCTGGCTTTCAGCGCTAGGTCGCGGGCACGCTGACCCGAGCTGATCTCGACCGCGCCACGCACGGCGACCAGCCCGCGAGGCGGACGGAAGTAAGCCTGCTGAAGTACAACAGTCACGGATTGACTGAAGCAAGGTGGCGTGACATGAGCGAATTTGCCGATTTGCCAGCGCTTTACTCCAAGGGAACGCTGAAATTGCGAAAGCGCCTGGATTTGCCCGAGGGCGTGGAAGTGCGCGTGACGGTCAGCACTCAAGCGACGAAGCCGTCGCGCCGAGCCGCAAAGCGCAAGCATCAGTATCCGACCCGCGTGATCGGTTGGGACAAGCTGGATAAGCTTACAGGAATAGCTTCCCTCGGCGGCGATGCGGTGGCCGACAGCAAAGCGGTGTACGATCGCGATTAGCCGTGGCAGACAGAGTTGCGCATGCGCCAATGCCGAGATTCCTCGGCAAAATGCGCCTCGGAATGACAATCGGGCCGGGGACTTTGAGTCGGGCGGCGCTGGCTCAGGTGGCCTCGGCCGCGAGGCGGAAGCCCAGGTTGGGCCGCGCGGTGTCGGGGTACTCAAACGTGCGGTAGGCGCAGCGCGTGTGGCGCGCCGGCGCGTCGAAGGCGCCCCCGCGCACCACGTAGCCCTGGCCGGTGCCCGGGCCGGCCGGGTCGCTCACCAGCCGGTTCGCGCGGCGCGCGTAGAGCTTGGGGTCGAACCAGTCGGCGCACCATTCCCAGGCGTTGCCCAGCAGGGCGGCGGCGCCGTAGGGGCTGTCGCCCGCCGGCGAGAAGCGGTCCACCGGCATCAGGCAGCCAGGCCCGCCCTCGCCGTTCAGCCGGCTGGGGTCCCATTCGTTGCCCCACGAGTAGCGCTGCCCCTCGGGACCGCGCGCGGCCTTCTCCCATTCGGCCTCGGTCGGCAGCCGGAAGGTCCGGCTGGTGGCCGCGCTCAGCCAGCGGCAGAACGCCGCCGCGTCATCCCAGGTGACGTTGACCACCGGGTGCTGCTCGTGGCCGGGCGGCACGGGCGCGGCCGGCGCACGGCGCGTCGCGCGCAGGAAAGCCTGGTACTGGGCATTGGTCACCGGGTAGCGCCCCAGGTAATACTCCGACAGCCGCACCTGGTGCTGCGGCTGCTCGGCCCGGCCGGCCTCGGGGTCGCCGAGGTCCGATCCCATCCAAAAGGTGCCGGTAGCCACTGGCACCAGCGTGGTCCACACGCCCGGCGCGAAGTGCACTACCAGCACGCCGCCCAGGCTCGGGTCGGGGCGGGCGCGCGGGTACTGTTCTTCGGCCGCCTTCCGGGCGCGGGCCTCGGCCTCGCGGTTCTCGCGCTCGGCCTGGCGGGTGCGCTCGGCGTCGCGCGCCCGCGCGTAGCGCTCGGCCTCCTCGTGGGCCCAGGCCTGGTAGGCGGCCGCGGCTTCGGCCTCTGCGGCGGTCTGGGCGCGGCGGCGGGTGTGTTTCTTGCTCTGCTCCCAGGCGGGGTCGTGCGGCACGGCGTATTCGTAGGCCTCGTCGGGGTACGGGGCCGCCGGGCGGGCGCGGGCGGCCTGCCAGGCGGCGTCGTAGGCCGCGCGCCGCTGCGGATCGCCCAGCGCGTGGTAGGCCGCGTTGATCTTCTTCAGCCGCTCCTCGGCGTACTGCCGCACCGCGGCGCTCACCTGCTGCAGCCGGTCCGGGTGGTGCAGCTGCACCAGGATGCGATAGGCGGCCTTGATCTGTTCCTCGCTCGCGTCCGGCGGGACGTCGAGCAGCTCGTAGTACTTCATACATCGCTAATTCTACGGGAAACGCGGCCAGGGGTCCATGGTTTGTGATGGGCGCGGCCCGCCCACGCCCGGCTGTCCTCAACCGCTTGCATACTCACACACCGCCCTTCCCCAGCCGCCCCTCGAGCGCGCGGATGTAGCGCTCGGCCGACCGCTCCACCGCCGCCTTGGCGTCCGCGGCCACCACGCGCTCCCACCAGCCGCCGTAGATGCGGTCGAAGGCGAAGGGCGCCACGGCCGCGGCCACCTGCCGCACGCTCGCCGCCGGCAGCGGCACGTAGTTGGGGAAGCTGTACATGAAGCTCACGTAGCGCCGGTCGGAGGCCACCATCAGCGTGTCGCCCGCCAGCAGCGCGCCGCGCCCCTCGGCGCCGGCCGCCCAGTGAAGCGCGGCGCTGCCGGCAAAGTGGCCGCCGCAGCGGATGATGGTCACGCCCTCCCACGGTGCCAGCGTCTCGCCCTCCCAGAACTGGATGGCCGGGTCAGGCCGCATGACCCACTGCCGGTCGGCGGCGTGCAGATAGATCGGCGCGCCAAAGGCCTGGCTCCATTCGACCATGCTGGTGTAGAAGTGCGGGTGCGAGATGGCGATGGCCTGCACGCCGCCCAGCGCCCGCACCGCGGCCAGGCCCGCCTCGTCCAGCAGTGGGACGCAGTCCCACAGCAGGTTGCCTTGGGGAGTCTGCACCAGCAGCGCGCGCTGCCCGATGGCGATGCCCGGCTCGCA
>JADLEU010000119.1 GCA_020845955.1 Anaerolineales bacterium
ACTGGGCCGCCACGGAAGAGGCACAGGACGGGAAGGCCGCGCTGACGCCGTTCGACACCCACCGCCTGGCCCGCGCCCGAGTGCTGATCGCGCAGCAAGCCTATGCCCAGGCGGGAGATCTGGCCGCAGGCTTGCTGCGCATGGCAGAGGTTGGCGGGCAGGGTTTGTTCGTCCTGCGCATCCAAATGCTGCTGGCCCTGGCGCATGCCGGCCGTGGGCAACGGGCCGAGGCATTCGCCTGCCTCCAGCGGGCGCTCAGTCTGGCCGAGCCCGAAGGTTACGTCCAGAGCTTCCTCGACGAGGGCCCGCGACTGCGAAGTCTGCTGGCCGAGTGCGGCCCTCACCTAGACACGCCAAGCCGGCGCGCCTATGCCGAGCACCTAGTGGCCGCCTTCGATGCCGCCGCGTTCGGGGCCGCTCCTCCGCCGGCGCGGGCCGGCCGGCCCGCCGCGGGGGAGCAGGCGGCAGCGTTGAGCCAGCGCGAGCTGGAAGTGCTGCGGCTGGTGGCGGAGGGCCACAATAATCAGGAGATCGCCGCGAAGCTGGTCGTCGCCGTCAGCACAGTCAAGAAGCACATCAACGCCATCTTCGGAAAACTGAATGCCAGCCACCGGGCGCAGGCCATCGCACGAGCCCGGGACCTGGGTCTAATCTAGTCCTCCTACCAGGACCGCGCAAGGCGGCGGGGGGATCCCGCACTACGCAGCCTGCCGCACTCTGCCCCTTCGTTGGGCGCAGCATTTCACCCAGGGGGGCATGACACTTCACCTGCCTATCTCAATAATGGGACACAAGCCCAAACGCCCTAACAAGGAGGCTTGATGAGCGTCTGGACGGACCCCATTGAGACATGGCGCGCGTGGCTGGCTGCCCGGCTGCTCGGCGTAGGACTTCCAGCGGCTGCGGTTGACGCGCTGCTGACGGCGCTGGGCGCCGCCGGGATCGTCACCGGCTGCCTGCTGTTCACCATAGTCCTGATCTGGGCAGAGCGCCGGCTCGTAGCGCGCATGCAGGATCGGGTCGGGCCGAACCGCACCGGCCCGCAGGGCCTGCTGCAGCCGGTAGCGGACGTGCTCAAGCTGCTGACCCGCGAACTGGTCACCCCTACAGGGGCCGACCGCTGGGTCTACAACCTGGCGCCCATCCTGGCCGTCACGTCGGTTCTAGCGATGTGGGCGGTGATCCCATTCGCCGTCAACATCGTAGGCGCCGACCTGAACGTCGGCGTGATCTACGTGGCTGGGGCGGGATCGCTTGGCACGCTGGCCATCATGCTGGCCGGCTGGTCGTCCAACAACAAATATGGGCTGCTGGGCGCGTTTCGGGCCGTTGCCCAACTGGTGAGCTACGAAGCGCCGATGCTGCTCAGCCTGGCCGTGCCCGTCTTACTGGCACGCAGCATGAGCCTGCCGGCCATTGTGGCCGCCCAGGAGGCGGCCTGGTTCATCGTCTTAGCGCCGATCCCGGCCCTGGTGTTTTTCATCACGTCGGTGGCCGAAGCCGGCCGGGCGCCCTTCGACCTGCTGGAAGCGGATTCAGAGATCGCGACGGGCTACAGCGTCGAGTACGGCGGCATGCGCTTTGGGCTGCTGATGGCCGCCGAATTTCTGCACGGCTTTACGGTGGGGGCGCTGGTGGCCGTGTTGTTCCTGGGCGGCTGGCAGGGCCCGCTGGCCGAGCGCTATCCGCTGCTCGGCAGCCTATACTTCGCCCTCAAGGCGTTTGCCGGGTACTTCCTAGTGGTGCTGCTGCGCACGGCTCTGCCACGCTGGCGCATTGACCAGATGCTCGACCTGTGTTGGAAGTTCCTGACACCGTTGGCCCTGGGAGCGCTGACCGCGACCATGATCGCCGACAAGCTGGCCGAGCAAATCGGCTCGGGACTTGGCCCACGGCTGCTGGCGCTATGGATCGCGAATGGTTTGGTGGCCTGGGCCGCCGTGTGGCTGCTGGCGCGGTCGGCTCGCCGGCTGCGAGAGGCCGAAGAGAAGGCCGCCCGATTGCGCCACAGGCGGGCGCCGAGCGTGCCGGTCGCGATAACGCCCGCCCCGCCGGCTACGGCAGCCTCCAAGACCGCACTGGAGCAGCCTGGCACCTGACGGAGGCGTAGAGGAACGGCACTGCCTCTGACACGGCCGGTGAACGGCGCGCCGAGCAAGCCGGCGCCACCACATACGCCGGCGGAGCCATCCTGGCCGTATGCTTTCATCGACGCCGCCGGCGGCGCCAATAGCTGTGTGGCCGTGACGTGAAGCCCATCAATCGAATAACAGGCCATGAGAATGTCAGAGGAGCTCGTCTGCTGGCAACTCCCGAGCATTATTGTGACCTGCGGCAGAATGGAGGCAACACCATGGAAGACATTCGCAAGTTGACCAACGTAGTGCTGAAGGCATTGGCCTTGGGTATGGGCGTGGCGACGGTGGTCTTGAGCGCGCTGCAATCACTCCCGCTGGAAGCCGGGCTAAGCATGCTGGCCCTGGGCCTGACCTGCACGGCGTTGGCGGCGCTGCAGCGCGACGCGTGAGCCGCAAAATGACGCCGGTAGTGCGCCGGCTGTACGACCAGACGATTACGAGCGCCTGCTGACCCGCAACCCCATCTGGCTGTACCGGGCGCGGGATGATCGCCGCCATCGCCGGCGAGGCCGCGCTGGCCTGGGTCCTAACTGGCCCAGCCGGCCGGATCTCGGCCGAGGCTGCTTCCTGGCCGATAGGCTCGTCATCGGTGGCAGCCTGCGCTTGGTGAGGGGCGAAGCCGGCCGAAAGCCGGGCCAAGCACGCGGGGCCGGCCACCCGGCACTAACCACCGCGTGCCGCGTGGGGAGGCGTTAGGACTCGCCGGGCCCGGCCGGTATCTCCCCAGGCTTCACCCCAGGAGGCATGACGGCTCACCCGGCTGGCCCGTAACCTAGACTCTATGAAAACAGCGAAAACGTATTGCCTTCGCGTGCGCGGCCACCTGGACCCCGACTGGTCGGAGTGGTTCAATGGGATGACCATCAAGCACGAGGCCAATGGTGAGACGACCCTAACTGGCGTGGTGCCAGACCAGGCAGCACTGCACGGCCTGTTGGCCAGGGTGCATGGCCTGGGGCTGGAATTGGTGGCCGTCGGGCCCTGTTCTGGCCGCGCCTCACGCCGTTAAGCGGGCCAGCCGTTGCTGGCGCCTTCGGCCGCGGTGGTTTGCCGGCCCGAGCATACTTGGCCGAATCGGTTTGGACGGCGTGCGCACCGCGCGCCGCACCCGGCGAAGCAAGAGCCCACTGAATTTCGGCAAGGCTTCGCCGCCGGCCTCCCCGCTACCCAAGCCAGGCGGCCAGCTCAGGCAGTCCAAACGAGGGGTTCCGATAACCCACGTTGACTGCCTGGAAGACCCAGCGGCGCCAATCGACTCCCCAGGCCTCGGCCAGAACCGTGACCATCACGCAGATTCCAACGAACAGTTGGGCATATGGCCGGGCGCGATCTTCATCGCCTAAGAAAGCCGCCACAGCCGCCTGACCGGCAACCGGACCCCGCTCTGGCACCAGCCAAGCATCCGTCTCAAGCGCCTCTAGCCAGGCCGCCTCGCCACCCCGTTGGACCGCGCCGCGGGCGAGGGCCTGCCTGGCGCCCGCGGCATGCAGCGCCAGCCATTCGTCGCGCACCGCTGGCGGAAGCCACAGGATCGCCAGCAGCAAAGGCAAGATCCCGTGCCGCAGGAAGCGCCCGGCCCCATCCGTTCCTGGCAAAAAGGGGATGAGCAGGTCAGCTCCCACGATCACCCGCAGCAAGGCGTCGCGGTCAACGGCGCCCGACGCCGGCGGCCCGAAGCTCGCCTGGTAGAGCGCCGCGAACAGAGCCCAATTGTCGAGGCAATAGAGCGGCACCGGCCGTTCGTAGGCTTTGAACCAGACCGGCATCAGCTCTCCCCAGCCCCCGTTCGTCTCCGGCGTGGTCATGACCACGTAGGCCGGGAGATCCCCATCGATGAGGGTCTGGCGCTGGGTGTGAATGCCCAGCGCCTCGCGAGCGTAGGGTTGAACCCCGGCCAGCGCAGCTCGCGCAGCGTCCCCGGTCACGCCGAAACGCGGCCGCAGCGCCGCGACGTCAGCCGGAGTAGGCAGGCGCACGCCGGGCCTCTTCCGCGGCGATCTGCTCCAGGGCAGCAATCAAACGCAGCGTATTGGCCGCCCGGCTCTGCCAGTGTTCGGCCGCCGCTGACCAGACCGGGTGCGCCGACGCCGTTCGACGGTAGGCATCGATCCAGGCGCCGGCTTCGGCGGCCAGCGCCGCCAGCAGTCCGCTCAAGCGCTCTGCCTGGCCCGCGGCCGTGAACAGCAGCTCGGCCACCTCCAAACGCGATCCAAAAGGCAGCGTCAACCCTAGCCGGCGTCCCAGCGTCCCCAGGCACGCCCGCGATAAGAACAACCCCGAGCGCGCCGGCGCCAGGAAGAAGCGCACCAGGTCGCGCAAGCGCACCTCGGCGCCGTCCGCCGCCGGCTGATCGATGCTGTCGAAGGGCGGCGGCAGCTCGGCCCATGCCCAGGCGGGCAAGTCGGGGGCCGAATGGCCCGCGGCGAGCAGCAGGGTCTCACGGGTGTGGGCCGCCAGGCTCCGGTAGAACGCGTGCGCGCCCGGCTCGCGCTCCACGGCCAGGCAGGCGACGGGCGCCCAGGCCAGGACCGCGCCGCAGGCCAGTGCGAACGCCCTCGGCAGGCCACGCGCGGTGGCGTAATCGAGGAAGCCCAGCGCCAGTCCAAGGTGGTCGGGCGCGCCGACCGCCAGCAAGTCCGGCGGCTGGTAGCCATGCTCGGCATAGAGGCGGGCCATCGACCGCGCCTCAGGCCCGTTCAGCTCCGCGTCAGGTTGGGTAAAGATTGTGCCGTATGGATAGACGTTCAGCAGGAAGATGTCTGCGTAGGCTGAGCTCAGCTCCGCCGGGTCGAACGGCGGTGAACCGACCAGCGCGGCGCCGCGCGCTGCCTCCACCGCGCCGGGTTCATGGAGCCAGAGCCGGCCAAGCAGCGCCAAATTCATCACGCCCCCTGGCCGGCCCGGCGATAGGCGCTCAGGTCCGGCCGGAACGGCCGCAGCATCCAGTGCGGCCGGCGCCACTCGCCGGCGGCAGGCCGCGACAGGCTTAGCCAGCGCTGATAGACGGCGTGAGCCTTGGCAGTATCCACGTATACATCGCCATACTGGTCGGTGGGCCGCGCCCGGGCCACTGTCACCTTCTGGTGCCAGCAATGCATGCCACTAATCGGATCCGGCTGCACCGGGAAGGCAAGGTTCTGGTGCACGCCGGCGTCGGTCCACCAGATGCGGGCCGTGTCGGGGTCCGCGGACTGATAAGGCTCGACGCCGCGCACCTGGCGCAAGCTCCACTCCTTGCCCAGCGGGTTCTCGCCCGGCCGCTCGCGCAAGTCTACCAGGGCGGAGGCGATGCGGTTGGCGCCTTCGCCCTCGGCCAGGCGCCACCGGCCGAGATGATGAGAACAGGCGATCACGCCCGGCCGGATGCCCTCGGTCACCCAGACTTTGTCGACGAAGAAACCAATGTCCGTCGTAACGCGCACCAAATCCCCGCTCCTGACGCCCAAACGCTCGGCGTCAGAAGTGTGGATCCAGGTCGGGTTGGAGTGCGAAATCTCCATTAGCCACTTGGCGTTGGCGCTGCGGGTGTGGACGAGCGTCGGCAGGCGGTACGTGGACAGCAGGACGAACTCGCCCGCCTCGCGTTTTACCTGGCTTGGGTGCACGTGGCTCGGCATGTGTTCCGGTATCGCCACCTCGGGCCAGCCGAATTCGGCCAGGGTGCTCGAGTAAAACTCCAGCTTGCGCGATGGCGTGCGGAAACCGAACCTGGCCTCGCCGTCCACCAGGACGCCGACGGCCCGGCCGTGCTCCGTCGTGACTGGCGCAGGTGCCGGCACGATGTTCTTGGGCGCTGGCGCCGGGGCGCGCGAGTATACAATCCCGGTGGCGTCATCGACTCGCGTCTGCGCCAACTCCTGGGGCGTCAGCCTCCGCTCGTACTCGGCCTGCGCGCCCTGGCGGATCTCAAACGCGCCGTACTTGCGCATGTAGCCCAGCGCGGTTAGCCCCTCCCGCGCCGCCGCTTCGGGCAGTCCGGGCACGGAATGCTCGAACATCCAGCCATAGTAGTCGTCCACAGTAATACGTTCGCCTGCCCGATAGGGCGACTCAAAGTACTGGCGGATGCCCAAGGCCCCATCGGGATCTATCTCCCAGCTCAGATCGACCCAGAATTCCGTCTCCTCCCAGACCTGGCCAGGGTTCGCCTCGTAGGTGCGCTGGACCGTCTGGCCCGCGCGCTCCAGGGCCACGCGTTGCACCGGCTGCCGGAAGGCGATCCATTGGCCCGCATGGGTCTCCTGGCTCATCACGTCGTGGCGTTCGGCGCCCAGGCCCATCGGCAGCACGTAATCGGCCCACCAGGCGCTCTCGCTCCAGGTGGGGGTCAGGGCCACGTGCAGCCCGATCTTGCTCTCGTCGCGCAAGGCTTCGATCCAGGTGAACCCATCGGGGTTCGTCCAGATGGGGTTGTAGACGCGGGTGAAATACACGTCGAGCTTCCCGCGGCCTTCCTTGAGAAAGTGCGGGAGCAAATGGCTCATCTCAAAGTAGGCCAGCGGGTACTCCCCTGGCCAGGTCAGCTCGTTCCAGCGCTGCACGTGCGGCGCCAGCTTGTGGGGTCGCGGCACCCACTTATCCCAGCCGTTGGCCGACGTGCCGCCCTCGACGCCAATGCTGCCGGTCAGGACATTCAGAAACCACAGGCACCGGGCGACCTGCCAGCCACCCAGGTTGCCCGCCCCGGCGCTGCGCCAGTTGTGCGTCGTCAGCTTGCCCTCGCAATTGGCCACCGCTTCCGCAATCTCGCGCAGCACCGCGGCATCCACGCCGGCCTCCTGCGCGGCGAATTCAAACGTGTACTTCGCATAGTGCGCCTGAAGCGCCAGCTCAAAATCCGCAAACTCAAACGCGGAACGGCCGCCAGCGGCTGGCGCTCGGCTCAACTCGCCCCGATCCAGCGCCTGCAGATACTGCTCCCAATTCACCCAGCGGCGCACGAACTCGCGGTTATAGCGACCAGTGCTGATCAGGTGGTTGGCAATCGCCAGCAGGATGGCGGCCTCCGAGCCCGGCCAGGGGGCAATCCATGTATCGGCCATCGAAGCAGTGTTGGACAACCGGGTGTCGAAGACAATCAGCTTCGCGCCGGCCAGCTTGCCCTCGATAATGCGCTGGGCGTGCGGGTTGAAGTAGTGGCCGGTCTCCAGGTGGCTGCTGATCAGCAGGATGACGTTGGCGTGCGCGTGGTCGGGGCTGGGCCGGTCGAAGCCCATCCAGAAGGCATAGCCGGCGCGCGCGCCCGACGAGCAGATGTTGGTATGCGAGTTGTGACCGTCCACGCCCCAGGCCGGCAGCACCCACTCCATCAAGCCATCGTGACCGGGCCGGCCCACGTGGTACATGACCTCGTTATGCCGGCCTTCGAGAAACGCGCGCCGGATGCGGACGCCAATGTCTTGCAGCGCCTGCTCCCACGTCACGCGCACCCATTTGCCTTCCCCCCGCTGGCCGGCGCGCTTCAGCGGAAACAAGATGCGGTCGGGATCGTTCACCTGATTGAGCGTGGCGGGTCCTTTGGCGCAGTTGCGGCCGCGGCTGCCCGGGTGCGCCGGGTTGCCCTCGAACTTGCGCACCTGGCCGGTCTCTTTGTCGATCCACGCCAGGAGGCCGCAGGCCGATTCACAGTTGAAGCAGACGGTTGGCACCAGGCGATAGCGCCGGGGCGCCTTCTTCGGCCACGCCTTGTGGTCCCACTCGACCCAGTCGTCCCACTGCTCGGCGGGAGGGTATTGCTGCAGACGCAGCCCATCAGGCGTAGCTTGGAGCGGCAGTAGAATAACAGAATCAGTCATGGCGGACTCGGTGGGTTGCGCCTGGCGGCGGGCCCAGCCGCGCTGGGGTCCTCGCCCGCCAGCAGCTTAATTATTCGGCACGTCCTGAGGCGCCATCACAAACGCCCACTCATAAGCGAACAGGCCGGCGAGAGACAAAACCGCGGCCAGAATAAACGGCCACGGCACGTCGAGAGGCTCACGCCCCAAGATGCCGGCGCCGGGCGCCAGCAGCGCAGGCATGGCGGCGAGCACCAGAGGCAGAACAATCCCTGCGAGCACCCCACCCCAATACCAGCGGGCAAAGCCACCGCGCTGCATCAGGCGAGCTGCAGCAGCGGCTTCGCCAGTCGGATGGCGAGCCGAGTGTTCGGCCGCAGTGAAGAGCAGATTGGCGCACAAGCTGAGGGCAAAGATCCATGCCAGCGGAACGAAGCCGCCATAGCCAGGATTGAGAAGTTGTATGCGATCGTTTGGGAATAGCAGAGCGGACACAACCAGGAGCGTCGCGGCGCCTGCTTGGATGGTCTGCGCCAGCAGATGCAGCGGCAGCGAACTGCTCTGCCACGAGTCGCGGCCCTCCGCTTGGGCGAATAGGAAAGCGGTGTAGACGGCAGCCAGCGCGGCCAGGACGACGCCGGGCCAGGTGAGCCAGCGCGCGAGATCGGGCCGGCCGAAGACTAACGCGAGCCAGTAGAGGCCGGCGATCGCTGAGAAGCCGATCAGGATGAACGCGCCGCGCGCCAGCCAGGAGCGCCACTGCGGGCGAACGAGGATGGTCCAGAAGCGCTCAGGGCGGTCGAGGTCGGCAACCAGGAGGAGGGTGGTCAGGCCGATGAAGACCAGGGACAGGAAGCCCGCGACGGTGGTGAATGCCGGAGCGTCACCTAGCCACCCGAGCGACAGGCCCACGGCGCTGACGATGAACGTGCCGGCGCCGATGGACTTGGTGACTAGATAGGCGGGCACCGGCCAGTGCCAGGGGATGCGCTGCGGGACGTTGTACGTCTCGCGCGGCCCGGCGGCCGAGCGCAGCAGAGCCGCGGCCAACCGCCCATCTTCGCTGTGGATCGGTCCGCGCCAGTCGCCCGGGCCTTGCTTCGGCCAGTCGGCCCAGAGCATACCCCCGTCCTGCCGCGCCTGCATTGGCACGATGGAGGCTTCTTCGGCGTCGACATAGAATAGCTTGGGTTTGGTGCCCTGTTCGGGCTTGCGGACGCGCACTGGCTGTGTCGCGAGGAGACGGGCGATCTCGCTCGCCGGGTCGTCCACGTCGCCAGCCACGATGGCGTGCTCGGGACACACGATGACGCAGGCTGGCTCCAGGCCAACTTCAACCCGGTGCGCGCAATAGTGACACTTGGCCGCGGTGTGGGCGCCCGGATCCATGTAGATCGCGTCGTAGGGGCAGGCCTGCATGCAGGCCTTGCAGCCGATGCACCGGGCAGGATCAAACTCGACAATGCCGTCGGGCCGCTGATACATCGCGGTCGTCGGACAGATGCGAACGCAGGGCGGGTTAGCGCAGTGATTGCAGCGCGTCACCTGAAAGTAGCGCCGAGTGTCGGGGAACACTCCCTTCTCGGTGTACTTGACCCAGGTGCGGTTGACGCCTAGCGGCACCTCGTTTTCCGACTTGCAGGCGATGGAACAGGCATGACAGCCAATGCACTTGCGGTTGTCGATCAGGAAGCCATAGTTCATGACGAGACCGGCATCTGGCCTTTGATCGCCATCACGGCGCTGACCCAGTCCTCTACGCCCACGCCCGGCGACTGGACCGGCAGTGAGCGATAGAACTCAGCCACCCGGGCCCGGACGGCTCCCCCTTCGAGCGCCACCCCGCGCAGGGCCTGCTCCAGCGCGCCCACCGCGAAGGCCGGCAACAGGGTGAAGTCTCCGGACAAGCTCAGGTCGTCAATCCGGCCGTCCCGCAGCCGGGCCGTCGCCCGAATGAGGCCCCCAGGTGATTTATAGGTCGCCTCCAAAAGGTAGACGTCGGCATGGATCTTGACGGCCCCAGTCTGGCGCAGACCGCCTTTTTGGTAGAGCCACTCGTCGGAGGCCAGGCGCGCCTCGATCTCGGCCGTGGCCGCGAGCTCAGCCGGCGTCGGGTCAGCGTACTCGGCTGGGCGGCCCAGCACCTGCACCACGTGGCGGACGTACTCGCGCTTGACCGCGGCATAGTCAGGCGTGTGCCCGAGCTGGCGCGTCATGGTGGTCATATACTCGTTGAGCGACTGGAAGATCTTGTCGCGCATCTTCTCAGACGGCACCTTGAGCACGCGGGCCATCAGGTCAAAGTTGAAGTCGAACATCAGGCTGCCGACGACGACCTCGGCCTCGCCGATCTGCGCCGCGCCCGTGCCGCCGATTTTCTTGCCCTGCACATGGATGTCGTTGACCGGGCGATGATTCGCCGGGATGCCCAAGCCTTGATAGGTTTCCACGAGCGGCTGAACATACAGCGCAAAGCGCTCCTCCAGCGCCGCCGGGAGGGCCGGGCGGTGGAAGATCCACTGCGTAAACACCTGCCCCCGATCCAGGTAGACTGCTCCGCCGCCGACCTCGCGCCGGTAGATCGGCAGGCCGGCCTGGCGGCAATAGTCGACGTCAACTTCCTTCTCAAGCTCCTGGTGGTAACCGATGCACACGTACGGGTCGGTCGGGCCGACCAGGATGACCGTGTCGGGCGTGCCGGGCCCCAGGGCATAAGCCACCCCATGATAAATGGCCTGTGAGCGCACGGGCGGGACCAGGCCTATATCGAGAACGCGTATCGGTTCCATGCTTGCGGCTCCTCACTCCTGGGGGTTGTCGACGCAGCGGAAGCAGTGGACGCCTAGCGCCGTGATCTTCTCGCGGTAGGCTGCCACGGCCGCCGCGCCCGTCAGCAAGTGCCCGCGCTCGGCGCTGAGGTCGACCGGACGGACCTTGACCAGCCAACCAGCTCCATAAGGATCCTTGTTGGCCACGAGAATGTCGCGGGTGAAACCAGCCGTGTTCGTCTCGACAATTTCGGCGGTGAATGGCAGTGGAAACGGGCCCACCCACTTGGCCGATTCGATAGTGGCCGCGCTCTTGCCCTGCGCGATGAGCTTGCCCGGCTTCTTGAACGTGATGTTGACCAGCTTGCCGCCGCGCGTCTGGGCCAGATCGGTCATGCCCAAGACGGCCAATTCGCCCTCAAAGCGCACCCACACATCGCGCTCAACGTCGAAGTGGCACGTCTCCGGAACATCACAGCCGAATAGGACGGTCACGGCCCTTACCGGCAGACGATGCCCTGGCTGCTGAGAAATGCTTCGTAGGCCTGCACGCCACCGGTCCCGGTCGCCAGGTCAGTCGAGTCGGCTTCCCAGTTGTCGGGCGTGATCTTGCTGAACCAACCCTCCCCGTACGGGTCCGTGTTGAGCAGGCCGGGCCTGGTCTTCAGCGCCGGGTTGACGGCCAGGATCGTGCCATTGACGGGGGCGGTCACTGGGCCCACCCACTTGCCGCTCTCGACGGTCCCGGCGCTCTTCCCCTTCTTCACCGTCTTACCCGCTTCCTTTGGCGTGGCCGAAATAATGGACTTCGCCAGATGCTGGGCCACGTCGGTGATGCCGATGACAATCGTGCCATCCGGCTCACGGCGCGCCCAGGTGTGCTTTTCGATCCAGTAGTAGAGATCCGCCGGTAGGTTGCAGTTACTGGTAGTAGTCATAATCCCTCAAGTGGCTGCCTAGCCGGCGGAACCCGCGCCGTCCGCAGGTGGCAGCCCTCCTTCAATGGGGTGCCGCTCTTCCAGATGGTACAACAATTGGTCGAAGGCGACGAGGGCAATCTCGCGTGTGTACTCGTCCAGGAAGCGCGGATCGTGGTACCGCGGCTTGACAGCGTGTTGGTAGCGAAGGTCGCAGACCGGGCAGGCGATAACGTACTTCATTTTGCCCGTGGCCTCGTCATGTTCCGTGGATACCCGGTCGAGGTGGGTTTCGAGCAGGTGGCGATGCAGTTTCATCCGGACATCGTTGACGCCGCAGTAAGGGCAGTTCATGGACGTATTACCGCGTGACCGGTTGGAGCGCTTCCGCCAGGCGCTCGGCGGCCGCCTGGCTGATCGAGGCGAACAACTGAGTGAGCGCCACGCCGGCCTGAGTGACCTGAACCTGGTCCGTGTCGATGTTCACGCTGATCAACCCCACCTGGACCAGATCGTTCAGGCGTTCGCGCAGCGCCAGCCGGCCGAGGCCCGCCTCGCGCTCGAGCTCGACTGTGCTGAAAGTGGCCGCCTCGCTCAGCCGCCGAAGAAGGCTGAAATTGGTGGAATCTGACGCCACGCGCAGGGCGCGCAGGGTCATTTCCTGAGCAGCCGCGCTGAAATCCTCGGGCCGCTGCGAGGCCAGCCAGGCGCCTGTACCGGATTCCAGGCGGTCGAGGCGGTCCAGCGTGCGCGCCAGGTCGCGCAGCCTGAGTGCCAGCGCCAGGGAGAGCTCCGATAGTCCGCGCGCCACCGTGCCGGCCTCAAGCAGCGGCCAGCTGGGCTACCGGCGGCTGCAGTGTTGTCCCCATGGCCTCGGCCACGAGCTGGATCACATCCCGCACCTCGATCTTGCCTTCGCTGCCGGTGGTCTTGACCGCGTCGGTGTACATCACCACGTCCTTCGGACACGCAACGACAAAGAGCAGCGGCTGGTCGGGCTTGGCGCCATTGGCGCTGGGCCCGGCCAGGGCCGCCAGGGCTTCGCGGATGCGGCTCTCGGCCGGCCGTTCGCCGTCCGGCGTGGTCCCCATCCAGATCTGCCCACCCCCTGCCCCGCAGCAATACGAATTCTCGCGGTTGCGCGGCATCTCGACCAACTCACAGCCCACGGCCCGGATGAGGGCACGCGGCGGACTGAAGCCCTGGTTGTAACGGCCCAGGTAGCACGGGTCGTGGAAGGTGACCCGAAAGTTGAGCTGCCGCTCGAACTTGATGCGGCCGGCTTCGATGAGCTGCGCCAGCAGGCGCGTGTAGTGAACGGTGTCCCACTTGCCGCCGTAGTCGGGATACTCGTTCTTGAGCGCGTTCAGGGTATGCGGATCGGTCGTGATCACCCGCTGGAAACTGCACTTCTGCATGGTGCTGATGTTCGTCTCGGCCAACTGCTCGAACAGGCCCTCCTCGCCCGCCCGGCGCACATCGTTGCCCGAGTTGCGCTCGGCGTCGTACAGGATGCCGAAATCGACGCCGGCGGCGTTCAGCACGCGAGCCACCGTGCGCGTGATCTCTTGCACGCGCGCGTCAAACGAGGCGTAATCGCCCACGAACCACAAGAACTCGGCCGGCTCCTTGCGGGCATCCTTGATCTTGAAATCCAGCTTGGCCGCCCACTTGGCCCGGTTGCGCGCTGCCTGCCCAAACGAGTTGCCGGTCTTGCCGATCTTCTCCAGGGTGGTCTGCAGGCCCGCGTCGAGCTCCGCGCCGTCGTTGACCATGCGCCGGCGCAGATCGACGATGTCCGCCATGGGCGCATTGCCGACCGGGCACACCCGCACGCAGGCGTAGCACGTGGTGCAGGCCCACGCGGCCTCCGGACTGATGGCGAACTCCAACAAGGCCGGCGAGTCGGCGCCCGCGGCAAACCTGGTCAAGTTGCCGTTGAGCCAATAGCGCTTGTTGATCTCCAGGGCAGCCGGGCTGAGCGGCCGCTGGCTGTTGTAAGCCGGGCACACATCCTGGCAGCGGTTGCACATGATGCAGGCGTAAGCGTCAAGCAGGCGCGGCCAGGCCAGGTCGGCCAGGCTGGCCGCGCCTGGCGCTGTCTCAGCCGGCGCCCCTTTCGGCACGGCCGGCTCCAGCCGGCCGCGCGGTCCCCGGCTGGCGAGCGCCAGGTTGAGCGGCGCGGCCATGATGTGGAGGTGTTTGCTGATCACGAAGTAGGGCAAAAAGATCACTATCGTGCCGATCGCCAGCCACCAGGTAACGTGGATGCCAGCGCTCAGCGCTCCGTCCGCGGCGCCGCGCAGCGGGAGGGCGGCCAGGCTGGCGAAGGGCTGCAGCGGGTTGAAGACCTCGGCCTGGGCCAGCCGCAGCGCCTGCCCCAGGAAGCGCGACCCAACGTGCACGAGAATAAAACCGCCGACGATGAGCGAGTCGCGCCGGATCCCGCCGCGCTTCACCGCCGCGAGCAGGCGCACGTCGTCGCGCACCGCCAGGCGCGGGTCGCGTGTGATAAACCGCCGGACGAGAAAGACGACCACGCCGAGCAGCACCGCCACGCTGAGCAGATCGCCCAGCAGGTTCAGGACGCCGATCAGGCCGGAGGCGGTAGTCGCCGTCTCATAGCCGGGCCAGAAGCCCTCCAGCAGGTCGTTGACGTTGACAAGAAAGTAGTACGAGAACCCGAAGAAGATCAGCGCATGAAAGGCCGTCAGCACCGGGCGCGCTTTGAACATCGGCACTTGCAGCCCGACTTCCAGCAGGGCGCGCCCGGCACGGCCCGGC
>JADLEU010000120.1 GCA_020845955.1 Anaerolineales bacterium
AACTCGCTTCGAACGAGAATGCGCTCGGACCGTCGCCGCTGGCCATGGCCGCGGCTCAGCAGGCGTTGGCCGAAGCCCACCGCTATCCCGGTTTGGCCGATCGCGACCTGCGGCGACGCCTGGGACCCTTGAGCCACCCCGGCTTCAGCGAGCAGCAGGTCATTATCGGCAACGGGGCTACCGATTTGATCCGGCTCATCACCCAGGCCTTCATCTTCGACGGCGGGCAAGTGATTACTTGCTCGCTCACCTTCCCGCTCTATCACATCTGCGCCACTATGTTTGGCGGCACGCCCTTGCTCGTGCCTCCCGACGCCAACCTGGGCTTTGACCTGCCGGCCATGGCCGCGGCGATCGGAGCGGGCACGCGGCTGGTGTTCATCTGCACCCCCAACAACCCGACCGGCCTGATCTGCCGCCAGCCAGAGGTGGAAGACTTCTTGCACCAGGTGCCCGAGCATGTGGTGGTCGTGTTTGACGAGTCCTACCGCGACTTTGCCGACGACCCGGCCCTGCCCGATCCGGTCCGCTACGTGGCCGAGGGCCGCAACGTGATCGTCATCCGCAGCTTCAGCAAGAGCGCGGGGCTGGCCAACCTGCGCGTGGGCTACGCCATCGCGCGCCCTGAACTGGTAGAGTACCTGCACCGGGCGCAGCCCCCGTTCAATACCGGGACGCCGGCCCTGGTGGCGGCCGCCGCCAGCCTCGACGACCACGCGTACTTCGAGCGCAGCCGGCGCCTGGTGCGCGACGAGCTGCAGTGGCTGTATGCGGCGCTGGATGCGCTGGATGTGTGCTACGTGCGCAGCCAGGCAAACTTCGTCCTAATCACCAATCTACCGGTGGACGGGCGCACGTTGGCTGAGCGCCTGACCCATCGCGGCATCATCGTGCGCCCCATGGGCGGCTGGGGTCTCCCCACGGCGATTCGCGTTACCGTTGGCGCCCCGGAGCACAACCAGCGTTTCGCGGCCGCGCTGCAAGCGGAACTGAGCGCCCTGAACGGGCGCGACCACGCTTGAGACGGGAGCCAGGCAATGGACTTCGTGAAACGCATTGAGCGGGTGGCCCTGGCCGTCGAGGACCTCGACCAGGCCCAGGCTTTCTTCGAGCAGTGGTTCGGCGCCCGCTTCTGCCCCGAGGAGCATATCGCGGACATGGGCATCCGGTACCGTCCATTCGATGTCGGCGCCAGCAAGATGGAACTGCTGCAGGCGACCCACACGGACAGCCCGGTGGCAAAATTCATCCACCGTAACGGCGGGCCAGGAATCCATCACATTACTTTCGAGGTGGACGACCTCGACCTGGCTATCGCCGAGTTGGAGCGTCGTGGTGGACGCATCGCCTATCGACACACCTACGCGCCTGGCGTCACGTTCGAAGGCTACGTCTGGCGCGAGGCCTTTATCCACCCCAAGGACGCTTTCGGAGTATTGATCCACCTGGCCGAGAAGCGACCGGTGGGATGAAACGGCGGATGTATGCATGAGGGGTTCTCAGCCGAACAAGAGCTGTTCCGCCGCTCTGTTCGTGATTTTGCCGCTCGCGAGGTGGCGCCGGTAGCGGCCGAGCTAGACGAGCGCGGGGAGTTCCCGATGGCGCTCTTCCGCCGCTGCGGCCAGTTGGGCTACTTCGGCCTGCGCTACCCGGAGGCCGCGGGCGGCGGCGGCGGCGATTTCACGACGTTCTGCTTGATGGTAGAGGAGTTGGCGCGCGGATCATTGGCTTTGGCGGCGGCGGTTTCAATGCAGTGCCTGATGGGCACCGACTTTATCTACCGCTTTGGCAGCAGCGACCATCACCAGCGGCTGCTGGCGCCGGCGCTGCGCGGCGAAAAGATCGGCGCCATCGCCATGACGGAGCCCGACTTCGGCTCGGATTTGGGCGGCCTGACGACGCGCGCCGAGCGTTCTGGCGATGACTGGCTGTTGACGGGGCGCAAGATGTGGATCACCTCGGCCACGGTAGCCGATTTCTTCACGGTGGCCGCCAAGACCGACCCGGCTGCCGGTTTCAAAGGCATCGACATGTTCCTGGTCGAAAGAGGGGCGCCCGGGCTGCAGGTCGGCCGGCGGATCGACAAGCTAGGGGTGCGCGCCTCGGAGACCTCCGAGCTTATCCTCGAAGGAGTGCGTGTGCCGGCGGATAACCTGTTGGGCACGCCCGGCAGCGGGTTCAAGAACCTGGGCGCCATCCTGGCCGAGATCCGGACGATGACGGGCGCGCTTGCCCTGGGACTGGCCGAGGCGGCCCTGGCGGCCTCCCTCCAGTATGCTCGCGAGCGCGTACAGTTTGGGAGGCCGATCGCGGCCTTCCAGGCGATCCAGCATAAAATCGCGCACATGGCAACTCAACTCGAGGCCGCGCGCGGACTGGTGCAGCGCGCGGCAGCGCGCATCGACGCCGGCCGCGCCGACATGCGGCTGGCGGCCATGGCCAAGCTGTTTGCGTCCGAGATGGCCAACCAGGCCGCCGACGAGTGCACCCGTATCTTCGGCAGTTATGGCTTCGCCCTAGAATATCCCGCCCAGCGCTTCTTTCGCGATGCGCGCTTCTTGTTGTATGGCGGCGGAACCAACGAGATTCTCAAAAACGTCATCGCCAAAGACCTGGGCGTATGACCTACAGGAGGACTTAGATGAGGCTTCAAGATAGAGTGGCGCTCGTCAGCGGCGCGGGCGGCGGGATCGGCCGCGCCACTGCCCTGCGCCTGGCGCGCGAAGGCGCGCGCCTGGTGATCACCGACGTTGACCAGGCCGGCTTGGCCGAAACCGCGGCGCTGGCCGCGCAGGGCGGACACTCGGCGCGCTGCGTGACCGGCAGCGTCAGCCAGCGCGCCGACGCACAGCAGATGGTCGATGCCGCGCTTCAGGCCTTCGGACGGCTGGACATCCTGATCAACAACGCCGGCATCACCCGAGATGCGTTGACGGTGCGCCTGAAGGACGGCGACATCAGGATCATGTCGGACGAGCAGTGGGACAGCGTGCTGGAGGTTAACCTCAAGGGCACCTGGCTTCTCTCACAACTGGCGGCCGTGCCCATGATGCGCCAGAAGTACGGCCGCATCGTCAACACCGCCTCGGTGGCCGCCCTGGGCAACATCGGCCAAGCGAACTATGCCGCCTCAAAGGCGGGTGTCATTGGTCTCACCCGGACGCTGGCGCTCGAGTGGGCGCGCTTCAACATCGCCGTCAACTGCGTGGCGCCAGGCGGCGTCAAGACGCGCATGACGGACGCCGTCCCCGACAGCGTCATTGCCGGGTGGCTGGAGCGCATCCCATTCAAGCGCATGGCTGAGCCCGACGAGAT